>DASSCX010000073.1:0-21318 GCA_035697425.1 Pyrinomonadaceae bacterium | reverse complement strand
GATGGAAGCGATCGCGGCTTATAAAGAGGCCGTGCGCTTACGACCGCAAAGCGCCGAAGGCTACTACAATCTGGCCCTCGCTTATTTCGAGAATGGAAATGAACATGAGGGGTTAAGCACCGCGCGCGCGCTCAAGCAACTGGATGAAAGACTGTTCGCCAGGCTGATGAGCGAACGGGACTGAGAAGTTTCGAGTTTCGAGTTTCGAGTTCCGAGTTCGGTACAGAACGGGTTGCGTCTGTTGCGTGCTGCTACTTGGAACGCGAAACTTAGAATCCGGAACTCTGAACTCGGAACTCGAAACTTCCGCCTTCCCCGTGAACACATTCGGATCAATCCTCTTCGGATCGCCAATCACTACAAAGCGCAGATTCTTCATGTAGAGCTGGGAAACCCGTTTCACATCAGCAGGCGTCACGGCGCGCAGCCGATCGATGAATTGCGCTGAGTTGCGCCAACCACCACCAAGCAATTCCGCCTGCGCCAGTTCGCCCGCCTGGGCGCCGTTGGTTTCCTGCCCGAGGTAATAACGGGTCAGGAAGTGCTGGGTAGTGCCAAGCAGCTCTTCCGCCGTCACTTCGTCTCGCTGCAAGCGAGTGATCTCCTCCAGCATCAGGCGCACCGCCTGATTCGCGTCAACGGCAGTAACATAGATTCCTCCCGTGTTCGCTGCCTGGCTGCCGAGGAAAGCATCGGGCGCATACGAGAGATTGCGCTTTGAACGCACTTCGACAAAAACGCGATTCTGCAAAATCGATGACGCAATCCGGAGGGGATAGATATCGGGAGAGGTGGGTGGCGGCGCCGAGAAAACTCCAGTGACATAGTTCGTCGGAATCTCACGCGGCGTCACGGTCACCGTCGACGCACTAAACGAGAGCGGCGGCACGGGGACATCTTTGTAGGTACCACGCGGCAACTTGCCAAATGACGTCTCTACCAGCCGGCGCACCTGCGCAACCTCCAGATCTCCAACCACAACCAAAAGCAGTCGCGACGTCTGCATGATCTGCTGGTGGTAACGCTTCAGATCATCAACCGTTAGAGCACCAACCGACTTGGCAGTGCCGCGCGGATCGTTGAGGTACGGATGTCCTGCGTAAGCGGCACGCGCCAGCAGTACTTGCAGGTAGGAGTCTGGCGTATCTTCGTCGTCACTCAAGCCAATCAGCTGCCGTTGCTTTACGCGTTGAAAATCGTCGGGAGTAAAGCTGGGCCGGAGTGCAGCATCAGCAAAAATTTCCCAGCCTCGTTCAAAGTGTTGGCGCGTGCTACCCAACATCAGCGCCGAATAATCGTAGTTGATGCCGTAAGTAATCACGGTCCCGGTGCGGGACAGCTCGCGGCGAAACCGTTCGCGCGGGAAGTTGGCGCTTGCTTCCGTGGCGACGTCGAGCATCAGGGCTTCGATTCCGGCATTGTTAGCATTGATATTGCGAGAGCCTCCGCGAATATACAGTCCGGCAACCACTGTTTGATTACCTTCGCGGCGTTTCAACAAAACCTTTAATCCATTAACTTCAAACTCGGTAATCAGTCGCGCACTGTCGTCGACCACTGCCGCAGTTGTTGCCCGCGCCGCCGGAACGCTCGGCGTCCGCGGATCAACGGCTGTTTGCGACAAACCCACCGTCGCTGACGCCAACAGCGCCAGCATGAGGGCCAAGCCTCGCAAGCCACTGCGACGGCTGTAGTCCCGAGTACGCTCTAGTTTCCTCTGCAAGATTCCCATTGATTAGTTCCCTGCTGCTTTCTGAGTTGCCGCTTTTGTGTTTGTGTTTTGATTTCCTACCAGGTCTTCAGCAGTGAGCCCTGAAGTGCGCACTGAATCTTCCGATAACAACGCCAGACCGACGTGCGGTTTGTCTTGAATGTAGGTGTTGACGTAGCGACCGATGTCGGCTCGCGAGGTGGCGCGCAAGCGCTTCAGATAGCCCCGGTAATACTCGAAACCTGTTGAGGCCCACCAGAAACTTATTACATGCGAATACTCTGAAAGTTTCTCGCGTGAAAAGAGATCGTCAGCTTCCAGCAGAGCCTTGGCACTCTCAAGCTCTTCATCGGTGAAATAGTTGGGATCGTTGAAGTGGGCGACTTCGTTGTAGGCAGCACGAACTGCGGCGCGAGCTTTTTCCGGAGTCGTTTGCAGCGTCAGGAAAATTGGCCCGACATTGCGCTGCGTGTAGTAACCAATGCCGGCCCCAGCCACTAAGCCACTGTCGACCAACGCACGCTGAAAGCGCGAGTTGGGCTGCCGCAGAATGAAAGAAAAAACATCGGCGGCATAAGTGGCCGCGTCGTCTTTGCCGATAGAAGGGCCTTGCCATCCAAGTTGGATCACCACGTTCTGCACCGGCTGCACCAGCAGCTCGCCGGAACTCTTTGGAAGGGGTGGATGCTCAACGAGCGGAAACTCGACGAAAGGATCCTTGGCTCGCCGCTCCCAATCACCAAACAGTTGTGCCACGAGTGTGTAAACGGCAGGAGCGTCAACATCGCCGGTGACAACGATGGCCGCATTATTGGGAACGTAGTAGCGACTCTGGATCAGACGCATCTGTTCCGTCGTCGCCGCGCGCACAGTTTCTTTGAAACCACTGGGACGTTTGCGGCTGGGATACTTATAAAAAAGCCGGTCATTCATCACCTGGCCAATCTGGCCGTAAGGATTTGATTCGTGACGGTCGAGCTCGCCGATAACCACTTCGCGTTCCTGCGCAAACTGCATCGGGTCAAACGCCGGATAGCGAGCTGCGTCGCGCATAAACCGCATCGCCACGCCAAAGTTGGGAGTAGTAGTAGTGAAGTAGTAGTTAACCACTTCCTCCTGCGTCTGACCGTTATAAATAATCCCGAGCTGATCGATCGTCTGTAGGTAGTCTTCTCTTTGAAGCGAGGCACGATTAGCTTTGAAGAACATGTGCTCGTAAAGATGGGAAAGCCCGTTGAGCTCAGGTGGCTCAGTGTATGAGCCATTACGAAAGGCCATTTCCACCGTGACCAGCGGAATCGAGTGATCCTCCAACACAATTATCTCTAAACCGTTGGCGAGTGTTTTGGTGACAACACTTTCCTCTGCTGCTTTCGCCGGAGCTGCTGCCGTCGAGCGTGGCGCCTGCTGCCCGGCCTGGGGTCGCGCGGGACTTTGCACCGATGCAAAAGTGGCGGGAGCAACAAAGGAACAAACAAGTAACAGAACCAGGAGATAACGCTTCACAAATAGCTCCATTTCGTTTCTGAAAACCGGCGCCATTCGCCGGTAAACGTTGTACTAAGGGCGATGTCGTTCGATGTCCGCTTACGGTGATTGGATGTCAGCCAACATAAGATTCATCCTGCTCAATCCGCGACAAGACCCAGTCAAACTCTCCCGAGGTTATCTTGCCGCCGCAGAATGCACAAACGCCGCTGACGTTGACTTTGAGGGGAGCGCCACAGTTAGGGCAGTTGAGATCGGCCCGCGCTGCCTGCGGTTTCGCGTGCCGGTTGCGAATAAATGTCCAGTACTCGCTCCATGAACGCGGCACATTCTGCGAACCGCTGACTACGCGGCCGTTGCTATCGATCGTGTAGTCGAAACCCTGGGCGCCGATTCGCAGAGTGATCGCGTTGTAGAACGCGTCTTCTTTGATCTTTACGGGCTGCATTGCATGGATCGCAAAGCGATCCAGCACATTACGCAAACCCTGCCGTCGATATGCGTCAATCCAGTATTGATGCATCTGGAAAATATTGTCGGTCTCGTGCGGACGCGCGCGCTCCCAATCGAGCGTTGACCAGGCGGTTTGCAGCTCATTGAAAATCACAGCTGCGCGCGCCTGGAAATCCCGCCAGGAAAACTCCGGGTGGTTCTTTTCGAATTCGATGCGTCGCTGCTCGAAGCCCGGCTGCACTACGCTGGGAAAATCGGTTCCAACTTCCGCCACGTCAGACGTGAGTAACGGACCGCGACCTTCGCGACTCAGTAAATCGATTCGCTGCACGTACCATTGAAACTCGCCACTCTCGATCTTCGTGCCGCAAAACGCGCAGGCGCCGACGGTGTCTTGCTGTGAAGCTGCGCCGCAGCGAGGACAGTGAAGCGCGGTGGCTTGCGCCGGCGTGGGAGATAGCACATCACGCCTGCGCTCCAGATCCCAACGCTCGCGGACATAGTAAGCAGTTTCGGAAACAGATCCCCCCGTTTGCACCAGTTCTGTGTAGTTAGCTTCGAAGAGCAAACTGATCTGCACGAGCGGAGTGTCGAGTCCGCGAACATCCAACACCGCCATTGAACCTATGATGATGCCCTTAACTTCTTTCAGGCCCGGCGGGCTCCGCTGCAACAAAGAGCTTCGCGCAGGCTGGCTCAGGTAGGGCGAGAGCAGATCAAGCGCCTTTTCGCCACGACCCCGTGCTTCGTGTGCTCTGCTGAAAAGCGTGTAACTGAAATCGGTGAAAACGATTTCCGAAAAATTCGGATCAAACTTTTGCAGTTGTGCAAATTCGCGAACGAAACCATCGCTATGAGTAAAGCCGCCCGGATCTGCCGCCGCCGCAGTCCCCACCGCGGTTGAAAAGATGGCTGGCTGGCGGTTTTGGCCTCGCCGCCAGAAGAAATAGATCACGCCCGCGATCACGAGGATGTCGAGGGGAATGCCGATTATCGGATACTCAATCGTCAGGTATAACAAAACCCGGAAGAGTTGAAAGATCAACCAGAGGATTGCTCCCGCCGCGCCATCTCCGTCGCCGCCTTTGCCACCGTACGACTGCCCGCCGCCAACTCGGGCGAAGGTTTCAACGGCAACCAGAACTGTAAGCAGCCAAACCCCACTCGCAGCTAACACGAAGCGCCAACGGCCATTTCCCGCAAGTTGTCTAACAAGCGTTTTCATTACAGGCTGATCACAATTCAATTCGCGGGGTATCCGGCAATTCGTTTGGATTTTCGCTGGTCGGCGGGAGATAAGCAGCGAGTAGAGCCCCGAGGAGCCGCAGTGCCTTGAGCAGCGAGTTGAAATCTTCTTCCCTACCAGCCTGATGCAATTCAAAAAGGCATTCATTCCATTCAAGCGCGGGCACGACTTGCAACACGCCGCGATCGGCAATCAACTCCAGGCGCCGCTCCAGTAGGGACAGGTAGACCAGCACACCCAGCTCCGCTTTAGTGTTTGCAATCCCCGCCTCATAAAACATCGCGGCCGCGCCGGTGCGAACGGCGCGCTCACGAAATTTCCTGCTGGTTAAAAGACGCCTGATGGTGCGCGTCTTTGCGGAGATAAAGGCGCCAAGCACGAACAGCAGCGCCACATCGATTGCGACCCAATATTGGTGAAAGTCAATTGGCGAGAAGAGCAGGAACAGCAAACCGCAGAATGCCAGCATGGCCCCCGTTAGATAATCAGCATGCGCGTAAGAACCGGAGCGAGCTCGCACGACGATAACGAGCTCAGCGTCGGTGTGCTTCTCAATTTCAGCCACGCAGTCGGCGAGCGATTCACACGCAGCTTGATCGATCCTGCTTGAGGTCATCTTTGGGAATTAGGGTTGGAGACTGAGGTCACTGGGCCGGGCAGCGAATAAGGCCTTTTCGTAGCTTGCGGATTCTGAGAAGGCATCCAACGCAGAGTTTAGCGCAAGGTGCCGCACACTCCAAAAACATGGGTGCTGGCTGCGAGGCAAGTTGTTGGAGTTCTGCATCGTGCACCGGGTTGTTACTATTTCGTTAACTGAGCGTAAAACGGATTTCACATGGTGCTGATACTGTTATCTTCAGAGGTTAGCTTTGTTTGCAGCAAACACTCATAGTCAGATTTACCACCTTGTAATGGTGGAGACGAGGACAGCCAAGACGGTCTGCGGCTTGCGGGTGGCGATGATCGTGGAACCAGAACCAGTATCAGCCGCACTTCATCTGGTTTCCCGCGAACCTCCTGGCTATTCTTCATGCACACATTGCAGGCGTCTATCCGCTACGCATCAGGCGGAGGCGAGCGATTGAAGTAGATTGCCGATTGGGGGATTAGCTTTTGGGATTGGGGATTGCCGATTGGCGCGCAACGAAAGGAGTCAATCCTCAAGCTGCAATCCTCAATCGCAGCGGTTGAAGTTAGCGAGTGCGCAACTTGGCCACGGCAATGTTCGCCCGCGCTCGCAGCACACGGCGATAGTCCGCAGTTCTCGCCGACAACAAGTTGTTAGACCAGACGGTCTTGAACGGAGTACCAATGCGGCCGCTACTCTGAACCTCAAGTACGTACGCCTGGCGCTCACGCGGCGAGTAGAGAACGAAGCGATGATGAGAGGCGCGACCGTTGCGCTTGATGCCGCTAAACAGAACTTCATCAAAATCGTCGCCATTTGCATCGACCTTTTCCGCCTTCCATTGTCCGTGCTGAAAAGTTTTGTTATCGAGTTGTCCCCGCGCCAGAATGCGAAAAGCAGCTCCGCGCCGTTCCATCACAAAGAACCTGGACAAGCCACCTCTGCGCGCAGCCTTAATTGCCGCCACCATTCCACCCGTAGCCGTATTCAAAACCTGAACATCGCGCACAGTGTTCCGTGAAACTGCAGCGGCGATGCTCTCGGCTCGAGCAACGTCGAGCGCCACGGGCGTGGCTCTTCCCCCGGTGCGTGTTAGAGAGTTGGCGAGCCCACGTGATGGAGTTGAAAGCTCCTCGCTGTCACTTGTTTCTGAAGTAGATTCCGAGCTCATCTCGCTTGCAGTTAACACGTTAGTTCCCGCTTGCGAGGCTGTCTCAACGTTCCCACCCCAAACGAAAAGCAGCGCGCCCAAAAAGATGACGGTAGCCAACGGAGCGACCAGACGAAAAACAATATTGCTGCGTTCAGCGACGACCGCGAGGGTTGAGGAAAAGGGATCTGACTGTGGTAGCTCGCGCTCTCGCTGCACGAGACTCTTTTCGAGCAGGGTGCGGGCGGCGGCGGCCGTACGGGGACGATCTTCCGGGCGCTTCGCCAACAAGGAGTGCACCACCAGCGCTAACTGCTTGGGAATGTCAGGACGCTGTTGCGGCAATGGCGGCGGCGGCGCCACGGCCTGTTTGACTAAGACCGCCGAAGGCAAGGCATCAACAAACGGCGGACGCCCAGCCAGCATTTCGTAGAGCACTACTCCTAAGCTGTAAAGATCGCTGCGGGCACCGACGCGCTGCCCGAGACATTGTTCCGGCGACATGTAACGCGGTGTGCCTACTATTTGGCCCGAGCCGGTGGTTGCATGGGTAGCAGTTGTATCAGCCGATACCAAAACTTTTGCGACGCCGAAATCCAGAACGCGCACACCGCGTTCGTTGAGCATGATGTTTGATGGCTTCAGGTCCCGGTGAATAATGCCGAGCTGGTGCGCTTCTTCCAACACTTCGCAAATCTGCACGGCAATCTTTACCGCTTGTTCCGCTGAGAAACGCTTCTCGCGAACTAAGGCTTGGGAAAGTGTCGCGCCTTCGACAAATTCCATAATGATGAAGTGCCGTCCATCAGGAAGATTGCCGGCATCGAAGATCATCGCCGCGTGCGTATGACGCAACCGCGCCATGGTGCGAGCCTCACGCAAAAAGCGATCGGCGACGTCGCGATCGGCGGCAAACTCCTGCTTGATAATCTTGACCGCGACGGGGCGTTCGAGTCCGAGGTGAGTCGCGCGGTAAACAGTACCCATGCCGCCGGTTCCAATCTCACATTCGATACGAAACCTACCGGCGATAAATTGCGGGACGTCCATAGCAGACCTTCTTTCGGGATAAAGGCCGACCGGTGACTGCTCTAGGGAGCTGCACAGATCCGTGCGGCGTTAAGCAGGGCTATTAAGTTTGCGATTGATCCAGGGGGAGCGCTCCCGGTGTGTCCGGGGGTTTGGAGCGGCGTTAGTCTAGCACCGTTGAAAGCGACGGCAAACTTTTTTCCGGTTTGGGACAGTGCCTATGTCGGAAAGGTGTAGGGGCGTCTGGGCGCCCGATTTCAAAAAGAGGGGCGGCCATGGAGTGCCGCCCCTACACCAATTAATCGGCAATCGCCAATCTAAAATCGGCAATCGCGTTATCCCTGTTGTCCGATGACTTTCTTTTCCTTCTTTGAAATCACGGCTGCCTTGGCGCGCGAGCCGCGGTCCAAAGGGTCAGTCACAGTTTCCGGTTCGACTGCGACAATCATCTCGTCGTCTTCGTCATCAGTCGAACTATCGGCTTCATCGGCAGCGAGAGTGGCCGACTCCTCCGACGCCTCGTCCTCATCAGCGTCGGTTGCATCGGCGTCCGTGCCCAGGTATCGGCGGCGGAGTGTCGCGGCCCGACTCGCGTCTGTTTGCGAGGCGCTTGCGCCTCTGCGAACCGAGTCGGTCTCAGTCGTTTGTCTAGCCACTTTTGATTTCGAGGAAACCTTGTACCCCGGTAAACTTTGCTTAATGATTTCGTCCAATTCCGAATCAGTCAGGTTTGCCATGACGATCCTCCTTACGTACCCAGTACCGCTTGCGCTTGCCCACAACGACTACCATCCTAATCCGAGGCAAGTATACTGGCGCAAAATCTTGTTTTCAATTGCCATCGAAGTTGCACCACTGCGTCCGTGCGGGATGCCGCGATGATATTCACTCTTCGCGTTGAAGAGTGCCAACGCCGGTGCAGCGCCCGCGTTGTAATGGCGCCAGAATGACGTGTGCATTGGTCCGCCGAAATAGTTGTATGGCGATTCGAGCGGTGAGTAATGCGCCCCGGTGCATCCGATAAAGGCCAGTGCGCCTTGTGCCAGAAAACTGAGCGCGATAGACGAGCCAACAGTCTTTTGGCCGAAAGGGCGACCGGGTGTAACGCGGCCAGCCGGAGTATCTACAGTTAGACCTCCCCAGCAACATCCGGTAAAGACGACGCCCTTGAATTGTTGTGGGACATTGCTGATGTTCACTGCCTCCGTGTGATTTGCAGTACCCTCGCCCCAGAAGCGACTTGAGTCAATGTAGTCGCCGTGAAGCATGAAATATACCCGCTCCGATTTGAGATCCAGCGATGGGGTTTGTTGGTTGAAGGTCGCAGGCTTGGATATATGCAGGTTACCGGTTCCGGGGAGAACGCGGAAGACCTGGTCCGCAAAGGGACGGGCCACGTTTCTCACACCCGCACGCGCCGCTGCAACTTGTCCCCGCGCAGCTTGCAGGGCCGCGGAGACCAGTTGTGCAGACTTGCCATCCGGAATACGACTGACGGGCAACTCAAGACGGCCGCTACTCCCGCGCACTCCATAGATATCATCGCTCCAGACCACGAAACCATCTGGATCGTCATTAGCTGCAAGCCGTCGCTCCAGGTCTGCCGTGAGGCACTTAAGCGACAATGCCGGCACCACGTCGTATCCACCGACGAGGACGACTCCTTTCACATTTGGTCGTTGCGCCAACCGGCGACGAACAAGTTCAGCTGCGGATCCGACGCTCAGGTTAGGTGGCAGATTGTCGAGCAGCTGTTGTTGACTCGAGCGAATTGAAGCCAGGACGCGCGCGCACTCGGTCGCTCCGATGTTCGCCGCGAGTGTCTCGCGGTTGGTGACAAAAAGTAGTTCCGGCAATTGGCGCCCGCCCGCAATCCGGAAAGCGTCGGAAGGAGTGACCGTGGTTCCGGAAGACGTACCTGACGACGCCACTTCCTCCGAACCGCCGCCAGGCTGCACATCGACCGTAATCGTCACTCGAGTATTAACGTGCGGAATCTTCGCGTGCACTTCGACGGATTGCGACCCAGCCGCCCCGCCCTCTGCTGCTGGCGGGATGATTACACTCTCTCCAGTAGGCGTGCCGGTGCCAACCACAAGGGTCTCTTCGGCACCTCCGCCTCCGACCGATATATCCGAACTGTTCGGCTGCGGATCGTTAATTTCGCCAGTCGTCTGCTTAACTCGCACTCCCTGAGTGCTGAATGTATAAGCAACCAAACCATTGTGGTCGGTGCGCGCCCACTTGATATCGTCACGATGGTCGTTCAAGAAACTAAGCACCTTTACGTGAGGGTGGTGCTTACTAAATTCGCCCGCGCAGATGCCGTAGTTCTTTGTAGTCCCCAGCTCCTGGAGCATTACTTCTGAAAAGGCATTGTCGCTGCCGTGATGCGACAGCTTGACGAGACTATACGGAGCTTCATTGGCAATCTTCTGCCGCAGCCGGAGCACGCTCTGCTTCAGGAAGTCGTTGTTCACCTGCGGCTTTTCAAACTGCATGTCACCCGCAAACAAGAGGCGGTGGCCGCGAAACAGGAAGCGCGTGATGATGCTTTGCAGGTTTACGCCCGGGCCGGGACGGGAAACATCGAGCGCGTCTGGCGCGCCACCCACGAGGCGGCGATAAACTTCAACGACATCCCCGGTAGCGTCTTGCCTGACAGCGTCGCTCGCCATTTGAATCGCATCGTTGGATTCTCCGTTGATGACGTCGGCGCATTCCAGCATGTGGTTGCGCGAAGGTCCGATAATTTTTAGTCCCACATCAGCGAAGGCCGCAGTGAGACTTGCGCCGCTGTCGCGGCCGTGGCGTACGATCCGCGTTCCGCGTGAACGGAGCGTCTCGATCATGTCGTTGTAGCGGTCTTCAAGCGTTGCCGCGTCGGACAAAAATTGCTCAAGCGTTGCATCATCGGTCCGATCTGAACGGACTTCCTCACGGAGCGCAGCTGCCAGAATGCGCACGCGATCGTCGGTAATAGCAGCATCGCGATCATCGTCAGCGGCGCGGCCCCAACCAAGCTGCGGATCAACTAATAAAGCCCAATCGGCGCGCAACACATTGTCTTTGATGAGCGCAGGCAAACATCCAATGTGATCCTGGTGGGCGTGAGAAATGATGATGAGACTCACGTGGTATGGCGGTTCTTGATCGAGTAACTCGCCGATTTGGTCGGGGATTGAAGGATGTCCGCCTTTCCCCTCGGCATCCCCGGGATGTGCCCCGTCGATCAGGACCGTTTTATTACCGAACCGACACAGCACCGCGTCGCCGTATTCGTCGGGACCGACGTCAAGCAGCCAGACTTTGAAACTTTGACTCGCGTCCACGGTCTCGCCGCTAGTCGCGGAATCATCTGTCAGATCAACGCTTCCAGCCGCAGGCCTTCTTCGAGTTTTATTAGTAGGCATGGCGATAGGTCCTCCTGCTTCTCCTGGTGAATAGGGTTACTCCCATACTTTGAATGCGGATCCTGGTAGCCGAGACGAGGTGACTTCGGCTCCGTCGGAGCCAACTAGATCGGGGCGTGAAGACTTATTAATTGAGACGCTGACGAAGCCTAAGCTTCCACCCGGCAGGTGTCAATGTCTTTACTCGAACTGCTTGGAAAAGCGCCGAGCTGTAGCGTCTGGCGCTAAACCACGTTGGGAATCCAAAACGTCTGACCATCTACGACTACGCTTTTGAGACCATGTTTGGGCAGGTCCTTTTCTTTTAATCCCAGATATGTAAAGTGTGGCAAGTCGCTCAGTACGGTTTGAAACCAGCCATGCTGCGCGAGAAGCTCGCGCACGCGCGGGTTGTCGAATTCGGTGACATCAAGCGCGAGCAGCGCGATATGTTGCGAGGTGCCGGGGGCGGCAATCGAATAGAGAATCGACTTCGATAAGTCTTTGCTGAAAAAGATGCCGGACTTTTCCAACTCCAAAACTTCAGCCACTTGATCATGCAGCGACAAAGCTTGCAAGCGAGCAACCTGCTCACTAGTCAATCGCCCCTGCCCCACCCAGTACTCCAACGCCGGCAAAAAACGCGTGTCCCAAAGTCGCATGCTGTCTTCATAATTTCTGCGCGCAGCTTCGGCGCCACCGCGCGGAGTGATGTCGAGTGATTCCTCCTGGGCATCGTCGCGAGCTTTGAGCAAGGCTTTCATCGCCGCCGGTTGCAATTCGATCTCGGCGTCAGCAATTGTTTCAGCGACAAAGCCAGCTGCGTTCTGAAACGCAGTCACTTGTTCTTCGGTTGTGAACACGCACACCGGCGGCGGGAGCACTTTCTTGTCTGCCAAAAATATCGCGCCATACTCTTCGAGAATGCGCCGCGCCACCGGGTCAGCGCCCGGGCAGATTCTTTCTACTGTCGTCTTGCGTTTTTTCAGGGCTTTGCGCAGGGCTTCATAAAACGGCTTCGCAACATCTTTCTTGTCTGCGGCCGCAGTCATTTTGGTATTGGGGCTCATTAGTGTGTGTAGATAGCTGTTTTGTCGAGAACGAGCGACGACGCTTCCCGAAAAACCTGAGAGCGCCGGAATCAGTAGAACCAGAATAAAAACACTTGAGTGGGGCGGTTTTCGGAAAGCTCGAACTCGGACTTGCAAATCTACGAACCGCCCCTGCGAAAAGGATTGCTCACCTTGGTGCCACGGCATTTTGTTTACTGATGATAGGTGTGGACAATTGCCATGGTCAACAGAAGTCTCAGATCGGGGTCGTGGTAGCGGTTGGAATCTCGAGCATAACTGGCAATGAATCAGCCTGATCGCATTAAGGAAATTCTCGCCGCCTACGAAAAACACGGTTGGCGCTTACGCCGGGCCCTGCTCCGTCCGAAGACGCGGTCGGAACTCAGCGACCAAAGCTGGCCTGGGGATGCGAGTATTGAGGCCGCGGATCTGGATGCCTTGTGGTTCTCGCGTGGGTCGCAGCAAAACCGGGAGGCGTGGGAACTGCGCCTGGTGGCTGCAACTCAGTATGCGCTTTTCGAAACCTTTGAAGCTGATGAGCCCGAAGCAGCACGCGAAGAGGTTAGGCGGGAAATGGAAGCGCGGATGAAAGAAAAAGTTTCGAGTTCCGAGTCTCAAGTTCCGAGTAAAGACGAGGCATGAGGTGTCCCACTCAGACTGAACTCGAAACTGAAACTGGTAACTAACACCCCGGAACCTGTCCCCGATACCACAACTCGAAACTTGGAACTCGAAACTCGAAACTCGAAACTCTGTTTACTGTCTCCCCATCTTCACCGGGATCTCAAGCATCTCCGCGCCGCGCATCACGACAACTTTGATTGTGTTATAAGGCACCGCGCGCCGCACGCGGGCTGAGAGTTCTTCCGGAGTCCTGATCGGTACGCCATCGAATTCGACGACGATATCGCCTTCCTTAATTCCCGCCATGTCCGCAGGTAAATTCTGCGAAATGTCATCGAGCCGGACGCCAAACATCTTGGTACCGGGAATCGGCACCCGCTCGGTATCGTCGTCGTCAAAGCCAAAACGCCCTTTGCCTCCGGCACGGTTGGCAAACTCTCTTTCCAGACGCTCAAAATCGGCCCGGGTGATCGGCGTTAGCTTCGTCATCTTTTGCTCGCCGTCACGCAGGTAAATCACATCCACCGCCTTCCCGATGGGTGTGTTCCCCATCAGTTCGGTCATTTCGTCATCCGTAGTAACCACATGACCATCGAAGCTGGTAATGATGTCGCCACCAACGAGACCGGCTTTATCGGCGGGCGAGCCCGGCGGTTCGACGTTGTTGAACGTAACCCCTCCCTCTCCGGTCTCAAAATCATTAACACCAATAAAGGCGCGCGGCTTTTCAGGGACGGAAATGGAAGCCACATTGCGCCGGATCGGCGTGATAATGGCGGTAAACGCGGCCGCCGCGAGAAAGAAAACAAGCAGCCCGATGAACATCCAACTCATTCCACTCATCCGTTTGCGCGGTTTGGTGAAAGCGCTGGAGGGCGCATTCGCTAAGGGCGCCGCGTAGTTAGGCGAGAATGGTTGTTGCGTAGTGCCAACGCCGGGTTGGCCATTGGGGAAGCGGACTGTTTCTGTGTACTCAGCCGGGCCTTCGCCCAAGCGAAAGCCACAATTACGACAAAACCGCAGACCTAAAGGCATGGGCGTGCCGCAGTTTGCACAAGTGGTGACACTTGAATCGAATTCTGCTTTGCCACTCATTTCTGAACTTTGCGACATGAGATTCTCACCAACTTAGAGGTTCCCCCTGAAATCGACTCCGCATGGGTATACGCCAAAAACTGCCTGCCAGTTGCATCAGCGAGCGCTCCCTGAGCGCAACTCATAGTAAGTCAAAAACGAGCACGATTTGTAGTGCAGACGTTAAGTTTCCCAATCCTCTGAACGTCCTGGCGAAAGTGTGTTTCGCAGCGTTTTGGTTGCATTTCGCATGATCCGACTGTCGATATCATATTTGCCCAGCTCCGGCACGGGGCGACCCCATTAGACATATGCGGATGATACGTGCAGAATCGCATCTGCTTTCCCCTGGCTTGGAAATGAACCCGAAGGAACAATTACTGTGGAAGTCACAAAAGCTCTCGCCGCCCTCAAACCGCTTTATGGTAAGGACAATGTAGAAGTGATTACGGTGGATGGTCGTCGGATCCGCGGTATTGTACGCAGCATGAAAACTACCCAAGCCCTCACCACGCCCAGTGTGAAAATCGAATGCTCAAACGGAGAGGTAGTCAAAATCCCTTTCCCGGCGATTGCGGAAATCAAAGATCACAACTGAGACACTTACACGATACCCGGGGAATGCGCATTCTCGCGTTTCCTGAGGTCATCGCGTATAGTACGCCGTTCATAATAAGGGGATAACGAGGAGAGCTTAGGACTTGGCATTAATGATTGAAAACCTCGGCGGGCGGGTGGCAACGGTTTGGTCCGAACTGCGCCCCACAACCCGCGGTCTCGTCGAAAGGGCGTTGCAGCTCTCAAATGCAAATTCACCGCAGCGAAACCCGCCCTACGATCCGCGCGCTGATCTCGAACTCAGCCGCTTACTATCAGCACTCGACGACCGCGCAGCGGAAACCACTGCCGCGACCGACAGCGAAGAGAGTGAACAGTTACGCCACATTGCCAACACCTGTGCCACGGTTTTGCAGGAGAAGACCCAGTCAGCCGAAGTCTTTGCGCAACTCGTACGCCGGGCGGATCAGCAACGCGACTACAAGCGCATCGATGTGCTGGCGGACGCACTAAATTCGCGTTTTGCGCCGAGTGAGATTTGCGAGCTCGCGCGCTCGGAAGATGTGATCGTTCGGGCTCTGGCCAACGAAGCCCTCTCGCAATTCCCGACGTCGGTCTTAGTGGGATTGTTGAGTGATCCGGTGGATTCTGAAATTGCGCGCGATGCCTTACGCCGCCAGGCGATGGAGTTTGGTTCAGATGAGGCGCGGCAAATCATCAACGCTCTCGATCAAGTGGAAGAGCTTTAGCTGAAAGAGTTACCGCCAAGCCGCCAAGTTCCGCCAAGAGCGCCAAGAACAAATTAGCAGCCACGTTGATTCTCTGGAAATGAGTCGCGCCCTCAGCGCACAACGCCTCTCTATCCTTTACTAAGACAAAACCACCCGCTTCACTCCATCTTTCAGCAACGGGACATTAAAGTTTATCAAGAGGCCCAGTTGCTTACCGGTCAGGCGCAGGTAACAAATGAGTTGCGCCGTATGAATAGGCGCTAAGGCCTCTACCGATTTGATTTCAACGATTAGGCGCTTATCAACGAGCAGGTCAATCTTTCTCTTGCCCAATGGATGTCCCTTATAACTGACCGGCAGAATAACCTCGGATTCGAAAGGAATGCGTCGTATGGCTAGTTCAACGTGTAGCGCCGGTGCATAGAGAGGCTCACTAAGACCCGGCCCGAGATGTCTATGGACTTCGATTGCGGCTCCGATAACCGAACGGACTAAGTTATCGAGATGGTGATCAGGCTCTCGGATCAGCGAAGAAATCAGGCGATTAGGTGGAGCTGGCTTATCGGTCATGTGAGGCTCCGATAGTAAGGTTATGGCCGAATTACTTGAAATGTTGAATTTTTCCGATTAGTGGCAATCTTTCTTTTAAGGTCTTGGCGTGCTTGGCGTTTCTCTGCGTCTTGGCGGTTTCATTTGCAGAGTCTCTCAAGCCGGTTGCAGCTGTCCAATCTCATTCAGACGCGCAACCACCTGCTTGATTAGCCAATCGGGAGTTGAGGCACCTGCCGTCACACCCACGCGCGCAACTCCTTCGAGGTCAGCGGCGTTTATTTCTGCGGGGGTTTCGATCAAGAAACTCTTGCTACATTGCTCCTGACAAACGGCCAGCAGTTTCACGCTGTTCGAAGAATGCCGTCCGCCGATCACATAAAAGGCATCGACCTCTCCGGCGAGAGCGCGCGCCGCGTCCTGGCGATCACGAGTTGCGGAACAAATCGTATTAATTACCTGCGGTTCCGCGTCGGCTTTCGCTCGCACGGCTTCCGCAACTTCGAGAAATGTCTTGAGCTTGATAGTTGTTTGGGACACCACGAGTGGCGAACGCAAAGTCGGCAACGATGCTACTTCATCCGCGTCGCGCACGACATACGTGTTGTTCGGAGCATAGCCTACGACGCCAATCATCTCGGGATGATCCGGATTGCCTGCCACTACTACATCACGTCCCTGCTCCGCCGCGCGTTCGGCGAGATGCTGCACTCGCGTAACAAAAGGACAAGTCGCGTCTATCACTTTCGCCGCACGTTGTTCCAGCTCGAGTTGCACCAGCGGTGTTACTCCGTGAGCTCGAATCACCGCGACTGACCCGTCTGCCTCCACAGGTGTATCGATTGTGGATACACCTTTGCCTCCCAGGCGCTCCATTTCCTGGGCATTGTGAATGAGGGGACCCAAGGAACGAATCGGGCCGCGCCCTTCGTCGACGGCGTCTTCCACCATCTCCACGGCACGTTCGACCCCAAAACAGAATCCGTATTCTTCAGCCAGTAAGACTTCCATAATCTTCTTAGATTTGCCGACCCGGAGTCTTAGCTCGCCGGTTCAGCTTCGCCAGTGACTGTTGAGTCGTCGCGGGTACAGGCTCGTTTCCATTCCTCACGTAAACGATCGCCACCGGCAACGCGCGCGTCCACCCATTCGATATCCTTCTCAACCAGATAACGCACGTTGTTCAAAAATGATTTCTTAAACTCTCCCAAACTGTGTGCCATATCGCGTGGCAAGACAGCATAGGAGGCGTCGCCTAGATAGCGGGCGGCGTCACAAATTGCGTTTAAAGCCGAATTAATGGGATCTTTCTCTTCATCCATGATCGATAACCTCCAAAGGACAAAAGCCGTCACCACGACGGCAAGGTAATTCTAGCACCAACTCCTTTACGTCCGCACGGGCAGACTCGTTCCCACTAAGGTCTTTGTGTCGAGGCTGACTGCTGTCGAGTTGGATTACCGTAACTTGCTAGCTTTGCCCCAAAAATCCTTCCGCGAACGAAATATCGGCTTTGCCGTCTGATGTGAGGCAGCGCAAAGGAAACCGGCGCCTCCACGGGTCATGCTTACTTGATGCCCACGATCATCGAATCCGATCCGATCAAATGCTCTACCCGCGTTTCGCGAAATCCAGCGTCGCGCATCCAGGCGGTGCAATCCTTTCCGGTGTAGTCGAATCCACCTGGCGTTTCGATCAACATGTTCAGGCTCATGATCAAACCAAACGCGTTCTGCTTCCGTTCGTCATCAATCAAGGCTTCAAAGACAATGAGAGCCCCGCCTTCAGGCAGCGCTTTGTAAGCCTTGTCGAGCAGCATACGTTTCTGCTCCAGATCCCAATCGTGCAGTATGTGTCCCATCGTGATGACCTCAGCAGCCGGCAAGGGTTCGTTGAAGAAATCACCGGGTTGAAATTTCAAACGGTCACTCAAACCGTTAGTGGCAACATACTCTGTGAAGATTGGCTCGACTGAGGCAAGATCAAAGCTAGTTCCTTTTAAGTGCGGATGAGCTAGACACAGTTGCACCAGCAGCCCTCCTTGCGCTCCGCCAACATCCACGACTGTTTTGTACTTGTCCCAGGGAAACTTCTGCGCAATTGCCTGGGAAGCTCCCATACTCAATCCGGTCATCGCCGCCAGGAAAAGGCGCAAGCGTTCTGGGTCTGCATAAAGAGCCTCAAACAGCCCGGGGCCGCCGGTCTTAATTTCATTTTGTGGCAGACCCGTGCGCAATCCTTCAGTTAATGAACCCCAAAACTGATAAAGCCGCTCGTTCGCCATTTCCAGCATGCCACCGATGTACGTCAGCTTGCCTTTGACCAAATATTGATCAGTTTCGGGTGTGTTGCTGTATACGTCACCCTCGCGACTCAGCATTCCTACAGCAACGAGCGTATCGAAGAAGTCACGAGCGCTGCGCGGATGGAGCTCAAGACGCTCGCGCAACTGCTCGCCGTTGAGTGGCGCTTTTGATAATTCAGTGAACAAGCCTAACTCGATCGCGCTGAGCAGCACTTTCGAACCAGTAAACCCAAAGCCTAGCTGCATGACGTTGTCGGGCGTGACCGCCATCTTGGTTGACATGGGCTAATGCTCCTTAAAAGATCTAAATGATTGCCTTGAAAATTATTTCGTGCCCTAACGGCATTTCCTGAGGTAACGCCTGGACACAGACTTCGTGATGTTTCGTGTCAATTCGTGGATCGCGTTTATCGACACATGGCGTTACCATCCACGAAACCACACGAAACATCACGAATAACAGTTCTAACCCTGATTTTTGTTTCTATCTACTGCTCATCAGTCGCCGCTCCCGTTTGCGGGCGCGGCGGCGGTATTGCTCGCTCAGTATTAAGCGAATCGAAATTCATCGCCGCATTGAACAGCAAAAAGAAACTTCCCTGCGTCTGGTGGCGCCACATCGGATTGTTGGCAAAGAACAAAACATGGCCGCGCCCGACCGGGACATCAATGACAGCCGGCGCATTTGCCAGTTCCGAACCGCCAGCGAGCATGCCGCTAATCAAGAGTTTCTTCTCATCTGAAGCAAAGCGCAGCACCACCCGCGGGCGTTGTGCGAGCGGAGTGAAGTACGGCCCGAGTTGCAAACGCTGCTCTTCGGTCAACTCCTCCTCGCCGGGTCTCGCCGGTGATCGCGAGGGCGCAGGTGATGGTTGCGGCATCGCCTGAATCACATCGCCATCCGTTAAGCTGCCGCGCCCCGTCGCTCTCTGTGCTCCGCCTGCCGCTCCGGGCGCGCCACCGCCGCCACCGCCGCCTCCCTGCGTCGCCACTTGAAACAACGGCGCTTGATTAAAATAAATTGGTACCGTTTCTTCATAGCCATAAGCGATCGGACTTTTCCTATCGCTAAACTGCGCTGTAAAGACGGAACCGCGGGCCTGTAGTTGGCGCGGCTCCTGAATGGAAACGCCCGTTGTCATGCCGTACTCGATCGGGATGCGCGAGTTGTTGGCAACCACTACAAACAGGCCACCCGCTTCGACAAACTTTTGCAGGTTCACGATGCCAGCCATACCCATGCCGCCGCGCATATCATCGGTTTGGTCGGGCGAATGGCCCAGATTGGGTGTCAGCGCGGATTCCTTCCAGGGAATCGGATCGCCGCGCATCGGGATGCCGTTGACAATTTGCTGAGCCGAACCTCCCAGCGGCGGAAAGATGATCACATCAAACTTTTCACGCAGATTCGGTGTGTTGCGCACCAATTGATCCGAAATATACGAGTAAGGAATCTGCAAACGATCAAACTCGATGCGATACCAGCCTTCGTTCTGAGTGTTAGTCCAGGTGTGAAGAATCGCGATGCGCGCTGCCACCAGCTCGTGAGTCTTGACCTCCGGCAGCTTGTCGACAGCCTGGGCAGTCAGCCCTAACTCTGTCACCGCCGCTTCCAGCTTTTGCCGCAAGTCGCCGGGATTCCCTTCAGCTTTGATGATGAACGAACCCGCATTGAACTGCTGCTGGCCAATCTTGAAAGCTTCTTCGGCGGCCTGGATGCGCACGTCTTTGAGGCGATATCGCAGCGTCGCCAGCGTATTGTCGGTGTTGTGATTGATAACGTACCCGGCGGCATTAGCTACCCCGGTTAATCTCCCCTGGACGCGAGCATCGCTTGTCAGCAGGCTCATCGGCGCGCGCAGCACTTCCTTCTCCGTAATACGAACCGTCTTTACATTACGCAAAGCGCCGAGCGTCCAACCGGTATCGTCGTAAGGACGCGGATCGTTGACGTTGTAATACTGCGTATCCAAAAGCATGTCTGCCATGCGCGAGTATGGTTGGTCCATACGGATCACGTACGACCCGGCGGGATACTTTTGATCTTTGGTGACGATCTCTTTGTTTGCCGTGTGCACTTCTACGCCCATCAAGCGCAACAAATTGATCATGTCTGCTGCTTCCACCAGCCGCGACTGATCAGCGGGAACAACATAGGCGGCCGGGCCTTCATTGGTGGCTTTGGCAACGGAGCGCTTGCTCTTAATGTAGAAGTTCTGCAGGAAACGCTCTTTATTGTTAGCAACGAAGTTCAATGCCAACAACACACCTGACTGCTGCATGTTGACGTTGTTGCGCAGCGACCACCGCACGCGCGCGTGTGGCGGGTTGGGGCGAAACCAATCGCGTTGTGCTTGCTGGTTTACCGTGCGATCCATCGTGTCAGCGCCGCCATTGCCAAACGTTTCATAGAAACGGCCGATCGCGTTATGACCGTTCGCGACGTAGAACATGTAATTCGGTGCCCATCCATCATAAAAGCCGTGTGTCCAAACTCCGGGCACACCGCGCTTAGTCATCTCTTCGACTTCGTGATACGCCAACAGTTGCCACTCATCGATGGTGATCGGGTCGAGCCAGGCGTTATACGGTCCGGTGCCGGTTGAGGTGTAAAGAAAGGGAACCGATTCGTGCAGGTCGTGCAGCACGGCGGGATGATATTCCAGAAAGGTTTTCATCATGTTGCGCGTCAGCGCGAGGGCCATACCAAGCCCATCGCGGTTGTTGTCGTGCGCCACATACTTGCCCCAGTAAAGCAGCGAAGGAAAGTTCTTGCCGGGATTTGCTTTGCGATAGTTGTAGATGTCAACCATGCGATCGCGACCATCAACCTCGAGCACGGGTGTGATCAGCACGATCACATTTTTGCGGATCGCCTGGATGAACGGACTTTCTTCAACAGCGAGTCGGTAGGCCAGCTCCATCAACATTTCCGGTGAACCCGTTTCTGGAGAGTGAATCGAACCCGACAACCAGTAGAGCGCCTTGCCCTCTCCAATCAACCTTTGTGCCTCAGCATCATTGATGTGACGAGGATCAGCGAGCTTCGCAGTGATCTCTTTATAGCGATCGAGTTTTGCCAGGGCCGCCTCGTCGCCAACAGCGAGCAGCAGTTGTTCCCGCCCTTCTTCGCTGCGTTCAGGGGCAGTAAAGACCCGCACGCGAGGGGTGCTTTTCGCCAGCTCGCGGTAGTAACGATAGAGATCTTTGGTATAGGTCAGCTTGTTGGGCGTTCCGGAAATGTATCCCAACACCTTATCCGGCGACGGAACCTTGCCCGAGAGCGGTAAATGATCCACTAGCTCCG
>DASSCX010000072.1:0-29648 GCA_035697425.1 Pyrinomonadaceae bacterium | reverse complement strand
CGATCAGCACTAATTGCTGGGCTCGCTAGTGCGACTCTTAAGAAGGTCTCGCTACGAGACTTTCGTAAAAGGGAGATCGTAATGTTCTAGAACTGACCGGAGTCTTGCTTATCGCTTTAGTAGCGTTTCTTTTTCACCGCGTCGGACGTCTTCTTGATCAAATCCAGGCAGCCTTCACCGAGCGTCACGGCGAGAGCCACTGAAAGTACGTCGAGTACACAGAGCTGGGCGATTCGGGAAGTCAGCACTTCACCGCCCAAGGGCGATTCCGGTGATGCGGTGAGGAGCACGACATCGGCTGCCCGCGTAATGGGCGATGGACTAAAGTTGGTGATCGCGATGGTCGTGGCCCCTGACTTTCGCGCGATTGTGAGGGCATCGACAACATCTTTGGTGCTGCCGGAATTTGAAATACCGATCGCCACGTCATTAGCTGAGAGTGCCGCTGCCGCCATCACCTGCAGGTGAGCATCCCCAAAAGCGTCGGCATTCAATCCAAACCTGACAAACTTCAATTTGGCGTCGAGAGCTGTAAACGAGGAATAGCCGACACCATAAATATCGATACGACGGGACACTGACAGTGCTTTGGCGGCAACCTCGACCATGTCCGGGTCGAGTGCCTTCATTGTGTCTTCGACGGCTTTAAGATTGGTTTGAAAAACTTTCTGCGCCAGGTCTGAGGTAGAGTCTGAGAAGCTTATGTTTTCATGAATAAACGCGACCGGCTCGACGAGGTCTTGCGCGAGTCTGAGCTTGAATTCCTGATAGCCTCGATAACCGAGGGCACGGCAGAAGCGGATCACGGTCGACTCTCCGACCTCAATGTCGCGAGCTGCCTCGGATACCGACATACTCATCACTTGTTCCGGATGGCTGAGAACATAGTCCGCCACGACTCTTTCAGCCGGTTTGAACATTTCGATAGCGCTCTTAATTCTTAAGAGACAGCCTGCTTTCGCAGGAGCAATGTGCCTGGTTCTGGGCATAAGAAGGAGACGCGCGATTGGTGCTTATCACCAGCTTTGGATTTTGTGGTGGTGATATACTCCACATCCCGACGCACGTCAACCTGTTTTTTTTTGGTCTGAAAAGGTGGGGAAAGTGAGGCTGTCAGTGTCAGGGCTGGATTCTAATATTGCCGATATTAGTTAACTGTCCGTGCCTAATTATCCTGACCGTGCAATTGCCTCCGGGGAGATGGTCCGGCATTAATAGCGGCAATATCGGCCCCAAGACCCTGGCCCAAGATTTCCATCGACGGTCTCGCTGCCTCTGTTACGCAAAGCCCATTGGACCGAAAATAAGGAATCAATGCGAATCGCAAACCGATCCCGTACAAAGCTCGGCTCGGCGTCCAGCTGGACTCTTATTGGGCGCGTCCATTGGTTTCAATGTGTCAGCAGCCGGCGCGCGCACCAGGCATACTCGAAGTGTAGCCAAGCCGGTTCTGCAATGATGAGGCAAGGGCGCATCAGGAAATCATAAGCTTTTCATTTTGCTTGACAGGTCCCTAAATCTACATAAAATACGAACGTTCGTTTTTGTGGATTATGCCTAAACTGAGCGAGAAGGCGGTTGAACGCAAGAAGGACCACATCGAAGACGCCGCCAAGCAGCTCTTTATCAGGCAAGGGTTTCACGCTACCTCGATGCGAAATATTGCAGCGAGAGCTGGGACCTCGCTCGGCAACCTTTATAACTACTATCCGACTAAAGAGGCGATTCTCGGTTCGATAATCTCGAAATATCAGCAGGTGGTCGACGACCGACTGCGATCGATGTTTGATGAGATCGAGGACCCCTTGAATCCGGACGATCTCAAGAGGTTTGCGAGGCTCGTCAAACAGATGGTCAACGAGCACCACGAGTTTTGGTTGCTTATGTACATAGATGTGTTGGAGTTTGAGAACCAGCACTTTCGCAAGATGTTTGAAAACCTGGCGCAGAAGCTGCGGCACCGTTTTGCAAAACCCTTTGCCGAACTCCGGCGCAGTGGCGCCCTGCATGACGGAGTGGATCCGGCAATTGGTTTTACCGCCGCGTACATGCAGTTTTTCAATTATTTCATCGTGGAGAAACTCTTTGGTGGAAATCTGCACCTGGGCATTAGTGACGAAGAGGCGATTAACAGCCTGACCGATATTTACTCTCGCGGAATCTTGCGGTCGAAAAATCAGCGATCGTCAGAGCAAGCGACACACAAGACACAGTCGACTCTCCGTGGCCGCAAGGGAACAAGTAAATAATTAAGGGGACTTGATCATAAGCTTTTTGGAAAGGTTTACCTCCTCAAAAAACGAACGTTCGTGTTTATTTAAGTCTTAACAGGGCAGCCAATTTCATTCGTTTAACCGAGGAAGCTGGAGGCAGTTTGTGATGCGGAATCATTTGAAAGTGACGAGGGAAGCACGAGGGCGTATCTCCGGCGATGGAGTTGAGCTGGCGTTCGGCTACTGGCCCGGGCGCAAATCGCCGGTGATCGCGATTCACGGACTGACCGCATCGTTTGTGAGTTTTGTAGGAGTTGCCGAGCGATTGAATGGCAGGAGGCCGCTCTTTGCTCCTGATTTGCGCGGACGTGGGGACTCCGATAAACCCGACGGCCCTTACGGCATGGCCCAACACGCCCGTGACGTTGCGGTGGCAATGCAATCCCTGGAACTCGGGCCCTGTGTCATCGTCGGTCACTCCATGGGAGCTTTTGTTGCCACTGCACTGGCAGAGCAAAATCCGGAACTCGTCAGCGGCATCATCATGATCGACGGGGGCTATGTTCCCGACTTGCCCGTTGGAGTTGATGCCTCACAAATGCTTGACGCAACACTTGCCTTGCGCATCGCCCAGCTGAGTCGAACGTACGAGTCGAGAAGCGCCTTCCTGGATTTTTGGCGCAGTCAACCGAATTTTCCACCCGACGATTGGAATCCCTGGATCGAAGAATTTCTTGATTACGAAGTTACAGGCGAAACAACAGTTCAGCCTAAAGCAGCAGCCGGCGCGGTGGGGCTGGACGTTGCCGAGGCGTTTAAGAAAGACGAGATTGTCGGGCGACTGAAATCCCTCCGTGTTCCTGTGCTGCTTTTGCGTGCCGAAAAAGGGTTGCAGCCGAACCAGCCGCCGATTTTCCCCGATTCGATGATGCAGTCATTTCGGGAATGCATTCCAGAAATGAAGGAAGAGATGATCTCAGGCACGACACATTTCACCATCACTCTAGGGGAACGCGGTGCTTCGAGAGTTGCCGATTTGATCGTCGAATTTGCTGCGACTTGCGAGAAGCCATGAAATTCAAACAACTAATCATCTCGGTTATCGCGCTCGCCTTTCTGAACACTGCAGCCTACGGAGGCAGTTGGGTGAGCGGAACGGTCAAGAATTCTTTCGGCTCGCGTGATTACAAATTGTGGGTGTCATCCGGATACCGCAAAGAGAAGGCGGCTCCCCTGGTGTTGATGCTGCACGGCTGCATGCAGAAGCCGGAAGACCTTGCCACTGCTTCAGGGATGAATGAGCTGGCAGACGCGAATAATTTTCTGGTGGTTTATCCCGAGCAGGTTGCCGCAGCTAATCCGCTTAGCTGTTGGAATTGGTTCGACCCAAAGCATCAAGCGCGCGACGCGGGTGAGCCTGCTCTCATCGCTGCCGTCATTCAGGACCTACGCTCCTCATATAGCATCGATACCAAACGCATTTACGTGGTCGGAATCTCAGCCGGCGGCGCGATGGCCGTCGTGATGGCGGCCAGCTATCCAGATCTTTTCGCAGGTCTCGGGGTAATTGCCGGAGAGGAGTACAAAGCCGGAACAACAGTTGAAGCCGGGTTGGCTTCGATGAAGGTGGGTGGTCCAGATCCGAATCAACAGGGCCGGCTTGCCTACCAGGAAATGCAGAAGAGTTCAAGCGGATCAAAAAAGCGAATGCCCGTGATCGCTTTTCATGGAACGAAGGATCCTTATCTGAACCCGCTTAACACTGATCAGCTAATTGCTCAATGGGCGCAGACAAATGACTACCTGGACGACGGTAAAGACAACGACAGCGTCACAATTCAATCGCCCAGCGAAACAAAAGGCGCTATTCCCAATGGCTACAGCTACACGAGGCATCAGTACAAGGACAGCAGTGGGCGATTGTTAATGGAGAAATGGATCGTGGAGAGTCTCGGTCATGCCTGGCCCGGAAGCCCGATCGCAAGTCAATTTGCCGACCCGAAAGGACCGAAAGCGAGTGCGGAGATCTGGAGATTTTTCGGTGAAACTAGTTTGGATTCTTCGGTCTCGCCAGGGACACCGCCGACCGTAAAGCCGAAAGGGAAGAACGAATGAATATCGGTTCTCTCCTCCCCAGACATGCGCAATACCGTCCCCAGCACACCGCGATCGTTATTGAAGATCGCCTGCTAACCTTTCGGGAATTTAACCGGCGTGTGAATCAGCTTGCTAACGCTTTGCTGAGCTTGGGCGTGAGTAAGGGCGACAAGGTAGCAACGATCTTACCGAATAGCCTGGAGCTGCTTGAATGCTACTGGGCCATCGTAAAGATTGGCGCGGTGATTGTTCCGCTCAGTCAATTGCTGCGCGGCAAGGGACTGCTGAACCTGCTGCGAGATTCCGACACTTCGACAGTAATCACAAACTCCTCTGTCGTTAGAGAATTGGAGTCCATCAAGTCAGAACTCAAAGACATCCCCGCCGAACGCTATATCTCGACCGACAATAATGAGGGCTACCAAAACTACGCAGCGTTAACGGCGGCAGCCAGCAGCGACGAACCGCCGAAGGTGGAAATCAAAGACGACGACCTATTCAATATCATCTATAGCAGCGGCACGACCGGGCTTCCCAAAGGCATTGTGCATACTCATTACGTCAGGGGTATGTACTGCACGATGTTCGCCTCATCCTTCCGCATGCGCCCGGAAAGCATTGTCATTCACGCCGGCTCAATCGTCTTCAATGGCGCCTTTGTAATGCTGATGCCTGCGATGTATCTCGGCGCCACCTACATCCTGCAAAAGCATTTCGAACCGGAAAGCTTTATCGCCGCGGTTGAGCGCGAGCGTGCGACACACGTGATGATGGTGCCCTCGCAAATTATTGCCATGTTGAACTCGTCGGCCTTTTCCGCCGAGAAGTTGAGCTCTCTGGAAGCTATTTGCTCGGTTGGCGCACCCCTACATCGTGAGCACAAAGATCGACTGACGAAAACATTGCCGGGATGTTTCTACGAGCTCTACGGCTTGACCGAAGGATTCATCACGATCCTCGACAAGAACGATTATCCAGCCAAGCCGGACTCGGTCGGCGTGCCGGTTCCTTTTTCCGAAATGCGAATAGTCGCTAGCCAGGGAAGAGAAGCTGCGGTCGGCGAAGTTGGTGAAATCGTTGGATACAGCCCTGCCTTGATGCCCGGCTATTACGAACAACCGGAACTAACCGCCCAGGCGGTTGTCGATGGTTGGTTGCACAGTGGCGACCTGGGCTACGTCGATGAGGACGGCTTTCTCTACCTCGTCGATCGCAAGAAGGATCTGATTATCTCCGGCGGAGTAAACGTTTTCCCCAAAGACATCGAGGAAATCATCGTGCAGCATCCCGCGGTTCGCGAGGTCGCGGTCTTCGGTGTACCCAGCGAAAAATGGGGCGAGACTCCGCTTGCCGCAGTGATCCTCCAACGACCAGGCGAAGTCACTGAAGCAGAATTGTGCGACTGGATCAACGAACGCGTTGACGCGAAACATCAGCGCGTCCGGGCTGTCGTGTTTATGCAGGACTTTCCTCGCAGCACTGCGGGAAAAACGCTCAAGCGCGAGCTGCGTGAACCTTACTGGGCGGACCGCAACGTGCGGATCTGAGCCGATTGATGATTGCCGATTGCGGATTGCGGATTGGTTTGACGTCCTCCTAGGGCAAGACGTCTACCACAGAGACACAGGGAGGAAAGAGGTGGCACCGAGATCAATGGAAGCAAGACACGATCAGATAATCCGCGATCCGCAGTCAGCAATCGTAAATCGGAGTATGAGAACTCTCGAAGGCAAAGTTGCTTTGGTGTCAGGTGCGGGGCGGGGCATTGGTCGGGCCATTGGGATGAAGCTCGCCCAAGAGGGAGCGCGGGTTGTATTAAACGACTTAGACGCTGAACCAGTGCAGGAAACGATTGAATTAATCAGGCAGTGCGGCGCCGAAGCAATCGCATGCGTCGGCAGCGTGACCGAACCACAGTTTGGCGAACGCTTCGTGCAATGTGCGCTCGAGACCTACGAGGGGCTCGACATCATCGTCAACAACGCCGGCTACACCTGGGACAGCGTCATCCAAAAAATGACGGACGAACAGTGGCAAGCAATTATTGATGTGCATCTGACCGCGCCGTTTCGCATTTTGCGCGCCGCAGCTGAGTTCATCCGCACCGCCGCAAAAAGAGAGGCCGCCGCCGGACAGGAGATCTTTCGCAAGGTCGTCAACATCTCGTCCATCTCCGGTCTGTGCGGCAATGCAGGGCAGTTTAACTACGCCGCTGCCAAAGCCGGGATCATCGGAGCAACCAGAGCGTTAAGTAAGGAGTGGGGACGCTACAAGGTAAACGTCAACTGCGTCGCTTTTGGTTTTATCAGGACGCGCTTGAGTGAATCAGATGCCCGCGACAATGCGATGGTGGAAATCGAAGGTAGAAAAATCAAAATCGGAGTCAATCAGGATTTGGTCGCGACAGCGGAGCGCACCATTCCGCTCGGTCGTTTGGGAACACCGGAAGAAGGTGCCGGTGCGGTTTACCTGCTCTGCCTGCCAGAGTCGAACTACATCAGTGGCGAGACTTTGGTATGCAGTGGTGGATTCATGATGTGAAGCTCTTGAATGTTTCTGGAGGTCTTAACAATGATTAGAACTAGAAAATTAGCGTGTCTGTTCGCGATCACTTTGGTAATCGGGTTCGCCGGCGCGGTAAGGGCGCAAGTGACCACGGGAACGATCAGCGGTGCGGTAGCTGATCCCAACGGCGCACTCGTGCAGGGTGCGAACGTAACGGCGACGAATCTGGACACGAATTCGTCGCGTTCGACAACTTCCGATAGTGACGGCCATTTTGCATTTACGCTTTTGCCGCCGGGGCGCTATCGCATCGATGTTACCTCTCAGGGCTTTCAGGATTATCAGACCGAGGCCGTCGTGAATATTACCCAAACCACGACCCTTGATGTGCAGCTTAGCCTGACCGGCACCACAGCTACCGTGGTGGTGGAGGCTGAAGCTCCCGTCGTGCAGGCGGAGACTTCGCAAAGCGGTCGCGTGATTGAGGGTGGAACAATTCGGCAAATGCCTCTCTCGACCCGAAACTTTCAACAGCTTCTGGTGCTGCAGGCGGGAGCGCAAGCGTCGGTGCCAAACAGCACCGATTTGGGTCGTGGCGACACCGCGTTTAGTGTCAACGGTCAACGCACCACGAGTAATAGCGTCAAAGTCAACGGCGTCGATGCCAATTCCATCGGCACAAACTCAACTCCAAATCTGGCGGTTCCATCGACGGAAAGCTTGCAGGAGTTTATTGTCCAAACTTCGCTTTACGATGCTTCGAACGGGCGCAATGCCGGCGGCAACGTCGAAGCGGTAACGCGCTCAGGCGGCAACGATTTTCATGGGAATGTTTTCTACTTCCTGCGTAACAAAGCACTAAATGCAAACGAGCCCTTTATAAAGGCACGCGGCCTGGAACGCCCGATTCTAACGCGCAACCAATTCGGCGGAACGCTGGGCGGCCGGATTGTGCGTGACAAAGCTTTCTTCTTCGTTTCTTATCAAGGTACCCGCGAAAGCAATGGCCTTTCACTTTCAAACAGTCTGACGTTCCCGTCGGTTCCCGCAGGCTTGCGGGATGACAATCGAACTGCAGCTGGGCTGGCGGCCACATTCGGACTTCCCGTGGCGAGTATCAATCCAGTCGCGGTTAACATCCTGAACGCGCGACTCCCCGGCGGGCAGTTTGCGATTCCGTCATCAGGCGTAGCTGGCGCGGCGGGAGCAGCGGCGAGGATACCGACGCAGGTCGTCCAATCGGGCGTCTCGCGGTTTCGTGAAAATCAATTCAATGTAAATGTTGACTTCAACCTTACCAACACACATTCATTGTCGAGCAAACTGTTTGCTGCCGAGAACCCGAGTCTGCAGGCAATCTACAATTTCGCCGGAACCGGAAACCGGCTGGAAGGCCAGCCAGTAAATCAACTGATTGGTTTCGGCGGTGACATACCAATCTCACATGTACTCTACTCCTTCACCGACAATTACACGTTCAACTCAAACATCACCAATCAAGCTCGGTTTGGTATCAACTCGATTGAAGCGACGAGTACACCGGAGGAGCCGTTTACTGCTGCAGAGCTCGGCATCACGACTCCGTTTGCGAGTCTCTACCCGGGTGCGCCCACAATTCAGGTTGCGGGTGTGGACTCGTCATTCTTCTTTGGTTCGTCACCGCTTGGTGACCAGCACTCAAAGATTGATGTGTTGACGGTGCAAGACACGGTTTCAATACTCCACGGAAAACATCGTATCCGCGCTGGCGGAGAGTTTCGCCATTCCGTTCTCGATTTCTTCTTCAATGCCTTTACCCGTGGACAACTAATATTCACCAGTTTCAACAACTTCCTGCTGGGCAGCGGCATATCGATTCTGGGATCTGGGGTTTTCGACCGTCACTACACCGTCAAGGATTTTGGAGGGTTCGTGCAGGACGATTACAAGTTCAATGATCGTCTTACGCTGAACCTGGGCGTGCGCTACGATTATTTTGGACCACCGGTTGATTCACAAGGACGACTTGTAAATTTCCTGCCGGAACAATTTCGCGTGGGCGCGCCGCCAAACGGCATCGTCCAGGCCGCAGGCGGGCAGCTTGCCGGCGTTCCGACGGTGGATGAAACACTGTTTCCGACCGACAAGAATAACTTTGCGCCCCGCATAGGTTTTGCCTATCGTGCTGATAACGACGGAAAGATCATTGTCCGCGGGGGGTATGGAATTTACTACGATCGCTTCTCGACTCGTTTTATTAATACCCAGCTCTTTAATTTTCCCTATCTGGGATTAGGTGTTGGTTTACCAGGTCTGTTGCGCCCGTTCGCCGATCCATTCGTGCCGCTTCCACCGCCTTCGTCGTTTCCGACAGTGGCGACGATCCCGTCCGTGCTTGCGCCACTCGCGCCCTTTGTCGGTGTACCGGTCAGTGGGGTTTTCGTCGATCCTAATATCCGAACACCGTATGTGCAGCAATACAACCTGGGTGTGCAGTGGGAGTTCATGAACAACACGGTCCTTGAAGTCGGTTATGTGGGCAACAAAGGCACCAAGTTGTTACAAGTAATACACCTCAACCAGCCAAACTATGTGGCGGCCACGAATAGCTTCGTACCGCCTTTGTCGGCCGGAACTAATCTTGCCACGAACAAGAATGTGACCGGCGGTGTGCACCAGATTCAATCCTCGTCAAACTCGAGATACAACTCGTTGCAAGTGACGTTGTCGCGGCGTTATGCACAAGGTTTACAGATGACTGCCGCCTACACCTACGGAAAGTCGCACGATTATTACAACGGCACGCCGGTGAATGAACTTGCCAGCCCGGCCGGCGACCAGTTCAATTGGAAATTGAACTATGGACGTTCAGACTTCAATCGCGAACACCGGCTGGTCATCAGTGGCGTTTACGATCTGCCGAAGTCGAAGTACGAATCAGACTTCGCTCGCGCATTGCTGAACAACTGGCAGGTTGCAGGGATTGCGGTGTTCCAGTCGGGCTTGCCATTCTCAGTAATTGATAATCCCGGGAACGCGGTCTTTAGTCGCGCCAATTTCAATCCCGCTTTTACCGGGCAAATCCAATGCAGTGGTGACGTTTCGGGCTGCCTCAATAATTACATCACTCAAGGAGCGTTCGTGACTTCGCGTCCGCGCCTCGACGGCACGAGTGTTGGTGTTGTCAATAATCCGACGTTTGATCGGGCGGCGCCTTTTGGCAATACGCCGCGAAACTTCCTAACTGGTCCGGGACAGAAGAACGTCGACCTTTCCCTGATCAAATTTATCCCGATCAACGAGCGCGTCCGCGGTGAAGTGCGGGCGGAATTCTTTAATGTCTTCAACTGGGTTAATTACGCAAATCCAGTCAACAACATCGCGATTGCGTCTTTCGGAAAAATTATTTCGGCGAGTACCGGGCCTCGTGTGGTTCAGTTTGCTTTCAAGCTGAATTTTTAGACCCGGCGTTTCGTCGCGTAGCGACGACAAGATTTTAGCCCGGCCTTTCAAGGCCGGGATCTGAAGTGACGCAGACGACTCGTCACGTAGTGACGACGGAGAGGCTTATTCAATCGTCGCTGACGCGACTTGCATTATTTCGGCGCTCGCAACCCGGCCTTGAAAGGCCGGGCTAAAATCACACCGCCGCTACGCGGCGCCGCACCGTCTCTTTGTCTATCCGTGCCTCGGTGGGATACCTTCCAACACATGCCACAGTTCACTCTCGGTAACGTTGATATCCATTACGAGGTTTATGGCAATGGTGAACCCCTCGTTCTCATCCCTGGCTTTGCCGCCGGCGCATGGATTTGGTCTAAGCAGATCGCTTCCCTGGCTACCAAATTCAAGGTCGTGACCTTCGATCCGCGAGGTATTGGGCAGTCGTCATTCGATTCGGAGCCGTTCACAATGCGGTCCCTGGCCGATGACACCGTCGCGTTGCTGCGCGGACTCGGAGTTGAGCGGGCGCATATCCTGGGAGTGTCTTTCGGCGGATTCGTGGCGCAGGAATTCGGGCTCGCTTATCCCGAAGCGACACGCACGCTTTCACTTTGCTGCACCAGTTTTGGTGGGCCCAACCATGTATCGCCTTCGATAGACATATTGACGGCAGTCCTCTCGAGAAATGGCTTTAACACCGAAGAGCGGATCCGGCGCATTCTGTTGCCAGCCTTCTCCCCCGATTTTGTGCGCAGCCATCCAAGTGAGGTTGATGACGTGATCAAATTGCGCTTGGCGAATCCGGTGGTGGAAGAAGCTTTCAGCGCTCAATTAAAAGCTGGAATCGGATTCGATGCGGAGTCTCGAGTAAATGGGATCAAAGCCCCAACGCTCGTGTTCAGCGGTGACGCTGACAGGATCGTGCCGGTGCAGAACTCGCGGAACCTCGCTGAGCGGATCCCTGGCGCGCGCTTACGCTTGGTCGAAGGTGGTAGTCATCTGTTTTTCATCGAGCAACCCGATGAATTTAATCGCACAGTGGGTGAGTTCTTAACGCAAAACTAGAATGACCCACGCTCGCATCATTGGAACCGGCTCGTATGTGCCCGAGAAGGTCCTCACCAACGACGACCTCAGTCGCATGCTCGGCGAGGACATCAACGAGTTTGTCTCTCAGGTGATTGGCATCAATGAACGCCACGTCTGCGCCGCTGACGAAAGCACCGCTGACCTGGCTGAGGCAGCCAGTTTGAAAGCGTTTGAAGCTGCCGGGATAACTCCTGAACAACTGGATCTGATCATCCTGGCGACCGACACTCCTGAACATCTGTCGCCTGCGACGTCCGTTGTGGTTCAGCATCGCATCGGCGCAAAGAACGCGGGGACGTTCGACATCAATTGCGCTTGCTCCGGCTTCGTCACTGCCCTTGATACGGCGTCGAAGTTCATCATCGCTGATCCGGGATACAAAAATATTTTGGTGATCGGCGCCTACGCGATGAGCAAGTATCTCGATTGGAACGACAAAAAGACGGCCACAATTTTCGCTGATGGCGCCGGCGCAGTTGTCTTGCAAGCGAGCCACGAAGGGCCTGGTTTCCTTGCTTCGAAGTTGCTCGCTGATGGCACGTTCTCGAATTACATGGGCATCTATGCGGGCGGCACTCGCATGCCTGTAACAGAAGAAGTCCTGCGCGAAGGGCGTTGGACCAAGGTGCGCTTTGCCCAGAGGTATCCTCCGGAAGTAAATATCGAAGGCTGGCCCAGAATTATTCGGGAGGTGCTGCAGAAGTCCGGCCTCACGCTGGATGACATCGGGCTTTTTCTCTTCACTCAGGTGAACCTGAGCACGATCAAAGAAGTGATGCGGATACTCGACCTGCCGTTTGAGCGGACGCACACAATCATGCAGAAGTGGGGATACACAGGATCCGCGTGCATACCTATGGTGCTGGACGACGCAGTCCGCGAAGGCAAAGTGAAACGCGGCGATAATCTGATCATGTGCGCCTCAGGCGGCGGACTTAATATGGCCTGCGTCGCTTTTCGTTGGTGACCCTCAGATCTCGGATCTCAAATCTCAGATCTCGAAATAGGCAATGAACTACCTGAATATCTATTCGCTATTCGTCGATCGCGTACGAACATATCGCGACTCCGCCCAGTCGTGCAGCGTCTTCTATGTTCGCCGTGACGAAGAGTGGGAGGGAATTTCGTGGGCTCGCTTCGATCAGGAAGTCCATGCTTTTGCAACGGCACTTCTGTCATTGGGGCTTAAGAAAGGCGGTTCTGTTGCCATCCTGATGGGCAACGTACCGCAGTGGCCCATCGTCGACATCGGCACGATCGCCGCAGGCGGAGTTGGAGTTGGGTTGTATCCCACGAGTTCTGCCGAACAGTGCCAGTACATCATCAACCATTCCGATGCTGAATTGCTCGTAGTCGACACGCGCGCGCAACTCGAAAAGGTCCTTAGGGTTCGCCATCTGCTACCTAAGCTACGAGTGATTGTCGTACTTGACGAGTCTGCTGCGAGTGAATCGAACGGGCTGATTGGTTACCAGGAGCTGCTTGGTCGTGGCCGTGAAAATCGAGACCACTTTTCCGCACTACTGAGTGAGCGCGCCGAAACGGCCGGAGCTGAAGACGTCGCGATCATGGTCTACACGTCGGGCACAACTGGTCCGCCCAAAGGCGCGTGTCTTAGCCATCGCTATGTCATCAACAGCGTCGAGTCGATGCGCCAGATAGTTCCGATTTTCGACAACGACGTGGCGTTTTCTTACCTACCTTATTGTCATGTGGCGGAGCGCATCTCGGGTCTCTATAACCGGCTTTATGCCGGCGCCTCTGCGTATTTCGTCGATGATTTGTCGCGGCTGGGCCAGTACATGCTTGAAGTAAAACCGACGGTTTTCGCCAGCCTGCCGCGGTTCTTCGAAAAGATTCACGCGCGCATCGTTGCCGATGTTGAAGCTGCGCCTGAGAAAGAACGCCAGCGCTTCAACGACGCGCTCGACGTTGGCCGAAGAATTTCTCGACTAGGTCAATCAAAGCAGGAAGTTCCTAAAGAACTACGAAGCGAATTCGATGTTGACGCCGCACCGGTACTGCAGAAAGTCAAAGATTACTTCGGTGGTTGCATTCGTCTGGCAACGTCTGGAGGTGCGCCGCTGCCGCTTGAGGTCGCCGAGTTTTTCGATGCGGCCGGACTGCCGATTCTGCAAGCTTACGGACTCACCGAAAATATCTGCGTCGCATTCAATCGCGCGGACAACCACAAGTTCGGCACGGTTGGCCCGCCGATGCCGGGCTGTGAAGTCAAAATCGCAGCAGATGGCGAGATCATGGTTCGCAGCGAAATGATGTTCAGCGGTTATTACAAAGCGCCGGAACAAACCGCCGAGATGTTTCGCGATGGTTGGCTGTTAACGGGTGACATCGGCCAGATAGACGAGGACGGCTTCTTGAAGATCACCGGACGCAAGAAGGAACTGATCGTCACCTCAACCGGGAAGAAGATTTCGCCGGCACTCATCGAGAACATGCTGAAGGAGCACCACCTGATTAGTCACGCACTTGTTTACGGTGAGGGGAGGAGTTACCTGGTGGCGTTAATTACGCTGAATCCTGTTGAAGCCGCCGAGTTCATCCGCACTCACGAAATAGCAGGGGGCCCAAACAATCTTGCCGGATCTGAGTCGATGCGCAAGCTGGTGCAGGAGATGATCGCTGAAGTCAATGCGCGGGTCTCCTCGTCCGAATCGATCAAGAAATTCGCAATTCTCGAGCACGATTTTGAAATGGAAAAAGACGAGGTAACACCGACCGGAAAGCTTAAACGCGAAGTTGTTACGGCGCACCATCGCGAGTTGATCGAATCTCTTTACTCGGCTGAGCGAACGATCCACTAAATTTCACGAATGAACACGAAATGTCGGGTCGTGTATTTTTCGTTGATCGTTCTCTGGTTGCGGCTAAAGGCCACGCCGTGAAATCTGCAAAATCCCTGGATTATCAATTATGAAATTCAAACCGGGCGACACCGCCTCGCTTTCAAGAACAATTAGCGACGATGACATCCGTGCCTTTGCTAATGCCACAGGCGATCGCAACCCGCTTCATCTCAATGAAGAATTCGCTAAACAGACGCGCTTTGGACGGCGCATCGCTCATGGCATGTTGAGCGCATCTTTGATTTCGGCAGTGATTGCCAACGAATTGCCGGGGCAGGGAAGTATCTATCTGGGCCAGACGCTCCAGTTCGTGGCGCCGGTCTTCCCGGGCGATACGGTGACGGCCCGCGTCACGGTCTCGGCAGTTCGGGAAGACAAGCCAATCTTAAAACTTGAAACTGTCTGCGCAAATCAGCGCAATGAAGTGGTGATAAGGGGCGAAGCAACGGTCCTCATTAGCTGACGATCACGAATGCCGGCGATCAGTAAACAACAAGGTTCATTCGAAGCGTTAGAACAGCGGCCGGGCGCCTATGCCTGGTATGCGCTTGGCTTGTTGACGTTTGTCTATGTCCTCAACTTCCTCGACCGCACGCTGATCTACATTCTCTTCACTCCCATCAAAAAGGAAATGGCGTTCAGTGACTTGCAGCTTGCGTTGCTGGGAACAACGTCATTCGTCATTTTTTACACGGCCCTGGGCATTCCCTTCGGCCGCCTCTCCGATCGTGTCGTCCGCAAGAACATGATTGCGGGTGGGCTGGCGGTATGGAGCCTGTTCTCCGGCCTCACGGGATTCGCGGACAGTTTCTGGTCCCTGTTCTTTTGTAGGGTAATGGTCGGTGTGGGTGAAGCGACGCTGGGCCCCGCGGCGTTGTCGCTTCTAAGTGATTACTTTCCTCCCCGCCGGCGCGCGACTGTACAAGCAATCTATTCATCGGGCATCGCAGTGGGTGCGGGATTGGCCTTCTTCCTTGGCGGATGGGTTGGCCAGCACTTCGGATGGCGCTGGGCGTTTTACCTGCTGGGCTTTCCCGGACTGTTCTTCGCGGTGCTGGTTTTCCTGCTCAAGGAAAAGCCCCGAGGTCAAACTGAAACGACTGCAGTTCGGTATACCAGCAAGGATTGGAAGATTCTCTTTCGGTCTGTGCCGCTACGGTATCACTACCTCGGATACGCGCTGTTCGGCCTGGCCGCAAACAACTTATCGATTTGGGGCGCGACATTTTTCACACGCGTGCACAAGTTTGACATTGCGACCATCGGTTTGTGGGGAGGTATGCTATCGCTGGTTGCGGGAGTGCCTGGCACTATCCTCGGAGGCTGGTTCGCCGATCGGTTTCGCCATTTTGGTCGCGGCGGACGGATGCTTTTCAGCTCCGTGGCCGCGCTGATCGCAATCCCATTTTGGCTGATGCTGATCTTTTCGGATGGCATCCCGTTCATATTGCTCGCGAACTTTGTCCTCCTGGGGTTGTCACTGATGTGGCTGGGACCGGCAGCAGCCGACGTGCACGATATCGCCGGGCCGCACTTGCGTGGACTTGGTATCGGCATTTACTTCTTTAGCGTGAATATTGCCGCCTACGCGGTGGGCTCGAATGTCATCGGCAAGCTCAACGACTGGCTCGGTGTTGCGACGAACCCTTTGCAGATGCGTTACTCGCTGCTTATTTGTCCCGCTGCCTGTATGCTGGCTGCGTTGATGTTGTGGCGCGGCAGCCGCAGTTTGGGGAAAGAGACTGAGGTCTGAAACTTTGTTCCTGCCGTTTCGAGTTTTGGATTTCAGATTTGTTTAATCAGGCCGCTTTGATATGAGTGACTTCATCGACCACCGTTCGATTGTACGAACAATATGGGGCAGCTCCGATCTCGTGCTGCTCATATTTGCGGGCTCCGCTGCAGAGTTTGCGCTAAATCGTGCCGTCGACTGGCTGTTCTTCACCGGTCGAATTCCTGCTGACCCAATCGGACGACTTTTCTCAACAGTTCGCTACTCTCAGGAGATCTTATTCGCAGATGAAGACAACGCTCGGCGTACGCTTGATTTTATCAACGCGAAACACCATTCGGTCGAGCGAAGCCGTGAGCAAACCATTCCGGCCTGGGCCTACCGAGACGTGCTTTACATGCTCGTTGACTACTCCGAGCGCGCATATCGTTTGCTTTACAAACCGCTCTCGAGCAGTGAACAGAATGAGCTCTACACGGTATTTCGGGGGATAGGCGAGGGGTTACACATTCCAGAGTTGCCTGGTAGCTACGCCGAATGGCGAGGTGATCGCGAACGACACATCGATCGCGATCTTGTCTACAGTCGCCATACGGCACTGCTTTATAGGCAATACCGCCGACACTTGGGCCTTTGGCGCTACTGCTTGTTGCTACAGGTACAGGCCTTACTCGTACCCCACAAAGTGCGACGCTTACTTCACCTTAGTCCAAATCAATTATTCGTCCACCTTGTCGGAGTATATGGAATCGTTGAAAAATGTAATCTTCAATCGGTCCTGCACACTTTGCTAATACCGCCGCAGTATTGGGCAGACATGAAGAAGTTCGACAGGGTTGTGTCCTGAAGATTTTTCTGGTGGAGGATTTATGAAATACAAACTCAGCCTGATCGTTTTATCGGTTCTGGTGTTAACAAGTAACGTGCTCGCCCAGCAATCAACGCCAGCCGAAGAAAGGTTAGAGAGACTTCGTTTGGAGTTGATCAGTGTTCAGGGCAAGGAAGCCAACCTGCGTACCCGGGTTCAGCTGCTCGACGAAGACATTAAGCCGGAGAATATTGCCCGTTCGTTAGCTGGGTTTGGTTCGACGAAGCCCGAGGAGTTACGAGAATTTCGCCGCCGCCAGTTGGAGCTTGAAAAGAAAGGCGTCTTGCAGCAGCTCGAAACTATCTCCGCGAAGCGCCTACAGCTTGAAGCTGAGATCGCCCTTGCCGAAACACAGGCATATCATGAAAGCGCCCAGCCGAAACGGTCTTCAGTTTTTCAGGCGTTCGTAGCGCGCTCATCAAATACGAGTAGACCACTGTTGATTGATCTCGTGGCCGGCGTATTTGCGGTGATGGGTGGCGGGATCTTCGTTATAAGACGTTTTAGAAGCAAGTAACCCAAGGTCGGAGGTTCGATCCCCCTACCAAATTTCCCTAACCGATCAGCTGTTCGCAACTAGCGTCAAAATGTCAGACCCCTCACTTGTGAGGTTTTGTGACGACGCTGGTTTTCAATAACACTGCCTAGCAAAAACCAACGCCGAGAAAAGCGCACCTATGCAGCTCGGATGGTACGATAGTTTGCGTCAGCCTAGCTGTTGCAACGAATCACGTAAATTCGAGCGGCGAGAACCAGAAAGGGCGGCTCTCCGCAGACCACCATTGCACCGAAAACAATCTTGCGGGATGTTGAAAGGAGCATGTCGATGAACGTAAGGAGAATTAGCAAAGGACTCGCACCCGCGATCTGTTTAACTGTCGCTGTTCTGTATGTCAGCGTGCATTCCGCAACCCCAAACATCCTCGTAGAGGGCACGATTCCCGATTCAAAAGTGTTCAACGGTCCCGTGAAACTTACAGTGAGAGAGCTCACGATGAAGCCCGGCGAGGAGCTTCCCTGGCACTACCATCCGGGCCATGCCTTTAACGTGGTAAAGAGCGGAACCTTAACGGTCGATGATGGCTGCGGCGGAGTACAGAAGCTTACGCCGGGTCAGGGTTTCGAGGAGATGAATGGCCGCGTCCATCGCGGAAAGAACGTCGGTGCCACGGATGTGGTCGTGTACGACACCTTCATCACGTCAGTAGGTAAACCGACAACCGTTAACATTCCGGGGAATGAACCTCGTTGTGGTCCTCCAAAGGACACAGACGAATGCAAGAACAACGGCTGGCTAAAGTTCAATCATCCGCGCAACTTCAGCAATCAGCACCAGTGCCTTGACTTCGTTCGTCACATGCCGCAACCACTATCTCAGTAGTAGAGCACGCTGTGAACTGATGTAATCCACTCGACGATTCCCGAACGCCTACCCATTACTCGGCTTAGAGTTGAGCTTTAGGGGATTCGCGTGCAGTTTCGCGGCTCGCCAAAAACATCTCCTCGTAAAATCTCAACGCGCTGGTTTCTTTAAAATCTCCGCCAGTTCGTGCATTCGGGTTGAGTCTGCCGCACTCTTCGTACTCACAGCCCCCTTTTCCAACGACGGTGCGAGGCTCTTAAGTTTTGCCAGCTCCTTTTGCTTCATCTGTGAGCTCTCGGCGTTTTGAATCGCCTTCCGTAGAGCAGCGATCTGATCAGCAGTCAGAGCTTGCGATCGCTCTAGCTGATCGACGTACGCCTTTGCCACGACCAACGTTCGCGGCCACTCGATTTTTTGCTGGTTCTGCACATTGAGTTCAGTCGCGCGGACCGCTTTCGCGGCGTCGATCTCATTCTGAGTCATGAACTTCGTTGGCGTTAGCTCGAAGATGTCCAAGCCGCGGGCGATCTCCGAACTGTAAACATGGCCGTTGTACCAGTAGGCGGACCAGGAGCCGCCGAGCACTAGCATGTTCGGATAAATCGGTCCCCGATCGAAATAGGCGATTTCCACAGGATGCGTCGCGTCAGTGAAGTCCATGACAGAGATGCCGCCCTGGTACCAGGCCTGCACCTTAAGGTCACGGCCGGGAACCGGAATGAGCGAGCCGTTGTGTGCGACACAGTTTTCGCTGTCGCCCTGGGCGGCCGGCAACTTGTAGTAGCTGGCAAAGCTCAGCTTGTTGTCCTGCAAACTAAAAATAGAATCAGCGCCCCATTTGTTCGGATCGGTTGCGCGGCAGCGCGCTCCCATTCCGCCGCCCCACTCATCGGTGAACACAACTTTTTTCCCATCGTTGGAAAACGAGGCTGAGTGCCAATACGCATAGTTTGGATCGTTTACCGCATCCAGGCGTTTCGGATTAACGGGATCGGTGATGTCCAGCAGAATTCCATTTCCGGAACAGGCGCCCGCGGCGCGCCCAATCGCTGAGTACGCAGTAATGTCGTGGCACTGGTCGCTGGCGGACGGGTTGGTAATTCCTTCCTTGCTATGCGTGCCGGCGCTCTTCACCGCGTTGAGGACGCCCGTCTGAGGATCCCCAAAGATTCGAGGACTATTGACGACCTTCGCATCTTGCGGATTCGCCAGTGGCACCTTGATCACATCGATGCGAAATAGTGCCGTATTCGGATCTTTATCTGGTGCTTCACTCGAGCATCCAGGCAACTCTTCACTTTGGCGGACGAAAGACGTTCCGGAAACGTAGATGTAAACGTTTTCCTTATCCTTCGGATCGACCACCAAAGTATGCGTGTGCGAGCCGCGGCAAGTTTGCACGGCGGCCACCTGCTTCGGATTCTTTACGTCGGAAATATCGAAAATCCTGACACCCCGGAAACGATCTTTTTGTGCTGCCGGCGGGGTGGGCTTGTTCTCTTGGCCTGCAGGCGGCTCCGGTTTAGGGGGTTCCGGAGGGAATCCCTGTGTACCGCAATCCAGGCGCCCGTTTGGCATCTCCACCGACATAAAGAGCAGGTTTTTGTAAACGGACGGGTCACCCTGCCCACCCGGACATACCATCGAAGTTAACAAGGTCGGCTTCGCCGGGTTAGAAATGTCGAAGATATTCATGCCATAAAAGTTTCCCTGAAACAGATGATTACCCTGGAACGCAAGATCCGAGTTTGCAAAAGCCAGTTGAGCGATAACCAACGCTACGGGCTTCGGTATCTTCGCTGAGTCGCTAGCGCCCATGCCAAGCAGGCCGAGAGTCTTCTGCACCTTCGGATCATCTGGATTGTCGGAGCCAAGTTGAAACGCGTCAGGCTTCTTCACAAGCACGACGTGCTTGAGGCCCATCGATGTTTCAGCAGCGTCGTACATTCCTGGTGCAAGCTTGGCGCGCGGGTCATTGGTATCGGAGCCAGTCATTCCAGCCGGTAGAGGTGCCGCCGGTTCAGGAGCAAAGGGATTCTGCTCGGCTTGGTTGGCCGGTTTTGTTTCTGCGGGCTTCGCCGACTCCGGAGAAGGTGATGGAGATGGGGATGGAGATGGCGTTTGCGCTAGCGCGCTGGCGACAAAGCACAAGCACATTGCAAATGAAGCTATAAGAAAACGAACAGTAATACTGCGGACTTGATTCATCGTTTCTCCTCCGAAGGTTTTTCACCCAGCATTGTTTGCATAATCCTGATCTCAGCGCGTTGGCCACTGTCGACATCGGTCACGAAATTGAATAGTTCAGCGTCCTGCCCTGCACCCGCCTTCTCGAACAAGTCCTTCACCATAATCAACGCGCCGTTGTGGTGCTGAATCATCCCCGTCAAGAATAGACGGTCGAACTCCTCGCCCTGCGCTTCCTTGAGAGCTTCCATCTGCTTTGCCGTAAGCATACCCGGCATAAGCATCGAATGGCCCGAATGAGTCGCATGGCTCGACATATCCATGCCCGCCATTGCCGGCATCGCAGGCGAAAGCGGTTCTCCCCTGGCCTCGAGCCACCGTTTCATAAACTTTATTTCGTCCGCCTGCGAATGGCTGATTCGCGCTCCCAGCGATCGAAGATCCTTCGTCGTCGTATGCGATTCGATGAGCGCGGTCATCTCAACCGCTTGCGCATGATGCATGATCATGCCCTGCATGAACTGCACATCTGCCGGTGAACGTGGCGGCAGTATGGCCCTCGTCGACGGTGGCAGTGTCCGGGTCGGCTGGCCCGGCGCACCAGGCTGCACCACGACTGGAGTCGCGGGCTCAGCCTGCTGTGCGCACACAGGCAGTGATAACAAACCCGCGAGGATAATGCCGGTCGCCAGCCCGCCTCGCGTCGCTGAGACTTTCATTACTGACCGGAGCTTACGCTTACTTAGCATGAAAAGTTTTGATTGACGCTGAATGGCCAAGTTGATTTGGCTCACCTTATCACAAAGTGGCACCGGGATCATTTGAGGGTAAGGCCTGCGATTTAGTTGTCAGATCCAAGTTTTGGGAGGCGGGAGATTTTAGCTCCCGAAAATGTTGACATGTCTTAAAGGCATAACTAAGATGCGACCCGCTAACGCAATTCGTAGTGAACTCGTTCGTAGGTTTTGCTTTCATGCTCTTCCTCGCAAGTAGTTGGCATGTGTAAGTCCGCCACACTGAGCGCTCGCGCCAATCGCCTCCGAGATTAACGCGCGAGGAACTATTCAGACCCGTTCGTTGAGAGTTAACGCCTTCCCCCCAGGTCATTCGTGAGTTCGTCTCTGTCTCGTCGCATCGTTAGGTGAATAGCACCCATCATGCCGCAACCACGTGTAGGAGCGGGGATAATTAATTCGAAAGGCGTGCCCGGAACACTCGGCTGCACCGCTTACACTTTACACACTGGACAAGCGGTGCTCTTGAGTACCTGGCATGTGCTTTTCGGAAATGATGCGGATGAAGAAAGGGTGGTTTGGCTAATAAATGAAGCTGACGACGGACTTGGCCTCTCCGGGATCGGAAATACTCTCTACGGCAAAATTGGGACTGTGCAATTCGCAGGTGGAAACTATTACCTGGATTGCGCCATTGCCTCCTACACAGAAACTCCGACTGTCCTCGCAAGTCAGACACGGACAAAATCCCCGACTTTTATAAATGGACACGGCATCGCGCAATTGGGTGACGTCGTAACAAAAATCGGCGCAGCAACCGGCGTCACGCGAGGTATCGTCGCAGACGTTAACTACTCCGACTCTGCTTCTCCTCGAGACAAGGGCCAGTTAACTCCGGGACAGCTACTGTTGAGACCGCTCGAAGAAGACAAGCTGTTCTCAGCTGACGGAGACTCGGGCGCGGTGGTGGTTGATGCCGCAAACAAAGTAGTTGGTCTGCTCTGGGGTACCAACGTACGAGGTGAAGGGGTGGCTTGTCCGATCGCACCGGTGCTGTACGCAATGAACATTACACTCGATCCGAGAGCCTAATTCCAGACTGCAATCGATCTCAGAATCGTCCCTCACTTTCTTTGCAGCTTCATTCTGTGATGAAAACGAGCGAACAACTCAAAGCAGAAAACGACGCGATCCGGTCAATGCTTGCTCGTGGCCCCGAGCGGGAGTTGTTAGCGAATCCGAACGTGTTGCATGTCAGTGTTGGCCTCAAAGAAACGAAGGGAAGGGTAACCGACCAACTGTGCGTTCGCGTCTACGTTAAGCAGAAAAAGGATAAGGCCTCGGTGCCGGCGGACGAGCTGATCCCTGCCGAAATCAATGGAGTTCCGACGGACGTCAATGTCGTGGGTCAGTTTGAATTTAGCGACGACAACACAAAATACCGGCCCATAAAGGGCGGCATTCAAATCTCAAATCGCATCGTCGTTCTCAACGAAGCCGGCAACGGCACCGAGATGTCCCGGGGCACGCTCGGTTGCATGGCCATCGATACGACTGATGATGCGCCCGTCATGTTAAGCAACTGGCATGTGCTTTACGGCAGCGCCGGACGCACGGGTGACAAAGTTTATCAGCCGCCACCAACTTCGATTCCACCAGCCCAACTCGGCGACTTGCCGGTACGTCCCACCGACGACGCTGACAAAGTCGGAGTCTTGCGACGTAAGGAGATCAGCAGCAATGTCGATGGGGCCATCGCCGCTATCGACGTTTCCTCCTGTTGCCATTGCTGCGGCATTCATTATTCCAACGAGATTAATGGGCTCAGTGTTGGCGGCCGCCCGCCGCGCAATACGATCGTGGGAGATCAGCGAGCGGTCAGTGGTATGCCGGTTTTCAAAGTAGGGAAGTCGACCGGCCGGACCGAGGGCCGTGTTGTCGATGACAACCATCCCTCATTCAGCATTACAAAAGACGGAACCAACTTTACCTTCACCGGTCAGATTGCAATTCAAAACATCGACAATACCAAGCCCTTCAGCACGCATGGTGACTCGGGTTCGGTAATCATCAATCTCGACAACAAGATCGTGGGACTCCTATTTGCATCGGGGAGGAATATTCCGATTAGCGGCTCGCCGCAGCCGTTCGTGACGATCGCAAACCATATCAGTGATGTGTTTGCGGCGCTGAAGATCCGCATCCCCTACTCGCCAGATGTAAAAGTAATTTCCGCGGAAACGCTCAGAGCTGTCCCGCAAGTTTTTGAAGCTCCGATTCCTGAACCCTATCGCGTGCTCCGAGCACGACTGCAAGACAACGAAGTGACAGCGAAGCTGTTTGCGATTGGTCAACGACACAGCGATGAAGTCACCTATCTTGTTAATCATTGCCGCCCGGTAACGGTGGCCTGGCGTCGCGCCCAGGGGCCCGCGTTTCTCGCGACTGTGATGGGCGCCGTCCGCGAGGGACATTATCGAATCCCGCCCGCAATCAAGGGCGTCACGCTGGCTGAATTGTTAAGACGAATGCAACTGATGCTGAGTCAGCACGGCAGCGCGGCTTTGCGAGAGACGATGAATTCCGCAAGTGTGAATGTGGAGGGAATACTTGCAGAATGTCCCAGCATCGACGATCTGATCGTCCGCATTGCGTCCGATCGAGATCTAATCCTGACCCTTAAGGGTATTCACGCATGAGCGAGACGGTGAAGAGCAACGCAGAGATTCTTTCCGATCAACGAGCGTTCAGCGAGACTTTTGCCAGAGCGCGCGAAGTGTTTGGGAAGATTGAAGGTGTCACAAGTGTCGGATTGGGACAGAAACGGACAGGCGGGGATTACACCGACAAGATAGTTATCCTCGTGCAGGTCAAGGAAAAGAAGAAAGAGGTGGAGCTTCCGGTTGAGCAGCGAATCCCTCCAGTGTTCGAAGGCTATCGCACCGACGTGGTGGTCGCTGAGGTAGCTGAACTGCTGAAATGCGATAACACCGACGCGTACGACGTCATTCAAGGAGGAATTCAAGTGGTTCCCACGACCCACGATGAATTCGGCAATTTTGAAGAAGGCACCTTGGGCTGCATCGTACGTCGCCGCGGTGATACTGGACGCGAGAATGTCTATCTGCTGACCTGCAGCCATGTTCTAGTTCACAAGGACTTCCAAAAGGGTGATGTCGCTTACCATCCGTTTGCGCCTCCACCACGCTCGAGCATCCCTGCGAAAGGTCCCTCTACCGGACTCGGGAAGATTCAAGACCACCCCTTTTTCAACAATCGCGACTACCAGTACATCATTAATGGAGTCCCTAAAACAGACGACTTCTTCCTCGACTGTGCGATCGCACGAATTCAAATTGATAGCAAGTGTTGGGACGATTGCTCGTGCACGAAAGATACGCAGAAATACGACACAACGATTATCGATTTGCAGCTGGTAAAAGAAGGCGCAAATCTGACCAACTACATCAGCGACGTTAGAAGTGTGATTGAGGACACCAATATTCTTAGTGGAGCTCAAAATACGGTTTTCAAGGTGGGAAGAACCACTGGACGGACTGTGGGCAAGGTTCGCACGCTTGGCTCCACCCCCTTCAAAGATCCGGAGAACCCAGCACGTACTCTTCAGGCAGACAACGTCATCGGAATTGAGTTGGATACTTCGACCACACCGGTGAACTGTAAAGGGAATGCGAATTTTGCCGAGAGGGGTGATTCTGGTTCTCTAGTACTGGATGCACAGGGTCGGGCGATCGGTCTTTTGTTTCTCGGACCGACTACTCCGGGCGGGCTCGCCTTCGCCTGCCACATCCATCCGGTGCTCGATAACTTGAACGTCTGCATTCCTACTAAGGGCGGAACTTCTCACGGAAGTTGCGGCGCTACTGATGGAAGCGGCACTGCACCAGCTACGACGGTCACAGGATTGGAACTACCGGACGGACAGATTGTGTTCACGTCGACACCCCCAGTCGCTGTGGACCCAAGCCCGGGTTTCCCTGATCCTTCTCCATTGTTAGACCAAGAAGTAGATCATATGCGTGACCTGCTAAAGGCTTTTCGGGAAACTGAGAAAGGTCGTGAATTACACGAAGTGTTTGGCCAGGTGCGACGTGAGATTGGCGATCTGATTCGAAACTGCCGTCCGGTTACAGTCGCCTGGCATCGCAACCAGGGCCCGGCCTTCTTTGCGCACCTTCTCAACCATTTAAGAGGTTTCACTCCGGACGTCCCGGTCGAGATCAAGGGCGTCACGCGGGAGACACTGCTTACTCGCATGGCCGTAGTGCTGGCGGCTCATAGCAGTAATCCTTTGCAGGAAGCAATCGCGAAGTACAGAGAATTTCTGCCAGTCGTTCTGAATCTTAACAGCGCGGATGACTGCATCGCTTACTTATACGAAAAGGAAAATTCATGAGCGCCAGTCCCGGCACGATTGAATTGATCGCCATCGAGTTGTCGCGTTTGCTGCGCCCGCTGCAGGACGAGCTGGGCACACCGGCCCAGGCAAAAGCGTTTCTGGCGAGCATGGGTTTTAAACTCAACGACGGCCAGGTTAGCGGCTTGGTTCCGCAGATTACTGTGGTGGCGAACGCCACCGGGGATCTGATCGCGATAGTGCGCGATCTGATTCAAGCCATTGAGGATGAAAACGTCGGCACCATTGTTTCCAAGGGCATTGACGGGATTGAAAAGATTGGCGACGTCCTCAACAACATCGAACCGCTCGGCAATCAGATCTCAGTCCATGTCGGCGTTTCCGGCGCTGAGGTGGCGCGCCGCATGTTCGATTTTCTGCTGTTCAAATATCTCGAGGGCGCCCAGGGTTTCAATGATCTGCTGGAATTGACCGGGGTGTTAGATCGCCAGGATCACAACGAGGATTCTGTCGATCCCGCCAATCCCCCATTTACGATCACCACTTATCGCTTCGATCAGATCGGCAGCTGGTTCCAGAACCCGGCTGTGAAAATCAAAACGCTTTACGGCTGGGGCGATAATAGTTTTACCGGCTTGCAGTTGTTCACCAAGATCGAGCACATCATTGCTCGCAGTGGATTGCCGGTATTTCTCGATGATACAAATCCGGCTGAACCGTTACTCGACATGGTTGCAGTCGAGTTGAAGCCGAAGACTGACGTCAATCCTCACGGGCTGCAAGTCAAGATCAAGAACAACCTCACTTCAGGCACGCAAACAATCCCGCTGGGTGAGGACGCGCACATCGACATAAAGATCGATGCTGCCGTGCCTGCAAACACCGGTCTGACGGTGTTGCCAGATGGAAAGATAACGCTCCAGCCGCCGTCACCGGGTAGTGCGATTAGCGGCGACTTACAGGTCAAGCTGATCGCCAAACGGACCGTGCCGCCCGAACCTTTCATTATTTTTGGACAAGCGGGAGCCAGCAGGTTGGAGCTCGGGCAATTCACTTTTATCACAGGCGTTAAGGTCACCTGGGACGGCAGCAAAGCAACTGGAGATTTTCTGCTGGTGGCGGATGCCGAAGGTCTCAAAGTCGTGATCGATGCGACGAAGAGCGATGGCTTTCTGTCAAAGATCTTACCTGCGACTAAATTTGAAGCGGATTTCAGTATCCAGATTGGAGTTTCGAGCGAGCGAGGCTTCTACTTCAGTGGCAGTAGCGCGCTCGAAGTGAGGTTGCCGGCGCACGTCGAGCTCGGACCTGTCTCGCTGGAGGCGCTGACCATTGGCGCCAAACTCGACGCCGGCAAGATTCCGGTAAGTGTCGGCGCGGACATCAAGGCGGCCCTGGGACCAATCGTCGCTGTAGTTGAGAACATGGGCGTTACCGCCACGTTCTCGTTCCCACCGGGCAACAACGGCAACCTCGGGCCCTTGCAGTTCGACCTTGGCTTCAAGCCGCCCACTGGCGTCGGGTTATCAATCGATGCCGGAGTTATCAAGGGCGGCGGATTCCTGCATCTGGACTTCGACAAGGGGGAATACTTCGGAGCGCTCGAACTCTCGTTCCAGGATGTCATCAGCCTTAAAGCAATAGGCATCATCAACACGAAGATGCCCGATGGCAGCAAGGGCTTTGCCTTGTTGATTCTCATCACAGCCGAGTTTATTCCCATTCAACTTGGTTTCGGTTTTACCTTAGTGGGAGTAGGCGGGCTGCTGGCTCTGAATCGCTCGTTGGACACTGAAGCGCTACGGACGGGTGTGCGGACCGGAGCAGTAAACAGCATTCTATTTCCGCAGGACATCGTCGCCAACATCATCAAGATTATCAGTGACCTCAAGACGATTTTCCCGATCGTAGAAGGCCATTTTGTGATCGGCCCGATGGGTAAACTTGGTTGGGGCACACCGACGCTGATCTCGCTCGAACTGGGAGTGATCCTCGATATCCCCCAGCCGATGTTTGTAATCATCGGTGTGCTTCGCTGCGTGTTGCCCTCCGAAGAACTACCCATCCTGCGATTGCAAGTGAATTTCGCCGGCGGTATCGATTTTGGTGAGGGATTGATCTGGTTCGACGCGAGCCTGTTCGATTCGCATTTACTTACCTTCACTTTGACGGGCGATATGGCGTTGCGAATCGGATGGGGTTCACAGCCCCTCTTCGTTTTGTCGGTCGGTGGTTTTCATCCAGCCTTCAATGAAGTGCCACCGGACCTGCGCAACATGAGGCGGATGAGCATCTCCCTGCTATCCGGCGACAACCCGCGTCTCACCGTACAAACCTACTTTGCCGTCACGTCCAACTCAGTGCAGTCAGGATCACGCGTCGAGCTCTACGCCGCCGCCTGTGGCTTCAACATCTACGGGTTCCTCGGCTACGACTTGCTGATCCAGTTTCATCCGCTTCATTTCGTGGCGACGATTTCGGCCGGGGTTGCTTTGCGCGAAGGCACGCATGTTCTGTTCAGCATCAGCGTGCGCGGCGAGCTATCAGGACCCCAACCATGGCGCGCGCGCGGCAAGGCTAGCTTTTCCATCCTCTTCTTTTCTGTCTCAATCGGTTTCGACGTCACCTGGGGAGACGACGCACCGTCACAGATCGAACAGACGGTGGATGTCTTCCCACTCGTAAAGACAGCGCTGAACGATGACCGTAATTGGGTCGCGACATTCCCCGCTAACACACACGCCACTGTTACGCTCAAGCAAATCCCAACGGGACCTGGCAACGTTGTGCTTCATCCGTTCGGGGTGCTGGCTGTCAGTCAGAAAATCGTGCCGCTGGGAGTTGAAATCAATAAGTTCGGTCACCAAAGGCCGTCCGGCGCAACCAAATTCGAACTTACCTTTAGCAGCGGGGGCACGAGCGAAGTACGCGAGGAGTTCGCCATGGCGAACTTCCTGACAATGAGCGATAGCGAAAAGATTTCGCGTAAGTCATTCGAAAAGCTGCGCAGCGGACTGCGTTTCGCCACGGGCGATAGTTCACAGTACGGCGCTAACGTGCTGAAGGAAGTCAACTACGAACTCAGTTATGTCCACAAACATAAAGGCACGACGATTAGAGGCGGCTTGATGAGCATGCTGAGTTCGGTATTCACAATGCTATCGAAGGGCGGATCAATTTCACAAAATAGTTTCTCAGTCAGTAAGTATTCTGGTGCCACGCCGCCAGCGCGTGTCGAGACCGGCGAGCCGGAATACCTGGTGGTAAACGCCGCCGATCTTTCGCTCCATGGGCCGGGGATGGTGGCTAAGACCTCAACGGAAGCTTACCTGTTGCAGGACCAACTCTTGGCCGGTGATCCATCGTTAAGGGGCAAGGTGATGGTGGTTGCCAGTCACGAGCTGGATTAATCATGGCTATCAAAGTCGCAAACTACACATTTAGTTCCTGGCTGCGGAAGGGCATCGCCAACCGGATTACCGAGCCGGACAACCTCGGCGCGGGCGCCACTGCGATCAAGGAGCGCTCGCATGTTCCCATTGATGTGCTGTTGAACACCGAGTCCGTGCACAAGGAGTTTGCGTTGATTGGTCCCGGCGACATCCTCGGTATTAATCCGAGGATGGTAGTGCGCACCGAGCCTTTGAATTGGATTACAAACTTCGAACCGAACTATCTGTCGTTCATCGAATTCTACGAGGAAGACTTCCTCTGGCGTTATACGCCAGCGGCGGCCAACGACAAACGATTACGACCCTGGCTGGCTTTGCTGGTGCTGAAAGAAGCCGACAAGCCTGACGACAGCGAGTTCACGAAGAACGAAAAGCGATTGCCACTTCCGAGTGTGACCGTAAAGAGCGCCGATTCGTTACCGCCTCATGACCAAACGTGGGCCTGGGCACATGTGCACACGAATCAAGGTTATGAAAACGCGACCGAGTTTGAGCAGTTTCTGCTTTCGCTTCATGATCTGAATCACCCCAACTCCGACAAGATCATTTCTCGGCTACTAAGCCCACGCAAACTCGATCATGATCAGGCGTACCGTGCCTTTGTTGTTCCCGCTTTTGAGACCGGGCGTTTGGCCGGACTGGGTCAGAATGTTTCAAACATTCCGGCGCAGCAGCCGGCCTGGACAGCGGGGGCTGGCAATGTCGAATTTCCGATCTATTACGAATGGTATTTCCGCACT
>DASSCX010000071.1:0-16318 GCA_035697425.1 Pyrinomonadaceae bacterium | reverse complement strand
TATCACTATCGTCGCGTGTGGCAAGCCGAGGATCTCGGCAAGGATTACTCCAGTTTGTCCGTAACCAAAATCATCTGATTGCAGACCAGTCAAAACCAGATCTGGCTTTTCATCCCGTATTGCCTCAGCCAAAGCGCTGGCAGCAGCGTACGGCGAAAGGTGTCCCAGATTTTCGCCGGCGACATGAATCGCCCGATCAGCGCCACGGGCGAGAGCGTCTTTGATGACACTCTTAACCCGGCTCGGTCCCATCGAACAGACAACTACTTCCCCTCCGAGTTTTTCGCGAACGCGGAGTGCCTCTTCCAGGGCGTAGCCGTCAGATTCGCTTACCTCAAAAGAGAGATCTGCTTCCTCGATCCAGGTTGCGTCTTTGTTAATCCGCAGGATGGCGTCCTTGCTGGCGACTTGTTTCATTAAAACTATGATTTTCATCGTCGATATGTACTCTTTGTATTTGATTCTTATTGAACTTTGTACTTAGGGCTTTGAACTTCGAATTTGTCTTATTTACGAGTCAATGACTTTGGACTGAGCGCTTCAAGGCCGGGGAGCGAACTAAGTACAAAGCACTAAGTACAAAGATCGTTTTTACTCTTCGTACCGCTTGAATAGTAGTGCGGCGTTCGTGCCACCAAAGCCGAAACTATTTGATAGCGCGTAGTCGACTGTTGTTTCTCTTGGTTCGTTAGGCACATAGTCCAGATCGCAGTCGGGATCGGGAGTGCGGTAATTAATCGTTGGGGGTAGGGTGTTGCGATGAATTGCCAGGACAGAGAAAACCCCTTCGATTCCTCCCGCGGCGCCCAGTAAATGTCCGGTCATGGACTTAGTTGAACTAACAGCCAGCTTGTACGCATGCTCGCCGAACGTATCCTTGATTGCCAGCGTCTCGAATTTATCGTTATACGGAGTCGACGTTCCGTGGGCGTTGATATAGCCAACCTGCTCCGGCTGGATGCCGGCGTCCTTGATTGTCTTTTGCATGACGCGGCGCGCACCGGAACCAGTTTCATCCGGCATTGTCAGATGAAACGCGTCCGCCGCCATGCCGTACCCAACGATCTCGGCGTAAATGGTTGCACCCCGGCGTTTCGCGTGTTCGAGCTCTTCCAGGATCAGGATGCCGGCTCCTTCACCGATCACGAAACCATCGCGATCAGCGTCAAACGGTCGCGAGGCGTGCTGCGGATCATCATTGCGAGTTGAAAGAGCACGCATTGAAGCAAAGCCAGCCACACTCATGGGCGTAATCGCCGACTCCGCGCCGCCGGCAATCATCACATCGGCATCGCCTCGTTGAATGATCTTGAAGCTGTCGCCAATCGCATGAGCGCCTGCAGAACAGGCGGTGGCAGTGGCCGAGTTTGGCCCTTTGGCTCCGAAACGAATCGAAACCTGCCCGGCTGCCAAATTCACAATCGCTGAGACAATAAAAAACGGTGAAACCCGGTCGGGTCCCTCATTGAGCAGCTTGGAATGTTCACGCTCGATTGCCCAGAAGTCGCCGATGCCGCTGCTGATGTATGTGCCTGCGTTCTCTGCAAGTTCTTCGGGAAACTTGCCTTCTGCTGTCAACTCAAAGCCGGCGCCAGCCATCGCTTCTATCGAAGCGGCGATGGCGTAATGAATAAAGGCGCCCATCTTGCGCGCCTCTTTCTTGGGAATGAATTCGAGCGGGTCGAAGTTCTTGACCTCGGCCGCAAATTTTACAGAAAACTTCTCGGTATCAAACCTCTTGATGTAGTCGACACCCGACTGACCACTCATCAACGCGGCCCAGGTAGTCTCGACTGTATTGCCAATCGGCGTAACCAAGCCGAGGCCTGTGACCACAACCCGACGTGCCAAATCAACGCTCCTTGAGAAACTAACCGGTGACTGAAATGAGTGGCGAGCAAGTTGCCAACATCTTGGCGCCTCACTCATCACTCATTCGTAATCACTACTTCTTGTGCTGATCGATGTAGTTGTACGCGTCGCGCACGCTCTGAATCTTTTCGGCATCCTCGTCAGGGATCTCAATGCCAAATTCCTCTTCAAAACGCATGACGAGTTCGACAGTGTCCAGTGAGTCCGCGCCCAGGTCGTCGATGAAGCGCGCATTGGGAGTGACTTCGTTTTCGTCAACTCCTAGTTCGTCGACGATGATCTGCTTCACCTTATTCTCGATCTCTTGATCGGGCATTTCGTTTTGCTCCTCTGTGATTTTTGTAAAAACCGACTTTACGGCTCTATGAAACTGCCAAACCCGCTCCGGCCGCCGCCACACCCGCGGATTCCTCAACATTAAGACATTTTGCTTCGCGATCGATCTGGCGCAGCAGGCCGCTCAAAACCTTCCCTGGTCCCACCTCGACGAAGCTATTCACGCCGGCTGCCAACAATAAGTTCATCGACTGGAGCCAACGAACCGGCGACGAAACCTGACGGATCAGAGCGTCCCGTGCGTCTACTGCTCTAGTTATCGCAATTGCGTCAACATTACTTATCAGCGGTACGCTTAGCTCGTCAAGACTCAAGTCAGCCAAATCCGCTGCCAAACGAAGCTGGGCCGGCATCATCAATGCGCAATGAAACGGCGCGCTCACGTTCAGTCTCACCACGCGCTTCGCGCCTGCTTGCTTCAACTTATCGGCGGCCCGGTCAACTGCTTCGCTGTTTCCCGCGATGACGATCTGGTTAGCCGAATTGATGTTGGCCGGCGCGCAGACCTGATCGCCACGAACTTCGGCGCAAACCCTTTCAATCGTTTCCAATGATGCCCCAAGCACTGCCGCCATCGCTCCCTCACCGGCCGGGACAGCCTCCTGCATGTAACGACCGCGCGCCCGCACCGTGCGCACAGCATCTACAAGTGAGATCGCTCCGGCAGCGACTAAGGCTGAATACTCGCCGAGACTATGACCGGCAACGAAGCCTGGCTTCTCAACTCCCAACGACTCGAGCGCTCGCAATGCCGCAATCGAGACACTGAGGATTGCCGGCTGAGTGTTCTCGGTCAGCTGGAGCGTTTCCGCTGGACCCTCGAAACAAATACGCGAAATGGAAAAGCCCAAGGCGTCGTCAACTTCTTCAAAGACCTGCCGCGCGGCGGGAAACTTATCCGCCAAGTCTTTCCCCATGCCCGGGTATTGCGAGCCCTGACCGGGAAAAAGGAAAGCCACTTTCGATTGCCAATTGCCAATTTCCAATTGCCGATTGGTCCTTTTCAGTCACAGAAGTTTCGCCGCACCATCTTCAGAATTGGCATTCGGCAATTGCCAATTGGCAATCTAACGAGCCGCCAAGTGTAACGAGGCTACCAGCGCAATAGGACTCCGCCCCAGGTCACGCCACCGCCAAACGAAGCCAGCAATACTAAGTCGCCAGTCTTGACCCGCCCAGCTTCCACGCACTCATCTAATGCGATCGGAATCGAAGCCGACGAGGTGTTTCCATGCATGCTGATGTTTGAATAAACTAGCGACTCGTCGACGTTCAACTTGTTGGCTACGGCGTCGGTAATTCGCTGGTTGGCTTGATGCGGGATAAACAGCTTGACATCCTTGGCGTCCACTCCGGCTTCTTCCAAAACTTCGCGTGAAACCTCCGCCATCGAGCGCACCGCAACCTTGAATAGCTCGTTGCCTTTCATCTTAAAAAAGTGGTCGCCGGCCGCGAGCGTTTCGGCTGTGGGCGGACGACGCGTCCCCCCGCCGGGTGAAAACAGCTGCTCCTGGAATCTGCCGTCTGATCTAATGCGGCTTGCCAGAATGCCCCTATCGCCGTCAACTGGCCCGAGTACCGCGGCACCAGCGCCATCGCCAAACAGCACGCAAGTATGGCGATCGGAGTAGTCGACATACTGCGTCAGAATCTCCGCACCAATCACCAGCGCATACTTCGACTGGCCGCATTGAATCATAGTGTTGGCGAGCGTGACGCCGTACAAAAACCCTGAGCAAGCCGCGACGACGTCCATGGCGGCAGCGCGATTGGCGCCAAGTTCCGCCTGGATGATGCAGCCTGTGGATGGCAGGATTTGATCGGGACTAACGGTAGCGCAGAGGATCAAGTCAATATCATCAGCAGTAAGCCCGGCACGCTCGATAGCCTGACGGGCAGCCCGAACTGCGAAAAGTGAAGTGTATTCTCCGGGAGCCGCTTTGCGGCGCTGTTTGATTCCGGTGCGCGTGGTAATCCACTCGTCAGAGGTCTCTACCATGTTGGCGAGATCGGCATTCGTTAAGATGCCTTCCGGATATGCATGACCGGTTCCCAGAATACCGGCGCGTTGAATTGCCATCTATTTCCTCAGTTGCCCAAAAGAACGGCCATAGTAGCGGCTAAAAAATGAAAAGCCAACTCACTGTCCCGCGGCCGCTTCCGCAACGCGGTGCAAAGCGTTGGTTTCCGCAATTCCCTTTTCGATTCGCTCCCCGGCGCGGTTTTCAGAAAACTCTTTTACATTCCGAATCGCGTTGCGAATCGCGCGCGCATTCGAACTTCCATGTCCGATCACCACTATCTGCCGCACACCTAGGAGGGGTGCACCTCCATATTCGGAATAATCAAGACGCTTCTTGATATTGCGAAAGGCGGGTTTAGCCAACATCGCGCCAGCCTTGGTAACTGCTGATGCCGTTAGCTCTCGTTTGATCATCGACAACATCGCGTCCGTCAGACCTTCGGAAAGCTTTAGCATCACGTTGCCGGTGAAGCCGTCAGTCACAATCACGTCGACGGATCCAGAAAACAGGTCGCGGCCTTCCACGTTGCCCACAAAATTCAGGCCTGCCATTTCCCGCAGCAGGGGGAATGCCTCTTTGGTTAGGTCATTGCCTTTGGCTTCTTCCTCGCCGATGCTCATTAGCCCGACAGCAGGCCTTATCGTTCCGAGCACCGCTCGCGAATAGGCGTCGCCCATAATCGCAAACTGCGCCAGATGATGTGGCTTGCATTCGGAATTCGCGCCGACATCGAGAAGCAAAGTCGGCTTGGCTGACCTGGTGGGGATTAACGCCGCTAAGGCCGGGCGGTCAACTCCGGGCAACATACCGATCACCATTTTGGCGGTAGCCATCGCCGCTCCGGTGTTCCCTGCCGACACAAATCCATCGGCACGACCTTCGGTGACCAGCTTAGTACCGATCCTCAACGAGCTTTTCTTCTTACGCCGCACGGAAATCATGACGGGGTCGTCCATCCCGATCACTTCCGCTGCCTCCACAAACTCAATGCCCTTGTCGCCGTCCCGGCGCCAGCCACAGCGCCGCAGTTCCGGGTCCACTATCTCGCGCTGGCCCACAAGGATTACACCAACGCCAAAATCGCGACTCGCTGCCAGGGCCCCATCGATCTCGGCATGCGGCGCATGATCGCTGCCCATTGCATCGAGGACGACCTTACCCGTCAGCAGGCCGCCATTCTTCGACTGGTTTCGCACAGGAGAGTAACTGTCTTGGCTAGGTCTGTTCGACTTGCACTACTTCGCGGTCTTTGTAGTAACCACACTTCGGACAGACGCGATGCTGCAAACGAGGTTCCTGACAATTAGGACAGAGGGTTGTTTGCGGTGCTCGCAGCGCATCGTGAGCCCGGCGTTTCCCGCGGCGAGCCTTGGAATGTCTTCTTTTTGGATTTGGCATAATTACTCCGGTCGTAAATCGTCAATCGATGTCGTAAATCGAATCGTGAATCGTGAATCGATGCTGTAGTAACCATACTGAATGGTAAGAGGTAAATCAGTGGCATGACAGAGCCACACAGGGCGATAGCTAATTGTCCCGATTCACGATTTACGATTCACGATTCACTATCTCTTTTAATCCTGCCCAGCGCGGATCAATTTCCGCCTCCTGGCATTTACAGTCCGTCAGATTCCGATCGCCGCCACATTCAGGACACAAACCCTTGCACTCCTCGCGGCAAAGAACCTGCGCCGGTAGCGCCAGCAACAACTGCTCACGGACCAGCTCGTCGATATCAACTACCTCGCCCTCGAATACGGAGAGGGAAAGGTCTTCATCAAGCAGTTCGGTTGCCTGGCCGGCCCGGTAGATATCCGGGGTGACGTACTCAACCTCAAACGTGCTCGAAACTGGAATGGATAACGACTGCAAACAGCGGTCGCATTCCAACTGTAGTTCCGCACTGACTTCGCCCCTAACCATTATCTTCGAATCCGACTGCTGAATTCGGCCGGTCACTCGCGGCGGCGTCACGAGGGTTGCTCGCTCTTCATTTAACTCCAGCTCGCCTGGCTGGTAATCATGGGCAAATTTGCCCCCGTTACGCTCCAGACTTGCAAGCTCAACCCGCATGATGCACTACCCTGTGGCGAATATCTCTTTTTTCAGCCTATGCGCAAAAGGATTCATTATAGCGGCGAAGGGCGGGCTGTCAACGCGCCAAAAGACTAGGTGCTTTCAGCATCTGCAGAAACGAAAACATTTAGGGCGTCTTGTCGAAGGAGGCGCGCAAGTCGTTGATCGCCGCCAGTCATTAAGTGGAGATTGGAGGTCGGTTCCTGGAAAAACATGACCGGCACGGCTGTAGTTCGTCCATTCTTTCCTTTAACAGTTTTCGCTTTTTGAGGGTCAGTGCGATGCGCTCTGGCGAGGTACTCGGCGGCCAATTTCTCTTGTCCGGTTCGCTGGTAGATCAAGCCTAATACATAAAATGCCTCGCAGTATTCGCCGTCCATTTCGGTCGCCTTCCGTAGGTGACGAGCAGCGAGCGCATCCCGGGTGAGTTGGTAATACAGGCAACCTAAGGCGTAATGCGCTTCTGGCGAAGGCTTGCTAGCCAGGGCGCGTTTGAATTCGCGGAGCGCCTTTTGCCAATTCTCCTCGGCGATGAAAAGCCTGCCGAGCCCATAATGAACTGCGAACGACGACGCTCCCCGTCGTGTGGCACTATTCAAAAGTTCTTTGGCCCGCTCGGTATCTCCTTCATCGGCGCACGTCAAACCGAGTAACAGGGATACGCGGATGTCTCCGGGCGAGAACTCATATGCCCGGCCCAGGTAGTCGCGTGCGAGCCGCGTTTTGCCGGCTCGGAAAAAATGCTCGCCGACAAAAGCAAGGAGCGGCGCATTTTCGCGCTCGAGCTCTGCCGCTCGCTGTAACGAGCGGATGCCCCGTCCTACCTGCTCATCTTCGATTAGCAAGAATCCTTCGTTTACAAACTGCTCGAACGCGCCCCGCTGAACGCCGCGATAGCCTGCCAGGATTCTGACTCTTAGTTCTTCCCGGCGCGCGCTTTCTTCCTGTTCCTCCGCATCTTTTTGGCAGCGGTCGTTCCAAAGTTTTTCGAGGCGCGTGCCCTCGACGATTTTGTCTTCAGTAAGGAGGGCAATCAGCGCTTTTACAAGGGAGCGATCAAAGTAGGAGTTTTGGGCCTGTCGCAGCAAGAGATCGAGCCCGCGTTCGAGCCGTTCGGTGAGGCGGGCGAGCCGATTTTCCAATGCAGAAATGCGTTCTAATAGATGTTCATCGCTGGAGGGACCCGCTTCCGCCACTTCATAACGTGAAGCTGGTGTCTCAACTATGATCATCAGGCGCGTGCCACAGCGCGCGCAGAAGTCATAACCCAGCGGATTTGCCGCAAGGCATTTTTGGCAGTAGTGAGAAACTTGAGGCATTGCTCAGGAGACAGAAGTCAGGAGTCAGTAAGTAGTGTCCAACGTCCAATGTCCAAAGTCCAACGTCCGCCGTTGAAACTCGAGTAAGTCCAAAGAAACTCGCGGAACATCTAAACTCGCGGAACATCTAAGAACAGCTGACAAGAGCCGAAGATCGCTGAAGCACAGACTTTGGGCTTTGGACTTTGGACGTTGGACTGTTCACGCATATTCATAGAACCCGCGACCAGACTTTCGGCCCAGCCAACCCGCATCAACATAGCGTTTCAACAGAGGGCAAGGGCGATACTTTGGATCGCCGAGCCCATCGTGTAGCACGTTCATGATCGCGAGACATACATCCAATCCAATAAAGTCGGCCAGCGTTAGCGGGCCCATGGGATGGTTCATTCCCAGCTTCATTATCCCATCAATACTCTCGCGCGTAGCTACGCCTTCATACAAAGTAAAGATCGCCTCATTAATCATCGGCATCAGAACACGATTGGAAATAAAGCCGGGCGAATCCTGGCAATCAAGCGCAGTCTTTCCCAGTCGCTCAGTCAAGCTGCGAACTTTCTCGTAAGTGTCATCCGAAGTGGCCATTCCGCGAATCACTTCGATAAGTTTCATGACCGGCACGGGATTCATGAAATGCATGCCAATCACCTTGTCAGGCCGCTTCGTAGCAGCCGCTAGTTTCGTAATCGAGATTGAAGAAGTGTTCGAAGCGAGAATAGTATCCGCGCCCACAATCTGATCGAGCGTCTTGAAGACCTCCGTCTTGACGTTAACGTTTTCGGTTACGGCCTCAATCACCAGGCGCGCGTCACGTAGTGATTCAAGTGAAGTATCCGTTCGGATTCGCTTAATGATCTCGCCCTTCTCGGCGGCTCCTAACCGTTCCTTATCCACATCGCGTTGCAGACTCTTATCTATCGCGGCCAGTCCCCGCTGCAGAAACTCTTCAGTGACGTCCCTGATTACAACGTCGTAGCCGGCACGCGCGGCAACCTGAGCAATACCATTGCCCATCGTGCCTGCGCCGACCACGCCGATAATTTCGCTCACTGCTCTGTGACTCCGTTTAAGAGTGACTAGCGCCAGTCAGGTGGTGTCGTTGGCGGCACATAGGGCTCTGACGCGCGCAGCAATTTCTTGAGTTTGCGCCGACCCGGTTCCGGTTGCGGCGGCAACGCGTAGGCGGCCTTGTGATAAAGAAACTTGCCCTTCTCACCAAACATGAACCAGAGGGTGTAGACGCAAAGCGCCGTGCCGAACGGAAACGTTAAACCGGCAAGCACCCCGGCCACGATACCGACGCGTCGGGCCCACCGCTTTCGTTTGAGTAATGCATACCCTGTGATGAAAGAAGGCGCGATTAGAATCAGGCTGACGAAAACTCCGCCGACAATCAACACGGCAAAGGTCGCTACCGGCACAGCTTCACCGCGGATCGCCATTGCATCGATGGTTCCCGAGATGAAAAACGTGGCCAGCACCATCAGCGCGATGCAAAACACCCCATAAAGCAGATGTAACAATCCCAATGTCCGGTTGTGACCAGTTGGTGTCATCAGTTTATCTTTCGACCGCCAGCGCCACTGCATTTCCGCCGCCAAGACAGAGCGCCACTACGCCCCGATGCGCCTCACGCCGCTTCATCTCAAACAGCATTGTCGTCAGCAGCCGTGAGCCGGATTGACCTATCGCATGACCAAGCGCAACCGCGCCGCCGTTTACATTTATTTTTTCCGGATCGAGATCGAGCTCGCGCGTAATGGCCACGGCCTGTACCGCAAAAGCTTCATTCAACTCAATCAAGTCGACATCATTAGTCGACCAGTTTGCTTTCAGCAACAACTTCTTGATGGCTTCTACTGGCGCCATCATGACGAGCTGGGGTTCGGTTCCGGAGGTTGCTTGCGCGACGATGCGAGCCATTGGTTCAACGCCCAACGCGTTAGCGCGCTCGAGTGATGTGACCACCAGGGCCGAGGCTCCGTCGTTAACTCCGGGCGCATTGCCGGCCGTAACAGTTCCGCCTTCTTTGAACGCCGGCTTCAGTTTTCCCAGTACCTCGAGAGAAGTGTCCTCGCGAACTGTCTCGTCAGTATCAAAGATTGTTGCCGCTCCTTTCTTCTGCGGAATCTCTACGGGAACAATCTCATCTCTAAATCTCCCGGCCTTGATTGCCGACGCCGCCTTGCGATGCGACTGCAGCGCATACTCGTCCTGCTCTGTACGACTAACATGGAAGCGCTCAGCAACGACTTCCCCAGTACAGCCCATGTGTTGATTGTCGAACGCGCACCAGAGACCGTCGTTGATCATCGAGTCCACGAGTGTCCCATTTCCCAGGCGATATCCCTCGCGCGCCTTAGGCAACAGGTAGGGAGCGTTACTCATCGATTCCATGCCGCCAGCCACGACGATTTCCGTGTCCCCAAGCTGAATTCCCTGCGCCGCCATCATCACTGCCTTCAATCCGGAACCACAGACTTTATTAATCGTGACCGCGGATACGGTATTGGGAAGACCACCATTTAGAGCTGCCTGGCGTGCCGGGTTCTGTCCCAATCCTGCCTGAATCACACAACCCATGATCACTTCATCTACGGCTTCAGGCGCGACGCCCGCTCGTTTCACAACTTCACGGACCACGAGTGCTCCGAGCTCAGTGGCCTTGAATCCCTTCAGCGACCCCTGAAACTTTCCCACGGGCGTTCTGACTGCCCCGATAATCACTGCTTCTTTAATAACCGACATTCGTTCTCCAGTTTACAAATATGTCCTTATTCTAATGACCGCCTTTGCTAACCATTTACTAATTTAACCAAAAGAGTGTCAAGTCTTTGCCGATTGCCAATTGCCGATTTCCGATTGCTAATCTTCAATCGCCAAAGTGTTAACAATCGAACTTGACGATGGCCTGCCCAGCAAGACCAAACGGTTTTCACTTGATGACAGCAACCAACAATCGGCATTCGGCAATCGCCAATCGGCAATCCCTATTCGGCCGTGCTAGACTTCGTTCGTAATTCAATCCCGCACCATAGTCGGTATCAAGCATGCAGGCTCTCATTCTCGCTGGCGGCAAAGGCACCCGCCTTCGGCCGCTGACTGTTTACACGCCAAAACCAATCGTCCCCATTTGCAATCGTCCATTCCTGCTCTATCAGATCGATACGCTGCGTCGCGCCGGCATAACCGACATCACACTCTCGCTTTCGTATCAGCCAAATAAGATTGAGCATCTGTTGGGCGACGGTTCTGATTACGGCGTGAACCTGAAGTATACGGTCGAGCCGCAACCGATGGGGACAGCGGGGGCCTACAAGTTCGCCGAAGATTTAATTCGCGAACGCACGGTTGTTTTCAACGGGGACATCCTCACCGATCTCGATCTCAAGGCAGTCATACGCGAGCACAACGAACGAAAGGCAACAGCGACGATCGTGCTGCAACCCGTCGCCAATCCGCGTGCGTACGGTTTAGTGGAAACGGAGCCCGATGGACGAGTGCATCGTTTTTTGGAAAAACCGAAGGAAGACGAAATCACCTGCAACAACATCAACGCCGGCACCTACATCCTTGAACCCACGGTGCTCGATTTCATTCCTGCCGGCGAAAGCTATTCATTTGAGTACGCACTGTTTCCGGATCTACTGAAACGCAAAGAAGCTTTTTACGCGCACGTGCCGCCGCGAACTTATTGGATCGATATCGGCACGCCCGAGCGCTACCTGGAGGCACATCAGGATTTGCTCGCGAATCGCGTCCAGCGTATTCACATCAAAGAACGGCGCGGATCATTCGACTCAGCAACTGTCGCTGAGATCGATGAACTCTCGATTATTGGTGACGATTGTCAGATCAAGCCAGGCGCCCAGATTGTAAACTCGGTGTTAGGAGCTGGATGTTTTGTTGAAGAGCGAGCACGCGTCGAGAACTCGGTGGTCTGGCCCCACACGCGGATTGGCACAGCCGCCACCGTTTCGGGCGCGATCATCGGTCGCGGTTGCCACGTCGGCCGTTCCGCCGTCGTGGGCGCCGGTTCAGTTCTGGGTGACAAGACTTCGGTCACTGACTACACAATCACCGGCGAGGTATAGAAGAAAATTGAGAGTAGCCCTCTTCTGTAAACAACGCGTCGATTTCATTCACCCCGGGCTTCAGCCCGGTGGAAATAAGCGGCTTGGAATAACGAACCGTTTCAACGGTTTCTCTGCCACTCCTACAGCACTGAAACCGTTGAAACGGTTACTGACGTCAACTCGACCCTGCCGTCACCGGGCTGAAGCCGCGGTGAGAATGAAATCTCAACAACACTGCTGACATGTTAGAGCCAGGACCAGGGACCACTGCAGTGAGCAAACCAACTGAAATCAAGTTTGGAACAGACGGATGGCGAGCACTGATTGCGCGCGAGTACACCTTCGCAAATCTCGAACGCGTGAGCCAGGCTTATGCTGATTTTCTTATAGCTGAAGGTTCTCCAGCTCCGTTTGTCGTTGTGGGTTACGATCGCCGCTTCATGTCGGAAAACTTTGCGGCCCGCGCAGCCGAAGTTCTTACGGGCAATGGCTGTCGCGTGGCTCTGTTTACCGAAGCAATGCCCACCCCGCTCGTTTCCTGGGCGGTGAAAGATCTGCAAGCGAACGGTGGCGTGGTAATCACTGCTTCCCACAATCCTCCAGACTTCAACGGTTTCAAGATCAAAGCTCCCTGGGGCGGAAGCGCAGCGCCGGAAACAACTGTCGCAGTTGAAAAACTGGTTGATGCCAACCCACCCAAGCGCGCCCCAGTTTCAGGCGATACTAGTCAGCTTGATACGGCGGTCGAAACTTACCGCAAGCAGATCAACTCTTATTTCAATCTCGACCGCTTACGAAACCTGGAGGCAACGGTAGTCATCGATCCAATGCATGGCTCGGGTGGTCACTGGGTTGAGAGTTTTCTGAAAGGCGGCAAGCTAAAAGTTGAAACGATTCGTGGCAATCGCGATCCGCTTTTCGGCGGAGTCAACCCGGAACCGATTGACAACAATCTCGGCGCCCTCAAACAGCGCGTTTCGGAAACAAGTGCACTTGTAGGCCTCGCTACTGACGGCGACGCCGATCGCGTGGGCGCTGTAAACGAACGCGGCGAAACGATGACGATGCACGATGTGGTGCCGTTAGTGCTGTTACATCTTGCTCGTAATCGCGGGATGCGAGGAGGCGTGGTCAGAACATTCTCGCAGTCGGTCCTGCTCAAACGCATCGCCGCCGCGCATGATCTCAAACTTTACGAAACGGCAATTGGTTTCAAATACATCGCCGACTTAATGCTCAAGGACGATATTTTGATCGGTGCAGAAGAATCAGGCGGCATCGGTGTTAAGAATCACATTCCGGAGCGCGATGGAATTCTGAATTCCCTTCTGTTTCTGGAAGCAATTGCGGCTGCCGGTCAGTCGCCGTCGGAAATGTTACGGGCACTGCACCGCGAGTTTGGCGAGTTTCACTTTGGCAGGCGCGATCGGCAGCTCGAAGTGGCGGTTGGGCAGGATCTCGTCGACAGATTGGCAACCTCGCCTCCGGTCGAGGTCGCGGGGGATAAGGTGATTGCCGTGCAGACCACCGACGGCACCAAGCTGCTGTTCGCCGATGAGTCGTGGCTGCTCTTCAGGCAATCCGGAACCGAGCCCGTTCTTCGTATCTATGCGGAGGCAACGTCAGTCGCGAAGATGGATACCCTGCTCGAGGAAGGTGTAAGGATCGCGGGCGTCTCGCCCGCAATGAGCGCGTAGCGCGAAAAGGTTTGTTTACGGTTTAATCTCATCACTTCATTAATTTGCGCTTCGCGCTCATTGCGGGCGGGACGCCCGCGATCCTGTTTCATGCCAGAACTCCCAGAAGTTGAACATGTCGTCCGCGCGCTGCGAGCTGTAGCTGGCCGAACGATAGAAGCCGCGCAACTAAGGCTGCCACGAACCGCTCCTGATATTTCCTCAAGAAGTTTCGCGCGCCAACTCAAAGGGGTGCGGATCGAAGGAGTCAGCAGACGCGGCAAGTACATCGTCATCGAACTGGATCGCGACCGTATTCTGCTCGTCCATTTGCGCATGACGGGAAAGTTTGTGCGTATCCCTGCCTCGCAAAAACTTCCACCCTACGCTCATGCGGTTTTCTATCTTGACGACGAGTCGATCCTGGCATTCTGCGATATGCGCCAGTTTGGCCGGATGAGCCTGCACACGCGCGCAAATCTCCACGACAGTCGGCAGCTCAGCGCGCTCGCCCCTGAGCCGCTATCCGACTCATTCACACTCGAACACCTGCAGCAGATACTAAAACGCTCACGACGCAGCTTGAAGCAACTGCTGCTGGATCAGACGAAGGTTCTGGGCCTGGGAAACATCTACGCTTCGGAGGCCTTGTTTCTGGCACGTATCAGCCCCTTCGCGATTCCAGCGCGACTCTCCAAACAACGCGTAGTCCGGCTGTATGAAGCGATACGACAGATTCTGGAGGAAGCAATTGCAGAAGGTTCAACCTTGAGAATAGGTCTCGACGACGAAGGCAGTAGCTACATCGCTAGTGCCGAGAGATTCTGGCGCGTGTATGAACGCGAAGGTGAACCTTGTGTTAGATGTGAGACTCGGATTCGCCGCGTGGTGCAGGGCGGGCGGTCGACGTATTACTGTCCAAAGTGCCAACGGAAATAGTTTCGAGTTTCGCGTTCGAAGTTTCCGGTGTTTCTAGCGAACTCGAAACTTGGAACTCGAAACTCGAAACCCTGGGTTACAGATTCGCCAATATGAAATCAGTCATCATGGTTCGCATGTGCTTCACAAGGGCGGGATCGTTTACGCCATGACGAGATTTCGGATAGACCATCAACTCAAACTGCTTCCCGGCCTTCTGCAATTCATAGACGAACTGAATTGTGTTCTGCATATGAACGTTGTCGTCGATTGCCCCGTGAATCAATAACAGCTTGCCATGTAGATCCTTTGCCGCCGCACGCGGTGCACTCTTCTCGTATCCGTCGGGATTATTCTGCGGCGTCTTCATATAGCGCTCGGTGTAAATCGTGTCGTAGTCGCGCCAATCGGAAACTGTGCCTCCCGCAATACCGATCTTGAAACTCTTGCTGTGTGTCAGGGCATAACTGGTCATGTACCCTCCATAGCTCCAACCCCACAGTCCAATCCGCGAATCATCAACGTACGGTTGGCTCTTCAACCAGGTAAGTCCGTCCTCCAGATCCCGCAGTTCAAGCTCGCCCATGTTTCCGTAAACCGGCCAAGCGTAGGTAACGCCCTTGCCGCTTGCCGTACGGTTATCGCAGATCCAGAAAATGTAGCCCTTCTGCGCTAGCATCTGATTCCACAAATTGCCGGCGCCACCCCACGAATTGCGCACACTGGGAGCTTGCGGACCGCTGTAAGTGAACGACATGACCGGATACTTCTTCCTCGGGTCAAAGTCGGGAGGCTTGATCATCATCGCTTCCATCGGGAATCCATCGCGAGTCTTAACTTGCATGAATTCCACGGTGCCCAGCTTGTACTGCTTCAACGCCTCAATCTTGTTCTCTTCGATCACTCTGATCAGTTTTCCGTCCTCATCATAGAGACGGGTTTGTGTCGGGGTGTTTATGTCACTCCACTTGTCAACGAAGGCCGTGAAGGTAGGATTGAAATCAACTGAATGACTTCCCTCCGTATTCGTCAATCGAGTAAATCCGGTGCCATCCAACTTCACGCGGTAAGCATGAGGAGCAATCGGGCTGTGTTCGGTGGCGTTAAAATAGACGAAGCCCTTGTTTTCATCGATTCCTTCGAATCCACGTAATTCCCAGTTGCCGTCGGTTAGTTGGCGCACCAGTTTGCCGTTGGCGTTATACAGATATAGATGCTCAAACCCAGAGCGTTCGCTTTGCCAAACAAAAGATCCGTCTTTCAACCAATGTGGATTGTCTAAGACTTGAACCCACGCCTTAGTTGTTTCGCGGAACGCGGTGGTGGATTTCCCGTCCTTCGCATCCGCGAAGTTAAGGTCCAGGTAAGTCTGTTCGCGATTCTGCGCCTGGTAGACCACCTTCTTGCTGTCAGGCGTCCAGGAGACACGCACGATCAGAAAATCACTCGGGTGATACTTGAATGTATCGACCCAACGAGTTGGACCACCGGAAGCGTTGATTACGCCGAGTTGCACCGTCGGATTCGGATCGCCAGCCTTCGGATAAGGTGTAACTTCGACCGTCTGCCGGTAGGGAATGTGATCGACGACGGTGAACTCGTGAACGGGATTCTCGTCGATGCGTAAATAAGCCAGCATCGTCGAATCGGGACTCCACCAGTACGCCTCGAAATTGCCGCGCCCGTAAAGTTCCTCCTGGTAAACCCAATCAAGCCGGCCATTCAAGATCTTGGGACCGCCATCAGTGGTCAGACGACGCTCGCGCTCGGTCCCGAGGTCGTAGACATACATGTTGCCGCTGCGAACGAAACCGATCATGCGTCCATCGGGGCTGAAAGTTTCACCGACTTCTTCTTCGGCTGAGTTGGTAACCCGCAGAGCCTTGTTGCTGCCCAGCTCGTAATAGAAGAGGTCGTTTGCAAAGTTGATAAGGACAGCGGTCTCATTCGCGTTGAAGTCATACGAGCCGCGAGTCGCGAGTTGTTTGGCATCGGCTGAAGTGATCCCGCCAAGCGCGTTG
>DASSCX010000070.1:0-22303 GCA_035697425.1 Pyrinomonadaceae bacterium | reverse complement strand
AATTAGAAAAAGAGACTGACGTCTGATTTGACGCCGCACGCCAACTCGACTATCTCAGCGGTTTGCCACCAGAAACGATGGAATTAATCTTGGCTTCGGCGCGTTTCACAATCTCGGCAGGTAGCGGGGCATAATTCAGGTCCCTCGCAAACTGCTCACCGTCGTGAATGCCCCACCAGAGGAAGTCGATCAGGGCTTTTCCCTTCACAGGGTCTTTTTGTTCTTTGTAGACCAGAATGTAGGTGTAACTGGAGATTGGGTAGGTGCCTTTGCCGGCTGCGTCCGTGATCGAGACGCGCAGATCCTCAGGTGTTGTCGGTAACGATTCCGCGGCGGCAGCAGTTACCGCTTCAAAGGTGGGTTCGACAAAGTCTCCGGCTCTGTTTTTGAGAATTGCCACGGGCAACTTGTTTTGAATAGCGTAGGCGAGTTCTACATAACCGATCGTGTTGGGAGTTTGTTTTACCTGGCCCGTAACGCCTTCATTTCCTTTGCCGCCCAAACCGACCGGCCACTTCGGTGAAGTTCCGGCACCGACCTGTTCTTTCCACTCGGAACTCACTTTTGAGAGGTAATCGGTAAACACCGCGGACGTACCACTACCGTCCGAGCGATGCACCACGGTAATGTCGGCAGCCGGAAGTTTCGCCTCAGGATTGTCAGCTTTGATCCGCGCATCGTCCCATTTCTTGATCTTGCCCAGGAAAATGTCGGCGGCTACGTCAGGAGAAAACCGCAGCGGCTTGTCGATTCCTTTCAGGTTGTAAGTGAGCACCACTGCACCCAAGACAGTAGGAACGTGAACGAGTTCCCCAGGCGCACTTTTCAGATCTTCATCTTTCATCGGCGAGTCAGAAGCGCCGAAGTCAACTGTTTGTTCTTTAATCTGCTTGATGCCTCCCCCGGAACCGATCGACTGATAGTCAATGCGCACGTTCGAATGCAGCTTGCCATACTCGCTGAGCCACTTTTGATAAAGCGGATTGGGAAAAGTCGCGCCCGCTCCCTGTAAACTAATGGTCGATCCGGCAGCGCCGGGCTCACCGCCACCAGGACTACAAGCAAGAGCAAGCAATAGCAGCGTGGGGATCGCCAGCAAGGCAACCAGACGCGTAGTCTTCGAGGCATTCAACATAGAAATTTTCTCCTGAATCTTTGGGTAGCCGGGAAAAGCTTAGGTGCGGGGTGTTACATCTATCTGAACTTCATCTGAACTCTTGGTAAACAAACGCGCCGCTTTTGAGAAGCAGAAGGAAATTCTTAACTGCGATTTAACTTCCCTGCCATCAGACGGTAACTATCCAGAGTTATGATCGGGAGGAAAAAGTTGGGAGGTTTATAAATGAAGCAGAAACCAGAGGGGAAAGAGAATCAGTTTCAGGTTGTATGCATCTGGTGTGGAAAGAAGATTCGCGCGGACAAGCATGAAGATTCAACAGGGGAATGCTTGCAGTGCTTTTATCGAATTCTGAGTGAGAAGCTGCTGTCGCAGCCCCGTACATTCCCCGGTGAGTTTGTCAGTGAACGCTAAGTATCGATTGCCGAATGCGGATTGGCGATTGCCAATTGGCTTTTAGCGATAAGAACAAACCGAAATCGGACGATTGGCAATCGACAATTCAATCATCCCTCGAATAATTCTTTAGGCCTTACGACTCTGCGAAGCTTGTTCTCAGCACTTCCAACCTCACTCCATCTTGTTGCCACAACCTCCAGGTGGGCAAGCGTTCCCGGAGAAAGATGCACACTCTCGCCGGTCAATAGTTCAACAAGCTCCTCGAGTACCGGATTATGCCCAACAAGAAGTACGGCTTTCAGATCGTCATCGATTTCAGTTAGCACTTCGACGAGGCGCAGCGGCCCACCCTCATACAGTCGCTGGTCAGTGTTAACGTTCAGAGACACTCCGGCTGCCTGCAAAACTGACTCGATCGTCTCCCGCGCCCTGCGGGCGGGTGAACTTATCGTGAAATCGATTGTGAGCTGTTCGCGCCTGAGAAAGGCACCCACAAGTGCGGCGGCGTCTCTGCCCTCAGCGAGCAATGGGCGGTCGGAGTCCGAAACGCCGGCGGTACCAGGGCTTGCTTTCGCGTGCCGCATCAGAAGCAGGACTTTCATTCTCCTAATCTCACATTCGACTCCTTGGATTGCCGATTGGCGATTGCCGATTGCCAATTGGCATTCCCGGGCCACCGGCTACCGCCTGGTGGTACGGACTTCACCGGACCGCGACGCGATCGGCATTCTCAGGGCCCACCGGCTACCGCCTGGTGGTACTGACCTCATCGGGACCGCGACGCGACTGGCCTTCTCAGGCCCACCGGCTGACCTCACGGGGCCCGCGATTTGAGTGACTGCCGGGTAATCGTCAATCCTAAAATCGTCAATCATCCAGTGTGATGTCTGTTTGCGGACTCGCGAAGTAGCGACCCCGAAACCACAGAGCAACGCTCACCAATCCGATCAATACTGGCACTTCAACTAACGGACCGATGACCGCGGCAAATGCTGCCCCCGAGTTAATGCCAAAGACTGCGACCGCCACAGCTATCGCCAATTCGAAATTGTTGCTCGCCGCCGTGAACGATAGGGTCGTCGTTTTCTCGTAGTTCGCCCCGACTCGCTTACCCATGTAGAAACTCACCAGAAACATTATGACGAAGTAAATAAGCAGCGGTACGGCAATGCGGATTACGTCAAACGGGAGTTGCACAATCAAGTTCCCTTTGAGCGAAAACATGACCACGATCGTAAACAAAAGCGCGATCAGCGTGAGCGGGCTGATCCTGGGAATGAAGACGCTATGATACCACTCCTTACCTTTGGCTTTGACGAGCAGCAGGCGTGTCAGGAGTCCAGCAATGAAAGGAATCCCCAGGTAGATGAAAACACTTTGGGCAATCTGCGCGATACTAATGTTGACGATGCTGCCATGCAGCCCGAAGAAAGGCGGCAGCACAGTCAAAAATAACCATGCATAGACACTATAGAACAGCACTTGAAATACGCTGTTGAAAGCGACGAGACCGGCGGCGTACTCATTGTCGCCCCGCGCAAGTTCATTCCAGACAATGACCATGGCAATGCAACGCGCCAATCCGATCATAATCAAACCGACCATGTAATCAGGTCGGTCGTGCAGGAAAACAATGGCGAGAGCAAACATCAAAACGGGTCCGATGACCCAATTTTGAAAAAGTGACAACCCAAGTATGCGCCAGTCGCGGAAGACTTCTCCCAGGTTTTCGTAGCGCACCTTGGCAAGCGGCGGGTACATCATCAGAATCAGTCCCACCGCGATCGGGATGTTGGTAGTGCCGGATTGGAAGCGGTTGATGAAGCGCTCGAATTGCGGGTTCGTAAAACCTATCAGAACGCCCAAAGCCATTGCTAAGAAGATCCAGAGGGTCAGGAAGCGGTCGAGGAAAGAAAGCCGCTTACGATCTAGTGGCGAGCAGCCTTTGATATCTACCATGGTTTGAGCTTGCATAAGTTTAATAAATTACTCTTGACTTAATACTACGCTGTCAAAGTCGTAAAATCAGGTTCGGAAGACGGGGCGAGATCATTATGAGTTCAGCCAAAAAGAAATTGCTGTTCGTGTGTGTGGAAAACTCCAACCGGAGCCAGATGGCCGAAGCGTTCGCGCGAATTCACGGTAGTGAGATAGCGGAAGCCCTCAGCGCCGGCTCGCGGCCTTCGGGAACGATTAATCCCAGGGCTGTGAAGTCGATGCTTGAGCTCGGTTACGATCTCAACACCCACACATCTAAGTCTCTGTTGGACATCCCCGACATTGAGTATGACTTTGTGGCGACGATGGGATGCGGCGACGAGTGCCCCTTTATCCGCGCGCAGCGGCGAGAGGAATGGGAGATTCCGGATCCCAAGCACATGGACGCAGACGCATTTCGTGTTGTGCGCGATGAGATTGAGGCAAGAGTCCAAAGGGTTATACGAGACTTGGCCACAGATGAACTTTAATGAGTCTGAATTCTCATTCACACCGGGGCTTCAGTCCGGTGCTTTCCAGAGAACGGACAAGGAAACCGTTTAAACGGTTTCCATTGCACTTGAGCTATTACCACCGCGCTAAAGCGCTGGTGTGAATGAGATCAAAAGCCCAAAATGCATCGCGGCCTAACTTCTCTTCTGGTATTAGCCGTAGGGACCCTGCCCTTCAGAACTTGATCACAGTGTCGAACTGCAGTCGCGTAGTCGCTCGGTTCAAGGAACCGGGGGGCGTTGTGCCGAACGCACCCAGCACCCCGTTGGGCCTTTGCGTCACAATTCCAACTACAGAAAAAGTCACACGGGGATCGGCTGCATAAGAAAACTGCAAACGGTGTCCGCGCATGTCTGATTGCTGAGTTATGTCAGACATGTTGAATGGCGTCAGCACAGCATCCTTCTCAATCCGCATGAAGGTGTAACCAAGCTGCATATCACCCTTCGCTCGTGTTGAACCCACCAGTACCTCGCCCCAAAAGCCGTGCTTTTCGTTATTAGCTAAGATCAAATCAGCCCCTCCCGGACCCGCAGTAACCACGTCGCGCACACGCGTGTTGGTAACAAAGTCGAGCAAGACAGTAACCGGCCAACGCTTGCTGTGCTTCAGCTCAAGCTTTGCCAGCAAGTCGACAAGATTGAAACCTGAAGCGAGGCGTCCGTCGCGATTAGTAGCATTGTTGCTGGCAGTGGTCAGCCCAAGATTCCCATTCCCGGCGACAAGAAAGTCGCGCGGAATTGAAACCTGGCTGGTAATCGTCTGCGCGGGCGTGGTTGCGGTAGCGGGAATCGTGAATGTTACCGGCAATTGCAACTGGCTGCCAAAGACCTGAACGGGCGAGATGAATTGAGTGCCCGAGAAGTAGAGATCGGCTGCCGACACAGTCAGTGCGACTCTGTCGTTCGGCTCAAGGCGGGCGCGAATTTGCCCGCCGTAAAGTGCCAGGTCACGGCCATCGCGTCGGGATCGCTCGATGTTAACCGTGCCATCAGCGTTGCGCACGAAAGCAGAATTGCGCTCAAGAAACGGCAATTGCCAGGCAACGAAGCTCAGCTCTTTGAACTTTGAATTCTTGAAGTTACGCGTGTACGACTCATTAAATCCTTCCATCATCAGATCGCTGTCAATAGTCAGTTCGGTTGAAATCCAGGGTGGTTCAAACTTGCCGCCTTGTAATCTCAATCCGGGCGCGGCTTTCGGTTTGTAAGTAATGAACGCCTGATCCAAACCAAAAGGCTTGCGGTTGTAGAAGTCGGTGAGTGTTTGGTTGGTAGAAATATTATCGGCGAAGCTGCCGGTAGCGAATCGTAGTCCCCAATCGAATTCATCGCCCACCGACCCACGGAGGGCGAGTCGCGCGCGCACGCGCATGCGATGACGCGGGCTAAGCTCGTTCCCGAGCGCTGCCGGATTGTTGCCACTCGCTAGATTGTTAGAGAGACCAAAGAACGATTCGGATCGCAGCCGCACATCGCCGCTGAATTTAATCGCTCCAATTTCGGAGAGTCGTCCTTCAACTTTCTTGAGCCGGTCCTCAACTGAAGGCACTTGGGAAGCAACTGCGATCTCTGAATTCTTTGAATTCGTTAGGGACGGGGCCGGTAATATCTCTGGATTAGCGCTCCCTGGAGGAACCAGTCGCGCGGTCAACAGTCTGATCGTTTCCTGTTGCTCCGCCATCAACTTTCGCAACGCCTCCAGTTGAGTGTGTTGTTCGCGCACGGCTTCTTCAAGCGCGATCAGGCGGGCAGTCTCATCGGACCCTTTCCCACCGCTGCTTGTAGAACTAAATTGCAACACCGTCGGGGCTGTCGGTGACGGCTGAACTGAGGCGACCTGACAAGAAACCTTCGGCGTTGCCAGAAAGCCAATCGCGAGTGCGCCGGTGAAGAGGAAAAGACTACACCTCAGAGTGATTCGCATGTTGTCCTCCCGCAGGATGAATCGAGAAAGTCAGACTAGTAGCGTCGCGTGAATTTAAACTTAACGCGATGTTAAATCTCTGTGAAGGGAAATGGAGCTGTGGTCCTTGGATCCCGGACCGCCGCTATTGGATCGCAGGTGTGCCCGCCCGCTTTCTCAAAACTTAGACTAGTGTGGGGGCCGTTCGGCTTTACTGCACGTTGGGCGGGCGAGACGCCCGCGATCCCAAAACCCTTTTGCCCGCGAGACGCCCGCGATCTTAAAACGCTTTGCGTTACTATCTGGCTTTGTAATGAATAACCTTGACCTTCTCGAGCGTGACCAATCCGTCAGCAACCATCTCGTCAAGCACTGGCAAAAACTTCTCTACTTTCTCCAATGTATCGACAATCTCTACCACCATCGGCAAATCTTCCGAGAGTCTGAGAATTTTCGCAGTGTGCACGGTGCTGTTTTTGCCAAAGCCCATGACTCCGCGGTAAACGGTCGCCCCTGCCAATCCATCGGCGCGGGCCCTGAGGACAATCTGCTCGTAAAGTGGGTGATGTTCGTGCCGGTCGCTTTCGCCGATGAAGATCCGCAGCAAGTATCCCTCTTCCAACGTATTCATAAGACGCCTCACAGTGCTTTCATCAAAGTGTATCCGGCCCAGATCAACAACAGACCCAGCAAATTGGAAAGTGTGACATTGAGAAGAGCAAGACCGAATTCACCTTCCCGAAGAAGAGTAAAAGTTTGCAGTCCGTAAGAGGAGAACGTAGTGAAGCCGCCGAGTAGTCCGATCAGGATCACGCTCCGCACGGTTGGGCTCACAAGAAATCGCTCTTCCGAGACGTAATAGATCGCCCCAGTGAGAAAGCAACCTACGGCGTTAACCACGAGTGTGCCCCAGGGAAAGGTTTCCCCATACCTCCTGGCGATCAATCCCGAGAGCCAATATCTGCCGAGTGTTCCGGCCAGACCGGCTAAGCCTACAAGAATGATTCTTTGCATGATTCGAAGTTGTTGGATAGACGGCTGGCGATTGACGATTGACGATCCGTTGAGGTGAGTACCAGCAGGTGGTAGCCGGTGGTACTGCTCATTCCCCTGCGGGCCAATCGCCAATCGGCAATTGGCAATATGAAAAAGCTCCTGACCTTCGCGCGCTAATACGCGACTGATTAGGAGTCATCAATCCCGCCTCAGCGGGATGGTTATTGGCGAACCCCATCGCCGTGTTTTCTAACCTTAATCTTATCGCAGAGACACAAAGGCTCAGAGACGCAAAGTTTTTTAAAAGCCTATTGCCGAGTGGTTTCACCCAAGCATTGCTAACTTTCTAAAAGATTCTCCGTGTCTCGTGTCCCCGCGTCCCGCGTCCCCGTGTCTCCGTGTCTCCGTGTCCCCGCGTCCCGCGTCCCCGCGTTAACAGCCTCAGGAGTAAAGCTCGTCAATCAACTCGCCAAATTTCCCATCAATGACGCGACGCTTTACTTTTAGTGTTGGAGTTAACTCGCCGTTGTCGATGCTTAATTCTTCCGGTAACAATGCGATGCGACGCACACGCTCATAGTCAGCAAGCTCCGCGGTCAAGGCGGCCGCGTCGCGCTGCACAATCTTGACCGCGGGCGCAAACTGACTGAGTTCACGCCGGTCGCTGGGAAACTCTTGATCCGCTTCGCTGAGTGCCTCTTTTACCGCATCCCATTCAGGAACAATCAAAGCAGCAGGTTGTTTCCGACCCGCGCCCACCACAACGACCTGACTGATAAACTCACTCTGCAACAGCAAGCTCTCCAGTAGTTGCGGCGCAACATACTTGCCGTTCGACAATTTGAAAAGGTCTTTCTTGCGATCGGTGATGTAGAGCCGGCCCGCTTCATCAAGATGACCTACATCGCCGGTAGAATACCAGCCGTCCTTAAGCACGGCTGCGGTAGCTTCAGGTTGGCCGTAATATCCCTGCATCACGTTTGGTCCGTGCAGCAGAATTTCACCATCAGCCGCTATCTGAACTTCGATTCCGGGAAACGGCAAGCCAACTGAACCGACGTGATTGTCTTCCGGTCGATTCGCGGAGACGATGCAGCTCTCCGTGGCGCCATACCCTTGCAGCACAGGAATTCCGGCGGCGAGAAAAGAGTAGGAGAGCGCAGGTGAGAGGGGCGCGCCACCCGAAACGAAGAATCTGAGTTTGCCTCCCACGCCCGCGCGCCACTTTGAAAAGACGAGCCGGCTGGCAATCTTTTGTCGCAGCGCCAAGCCCGCCGGCACGCGCTGTCGTTTGTCTTTCAGCTCCGCATAACGCTGGCCGACAGCGAGCGAGGTTAAAAACAGCTTGCGCTTCCAACCTTTCTCGGCCATCCCCTTCTTCACGATGCGGTGATAAACCTTCTCGAAGAGCCTTGGCACAGCGGTCATTACCGTCGGACGAACTTCTTTCAGGTTCTCTCCAACCTGATCAAACGAAGCGGCGTAGTAAACCGAAACGCCGGAATAACAGAAAATGTAGAAGCCAGTCCGTTCGAAAATGTGCGACAGCGGCAAGACTGAGAGTGCTGTGTCGCTCGAACTAATGGGCAACGCGCCGGTAATTGAAAGCACGTTCGAGATGAAGTTGTTGTGCGTCAGCATCACGCCTTTGGGTTCGCCGGTGGTTCCCGAGGTGTAGATGATTGTAGCCAGGTCGTGGGGCTGCACGGTGCTGAGAAACTCGGCAAACGCTGCCGGCCGTTCGCGATGCAGTTCGTTACCCGCCACCTCGAGTGAGCTTAAGGACATTGCATGCCCGATTGTCTCAGTGCCTTCAGCATCGAAGAAGATCAGCTTCTCTAGAAACCCAAGGCGCTCCAGAGCTTTGTACGCGTGTTTGTAAAGTCGGCGGTTCGAGATGAAGAGCACGCGGGCGCCGGAGTCGGTGAGAATATAGCGAACCTGATCGACAGCCTGCGTCGTGTAAATCGGAACATTGATCGCGCCGAGGCTAAGAATCGCAAGATCAACAATCGACCACTCCGGGCGATTTTCCGATAACAATGCCACGCGATCGCCACGTCTGATGCCCCGGGCAGCAAGTCCGAGCGCAACATTGCGTACTCGCTCGGCGAAAATCACCGCACTCGTATTAACCCATTCGCCCCCAACCTTATGATTGAGAGCGTCGGCCTTACCGTGCTGCAGCGTCGCCGTCAGGCACAGGGCCGGAACTGAGGAAGCGGCCGGGGCCGCAAGTTCTTTTTCTTTAGTTTTGGCGGAAGCCACCATTGCTTTGGTCTTTGGTCTTTGAACTTTGATCTTTGGTCTTTGAACTTTGGTATTTGGTTTTTGGTTTGTGAACGTGAAACTTGAAACTTGAAACTCGAAACTTGATTTAATGCGGTTCGATCATGATAGGCCCCGAGTCTTCACGGCGGCGGCGACGCCGGCGCCTGCGTTTAGTTGGTTGTTCCACCCGACCGTTCATAGTGGCGAGCGCGGCCAATACCAGGAACAGCAAAGCATTTGCAGTGGTATGCAGAGTGAAATCAAAAAAGCTGTGTACCAAGACCGCAAAGCATCCGGCGAGCGCGCCCAGCGCCACGCCGCTGCGATAATCATCGGGGGATTCGCGCCGGGCAAAGCCATAGCGAAACAGCATCACGACGAAGAAAAGTCCGAGCGCCGCTCCAATTACTCCTCCATCCGACAGAATCTGGAGATAATCGTTGTGGACCTGCTCCAGCCGGTATGCGCCATTCCGCGAATCGTAACGCGTGTAGACGGTTGGGAAGGCACCGAGACCGGCGCCGACAATCGGGTGGGCCTTGATGATGTCCAATGTCACATTCCAAAAATGTGCGCGGCCGGTAGTTGGATCGTCTGAGTTGACAGTGCCGGCGAACCGGCTCAACGCTTGCTCGCCTCCCAACAAAACTACTCCTGCAAACAGAGCGACAATTAAACCCAACGCCATTGCCGCGCGCAAAGCTGCCCGCTTGACGCGTTGCGATTTCTCCTGGACTTCGTGCGTCTTCCGTTTGCGAAAACCGGACAACACCAGCAGAAACAAAATCTGGGCAACCAAACTAATCACACCGCCACGCGAGTTAGTCATCACGAGCGCCACGCCCATCAGCCCAGCGGCGAAGACATAAGCAAAGCGCTTGTCTTTCTCTAGTGATCCTGAGAACAACATTCCCAGAGGCAGGGCCATGGTCAGTTCCATGTAACCCGCGAAGTGATGGCGGTTGATGAAAGGTCCGAAAGCTGTGCTTTGCGCCAGTTCACGGACCCAGAATACTTTGCTTGTCGTGAAAGATTGCGTCAGTCCGAAGATCGCGAGCAGAAAACCAAAGATAGTGATTGTTCTGACGAGTAGCCGCAGGCGATGGGGCGTGTCGGTAAATACGAGAGTGGCAGCGAAATAGACCAGTAGCGTAACTATGTCCGCCAGGATCAGAGTTGTTGCATAGGGATCGAGCGAGAGCGACTTGACAGCGGGAATGGAAAGCAAATCAACGGCAGCCGCAGTGCGCAAGGGCAGCAATTGAATTAGGCCGAGCAACAACATTCCCAAGAGGGGGAGTTGCAAAGGATTGCGGCTGAGACGCAGTACGCCCAGTTTCCATCCGTCCAGTATCCAAAGGAAGACGATGGCAAGTGCGCCGAGATTAAAAATAGCTAGCGCCCAATTGTGATTGGTGCCGAAGGCGAGAGCAGTGAGAACGATCGCGACGCAAAGACCGAGGAATATGAATCGACTGGCGAGTGTGTGGCGCACCCGGTGAATTGTTTGTTCCCCGGTTGCGCCCGAAGTTTCGCCGGTTACTTCCAAAGGCGGGTTAACCGCGACGTTGGAGATTGAAGTTGTCATACCAGACGGTTCCGTAGATTGGGCAACTTGCTTCCGGTGCACAGGCATTTCTTTGCAGACGCATCGTGATCGCCTGGGTTTTTGGTCCGGTCTTGAAACTAAGCTTCACTACTTTCCAATCGCTGCTGCCGCCCGGAGCCTCTTCGGACGTAGCCAATACCTTTCCTTCCACTTCGTCAAAGATCGCGACGGACGGGAGGTCCGCGCTCTCCAGCTTCTGGGTTTTGACGGCGTACTCCAGTGCATATTCGGTGTCAGAAGCAACCGGTATTAGCTGTGAAACATTGACGGCATCGAGCCTGCTCCGCACCTGGAACAGAAGGCGCAGGCTGCGGCCACTCTGGTATCCCTCTGCCGAATCGATTCCAATCTGGGCTTGCGGCGTCGAAGTTACTTTCCAACCAAAGATTGATCCTTGCGGGTGACCAAGACCCGATTCGAAGTCGCCGTCGACAAATTTTCCGTCTGCACTGTGAACCGCAGCCGGAGCGAGATCATTCGAAACGTCGGCCGCCTGATGATAGCGCTGAGCCGCCACAAGACTCTTAATGATCGCGTCACCCGCCTCGCGATTTGCGCGGCGCTCGTTTTCACTCAAACTCTTCCAGAGTCGAATGCCGTCATCGAATCTTTGGAAGCCAATCAGGTATTGAGCAAAGCCAGCGCGGGCCGCCGCCGTCGATCCGACAGCAACCGTAAGTGCATTGATGTCGTCGCTGTAAACTGACCAGGCGGCGTTGAACAACTGTGGTTGAAATGTAGGGTCGGCTTCACTAGCGCGGCGCAGTTCGGTGAAAGCTTCGTCATACCGTCCGCTTCTTAGGAAAAGATTTCCCAGGTACCAGCGCGGATAAGCGTACGCCGGGGCCAACTCGACCGAGCGCCGTAAAACCTTTTCAGCGCGCTCGACGTCGCCAGCCTGTTCGAGCACGGTTCCGAAGTCCATCCAAAAGCGATAGTCGTTCGGCGAGAGGCTGGCAGCCTTCTCAAATTCGGCTAGGGCCTGAGGCAATTGATCGGCGGGAAGTTTACGCATCATGATCGCGCCGAGTCGCCAGTGTGTATGCGGATCGCGGGGCGCCCACGCGACTGCGCGCCGTGGCATCGCCAATCCGGCTTCTTCGCTGCTCAAATACTCGGCTATGGTGCTGCCGACATAGCCCCGTATGATAAAGGTGCACCCGACGAGCGCCAGCACCAGCGCCAGAATCAGCGCCACTCGAGAGACAGTCCGAGTCGTGTCTATTTGCAGGAGTTCGGCCATTGGTGGGTTTCTAGATGTGTCTCACGTCCTCGATTGTAATTTTCATCCGTTTCACTGAGATGTCCTCTGCCTGGCAAGTGCTCGCGATTTCCTGTACGCGCTCTTCAGGAACTTTTGCGCTGGAGATTATGAGTTCGTCGGCTCCCAGATCTCGGCACACCTGCGTTAGGTCGCCATTAGCGGCAAACACCTGTAAGCCATGGATCAGTTTGCCCTTCTTCGCCGGATCGTCGTCCAGGAATCCAACTGGGGTGTAGCGCAATTCGCGGTTGTTTTGCAGTTCCCGTAAGAGCAACTCGCCGCCATCGCCCGCGCCGTATATAAAGACGCGCCGGCCCTCGGCGACTTTCGAATTCGGAAGCAACTGCCGAAACAGTCTGAACGCCATGCGGCTGCCCCCCAAAAACAACAGCATCAGAATGCCATCTAGAAGAAAGGCAGCTCGCGAGAACCCTTCAAACCGGAAAGCAAAGAGCAAAACGAGAACGCTACCTACCGAACTGATTACGACTGCCTTAACGAAGACGATCAAATCGTCGAGGCTGGTGTAACGCCACAAACCCCGGTAAACACCCATTGCCAGGAAGGTCGCCATTTTGACGAACACCAACACGGGCACCGAACGCAAGAACAAATTCCACGCCTGATTGCCGGAAAAGGCCCCGAACTTGATCGCGTAGGCACTCCAGTAAGCAAGCACGATCAGCACCACATCAAGTAGTACTTCAAAAATGCGACGCTTGTAGGAGACATCTACCAGGAAGGTATAAAGCGACTTGTCTTTCAACGCCTGTGCTTCTTCACTCTGGTCATACACTTTGACGCCAGCGAGATAGACACCCAACAACGTCAGCAGGATCGTAAAGCCGGCGATAGCCGCCAGACTCACATCCAGTTTCATTCGTTGCACCAGCAGGGCGAGGATTCCCGACAGGGCAGCGAAACTGTAGAGCATCCAAACGGCGTGCTGTTCCGACATGCCGAGCGCTACGAGACGGTGCGAGGTGTGGTCCCGTCCGCCTTGAGAAGCCGCGCGTCCCGAAGCTTTCCGCAGAATCGTCACGAAGGTCGTATCGAAGATTGGTATAAACAGAACGAGGATGGGCACGGCAAGGACGGGCAACAAGCTACGGGATCGGCCGCCCGCAACATTTACCAAAGCCGAACTCGCCAGAAAGAATCCAATGAAGAGCGAACCACAGTCGCCCATGAAGATTGATGCCGGATTCGAGTTATAAATCAGGAATCCGAGCAGGGCGCCGGCGAACGTCATCATCATCAACGCTTCGGTTAACTGGCCGGTGGTGAGGAAGTTGAGCGCCAGAAACGCCGAACCGATGACGGCAATCCCGGCAGCTAGTCCATCCATATTATCGAGGAGGTTGAGAGCGTTCGTGATTCCGATTAGCCAAAAAATCGTGAGCACGACGTTGATCGGATGCGAAGCGGTCCACGGTAGAGTTAAGCCGTAGTAGATCACAAAAGCCGAGCCCATTATCTGCCCGATCAATTTCTGATAGGGCTTAGTGTGAATCAAGTCGTCAATCAGACCGACCAGGAAGAGAAAAGAGCTGGCACTGATGACGACCCAACTGTACGAGACGCTCAGATTAGTGCTGTCAAAACCAAAAAGAGTATTGGGACGAAAGTAGAGGAGGTAAGCAATTACAACCGACAGCCAGATGGCGACGCCGCCCAGCATTGCTGTCGGTTTCTTATGCCAGCGGTCACTTTTCGGTTTGGCGACAAGGCCGATACGACGAGCAAACGCGCGAACAATCGGCGTCAGCGCGAGAGCGAGACCAAAGGCCACCGCGACTGAGAGCAGATTAAGCGAGCTAAGGGGCATAGTTTAGCGAGACTGAGCGGTCAAATTGTAATTTGAACTTGCGGCGAAGAGAAGCTAGACGATCAGCGCCGAGCAATGCAAGTGAGCGGGGTGAGGAACGAAGTCGGTACAGCCGGGGATAACCAGCAATTGGGGAGCGCGACTTTGCACTTGCGGGGCTGCTCGAGAAAAGCCTTAAAGACGCGCGGACAAGCCACTCCTCCCTGACCTCGAGATTTATTGCGCGGCCGCTGCCGAAGGCCGACCGCTCTGGTGATCGATTACGCTTTGCAGAATTCCGTCGAGCGACATCGTAGGGGCGAATCCCACCAGCTCTTTAATCTTGGTTATGTCGGGAATGCGCCGCGGCATGTCCTCAAAACCTTCTTCGTAAGCCTCATCGTAAGGCACAAAGATGATTTCGGAATCTGACTTCGTCAGCTCTTTTACGCGGTTGGCAAGATCCAGAATCGAAATCTCTTCGTTGGATCCGATATTGAACACCTGCCCGACCGCCGTCGGTTGATCCATCAACTTGATGAGCGCGCCCACCACGTCGCCAACATAGCCGAAACAACGTCGCTGCTGGCCGTCCCCGTACACTGTGATTGGTCGCCCGGCGAGAGCTTGCTTCACGAAGGTTGGAATCACCATGCCGTATTGGCCTGTCTGGCGCGGTCCAACCGTATTGAAAAGACGAACGACGATTGTCGGCAGTTTTCGTTCGCGCCAGTAAGCAAGGGCCAAAAACTCGTCAATTGCTTTCGAGCAGGCGTAGCTCCAGCGGCCTTTGGTGGTCGCTCCCATTACCAGGTTGCCGTCCTCTCGAAACGGCACGTCGGTGCTTAGGCCATAAACCTCGGACGTCGACGCCACGAGTACCTTCTTCTTTTTCTTGTTGGCAATGTTAAGCACGACTTCGGTGCCGCGCACGTTCGTTTCGATAGTGCGCACCGGGCTCTCAACGATCAGTTTCACGCCCACCGCCGCTGCCAGATGGAAAACGGCATCGACCTGGTCGACTAACTCAGCCGTGACCGGATGGTTATGAACGCTGTCAATCGTGTAGTGAAATTTCGGATTGCTTTTGAGGTGATGGATATTCTCAATCGTTCCCGTGGATAAATCATCGATGACGTAAACTTCGTCCCCTTTTTGCAGATAGGCGTCAGCTAAATGTGAGCCAATAAATCCAGCCCCTCCTGTAATCAATACGCGCAAATGTTTTCTCCTTTAGAACTAGTTTCAAGTCTCAGGTCTCTAAAGCGAACCTCGAAATCTCGAACGTGCCAAACATTGAGCCTCTCACTCTCACCGTGGCTTCAGCCTGGGGATGTTCCGTGCACCGAGCATCAGGAAACCGTTTAAACGGTTTCCTGTGACAGTTCTTCTGAGCACCGCGCTGAAGCGCGGTGTGAATGGACGGGTCCACTCTTGGTGAACTGAATTCAATGGATAGTTCCGGTCTCTCTCTACTCAAAATCTCGTAACGGCAACATTCGCAGTTTGGGAAACCGGGACGCTTGGCGTCAACTCGCGATAGAGAGCGCGAATGTCGTCCAGGAGACGTTCGCGCGAATAGTTTCGCACGACAAACTCTCGACCGCGCGCTCCCAACTCTTTCCTCAGCCTCACATCGCTTACAAGTCGCTGCAGTCCTGCCGCGAAAGCATCCGGCTCATTCGGCACGACACTGACGCCGCGACGACAGATCTGATACTGAGCTTCCGGATCGGCTTCACTATCGCGTTCACCCAATAAGTCAACGACACCCCCAACTGCAGTTGAAATGACAGGAATACAGTTAGCCATCGCCTCGATGAGGGTCAAAGGTGTGCCTTCGTTTTTAGAGGTCAGGGCTACCACATCGAGCCCGGCATAAAAGTTCTCTGGATCCTTACGACTGCCCACGAAGATAACATCATCGCTCAAGCCAAGCGCCGCAGTGGTTCCCGCTAAAATCTGACGCAAGTTGCCGTCGCCGATCACCACAAATTTAACCGGCACGTGTTCATTTCCGGGGGCGGCTTTGAATTTCGCGACCGCTCGCAAAAAGAGTCTGTGGTTTTTGATTTCCGTGAGCCGGCCGACAATGCCTACCAGAATCTCAGACTCGCGCACACCAAGTTCGTTCCGAAAAGTCTGCCTGCGCTTCTCCGGCGCCGCGAAGCTTCGGAGATCGAGACCGAGCGGAATCACCTGAAACTGCTCAGTGCGGCCGACGCCGAAGGTTTCGTGAATTTCCTTTCGTTGTTGTTCGCTGACCACAACGATGCGACTCGTGATTAAGCGCGCCAGCAGTTTTTCAATCAGTAGGAACACGCGCGTCTTTAATTTTCCGTAGTAGCCGTGAAAGATGTGGCCATGGTAGGTGTGCACAAAATGACAGCGTCGCGGCCGGCCGACCAAAGTTGCGGGCGTCAGCCAGCGATAAAGTAAACCTGCACTCCTGCCGACGGTGCCGGCCTTGGCAGTGTGCGTGTGCACCACATCCGGCTGTTCGCGCTTGAATAAACGATAGAGTTTCCAGATCGTCAATGCATCTTTGAGGGAGATCTCACGACTCATCTCCTTCAACAAAAGCGGACGCACACCGAGTCCTTCCGCGAAGTAACCCATATCTTCTTCACCGGTGGGAACCGAGCCGGCAACCAGCAGTGACTCCCATTCGCGATCCTGCAAACCGGCGGTCAACCAGGCGACATGTTTAGCCGGCCCGCCCACATTCAGCCGCGCAATTACACGGACGATCTTCATGAATAAATTGGTCTTGGGTCTCTGATCTTTTGATCTTTGTTCGTGCAATCAGTATTGAATTCCGACTTCTGAGAGACACTCTCAGCCGAGCCCAAGGCCAAAGTCCAAAGTTCCAACTCGCCAACCGCTCAATCGGCAATCGCCAATCGGCGCTCGCCAATCTCTTTCTTGTTGGCTCCGGTTTCTGCGACCAGGTTTGAAGCCCGACGCAAGCTGTCGAAGGTGCCAGCGTCAGTCCACCAACCCTCTAATTCCTCCCAGGACATTTCGCCGCGCTCGATGTACGCATTGTTCACGTCAGTGATCTCAAGCTCGCCGCGACCAGAAGGTTTCAACGTGCGAATAATGTCGTAAACGAAAGCGTCATACATGTAGATCCCGATGACGGCATATTCCGACTTGGGAAACTCCGGCTTCTCCTCAATTCGTAAAACCTTCTTGCCGTCCAACTCCGGAACACCGAAACGCTGAGGGTCGGGCACACGCTTTAAGAGAATTTTTGCACCCTTTGATTGTTCATCGTAGTTACGTACGGCCGCCGCGATGTTGTTTTCGATGATGTTATCGCCGAGCACCACACAAACCGGATCACCAGCGGCGAAGTGCTCGACCAGACCAAGCGCTTCCGCGATGCCACCTTCGCCTTCCTGATAAGTATAGTTGAGATGCTTCAGACCAAAGGCCTTGCCGTTTCCTAATAGCTTGAGAAAATCTCCGGCCGAATTTCCGCCGGTAACGATCATGATGTCGGATATGCCGGCGTTAACGAGAATCTGAATCGGATAGTAAACCATCGGCTGATCGTATACAGGCAGCAGATGCTTATTTGTGACTGCGGTCAACGGCCGCAATCGCATTCCCAAACCTCCTGCTAGAACAACGCCTTTCACTTCAACTCTCCATGCTGTCAATTTTGGGCCTGAACACTGTTTTTGAACTTGGTGCTTAGAACTTTGTACTTTGTTCCTCGGTTGTTAGTTGAAATTCATCTCCCGGGTCGTTCTCGCGATTGCTAAGACAACAAAGTACAAAGCACAAAGTTCCAAGTACAGAACCACAGAGCCACGGCCCACTAATCAATAAAGCGATTAAACCACAACTCCAACATCAGCAGGGTCCACAGCTGATGAGCGTAGTCGCGTTCGCTACTCGTGTGCAGTTCAATCATTTGCTTCACCGACTCTGGTTTGAAAAGCCCGCGGCTGAGGGCCTTCTGTGACAACAATGTCTCGCGCAAGAACGACTGCATCTGGCCACGGAACCAATGACCAATCGGAACACCAAAACCCATCTTCCGCCGTTCGAGGTTCTCTGCCGGCAAAAGTTTTTTTAGCACGCGTTTCAATAAGTACTTCGTAGTCAGACCGCGTAACTTGAAGCGCTCCGGCAAACTCGCGGCAAATTCGATCACGTGATGATCGAGAAACGGCGATCGCGCTTCAAGCGAAACTGCCATCGAGGCAATGTCGACCTTGACCAACAGATCGTTGGGGAGATAAGTCATGATGTCCGTCAATAAAGCCGCGTCGACGATTCCCGATCCGTTCGCCCGCGCAAACCACGGGCCGAGAATCTCCCCAGGATGAACGTTGGCAGTTTGGCGCTTAAAGTCGGCGGAATAGAGGTCTTGCTTAGCCGGCGCGTCGAAGACACTCACCCAGCGCAAGTAGCGTTCGCGCTTCGGCAATGACGCCGCCTGAATGAAACGCTTCGCATCGCGAATCCGGCTGCGGCTGGTTTCCGACGAAGGCAAAAGTCCGATCGCCGGTTGAATCGCCAGTTTGCGCAGCGACGCCGGAAGGCGATGGTAGCGTTCGGCTAGTTGCATGGCCGCGTAGCGTTCATACCCGGCGAACGATTCGTCCCCACCATCGCCATTGAGCGCGACAGTCACGTGCCGTCGGGTTTCTCGCGCGACGTAATAGGTCGGGATTGCCGAAGAGTCGGCGTACGGTTCGCCGTAATGCTCGACCAGGAGTGGCAGGACCTCCATCGCATCTGGACGCACAATGAACTCGTGATGATCGGCGCCGACATGTTCGGCGATGCGGCGCGCATGATGCAGTTCACTGAAATCCTGCTCTTCAAATCCGATCGAAAACGTCTTAACCGGATCACTCGAGGCCTCACTCATTAACGCGACTATAGCGCTGGAATCGATCCCGCCGGATAGAAATGCCCCCAGCGGAACTTCCGACATCAAGCGCACGCGGACTGCGTCGCGCAGAATCTCGAGAGCTTGTTCCCCGGCCTCTTCCTCGCCGATGTTGAGCTTGTGGGAAAAATCCGGTTGCCAATAGCGCTCTAGTTTTATTTCACCTTTGCGCCAACGGAGCGAATGACCCGGCTCCAGCTTCCTAATTGCACGATAGGCAGTAAGGGGCGCCGGCACGCACATGAATGAGAGATAGTGGTGCAGAGCTTCACTATCGACGTCCCGGCTAATATCCGGATGGAGCAGTAGCGCACTAAACTCTGATCCAAACACGAGTCCATTATTCAGTTGCGCATACAAGAGGGGCTTTTTGCCGACCCGGTCGCGCGCCAAGAACAACTCTTCAGTTCTTTCATCCCAAATCGCGAAGGCAAACATGCCGCGCAGATGTTTGGGACAGTCCGCGCCGTATTGGTCGTAAGCGTGAACAATCGCTTCCGTGTCGCTGTTGGTGTAGAAGGTGTGGCCAAGCTGTTCGAGCTTGGCTCGTAATTCCAGGTAGTTGTAGATCTCGCCGTTAAAAACGATCCAAGCGGTGCGATCCTGATTATGAATGGGTTGCTGGCCGCTCTTGAGGTCGATAATAGAAAGGCGGCGCATGCCTAATCCAACGGGACCGTTGATGTAGAAACCGTCGTCATCAGGGCCGCGATGGCGGATCGCTTTACACATCCGTCCGAGTAGGTTTTCGTCCACTCGTTTCTGCTCGCTGCTAACGATTCCTACAATTCCACACATTTATTTGAACTCTTCTTTTGCGGACTTTACCGGCGGGACCAGATTGAAGTTCCGATTTCAGCACGGAGGGGCTCAGGTTCGGCGAGCTCACGGCGCTTTAGCTCCGCACGCTTTTCTGACAAAAATACGTAGCCCACCGCAACAAAAATAAAGTAGAAGACCAGCAGCTGTGACCGTTGCCGGTAGGCATTTCCGACGTTGCCCTGAAAGATCGCGTACGCTATTGAAAGCGTAACGGTGAATATCAGGATCGGTGAAATCTGCCGTAAGCGATACTTTATCGAAAACCACAGTCCCAGAATCAACAAGGGAAACGACGCCCACCAAATCAGCATTTCCGGTAGCGTAATACTTTGACGCAAAGAAGCCAGTTGCCACGGGAACGGGGCAAAGAGCAGATAGACCATGCCAAGGGGAATGGTTGCCAGCGCTCCTTGGCTGGTGGAAACGTCGCTTTGGACGCCGAACCCGGATTGTGCACGTTTGGCGGCATCCAGGCGACTGATTTGAATTCTCTCCAGGTTAGTGTAATGCTCCAACTGCACAGCATAGCGGGTGATCCCTGCATAGGTTAACGCCAGCCCCACAATGATGATAATCGCAAACTGACGTACAAAGTTCAGCGACGTCAGCTTTCCGGTACCCACCACAAACGTCCCAGCCACCGCTACGGTGATCATGTAAAAGACATAGAAGCGTAAACTGAGGATGGCAAACAATGCGAAGATCAGAATCACGATCTGCCTGACTTCAAACTTTTGACTCAGCTTCAGTGTGGCCAAAATTGATAATGCCAAAAAGAAAACAATGGGTCCGTCTTTTAGACCTTGCGACGACCAAAGGATAAGTGAGGGAAAGAAAGCGACGGCCAGGGCCGAAATCCGTGCCACGCGAAGGTTGTTGAACACCTGCAAAGCGCACAAATAAATGATGGGTGCCGTGGCCGCACCTAACACCGCGTTTACAAACTGTACACTGAGCGCATTTCTCCCAACCACAGCGTAAACCCCCGCCACCAGGTACACCATTCCCCAACTCGTGCCTCCATTGTGGCCGAGATGAGCGTTCGTTACTTGGCTGAAGTAATGGTCACCGCCCCAGGACCTGAGTTGCGCTGCACCTAAAAAGTCGTACGTCAGTGCATCCCCGCCAAAGAATTCCTGTCCTTGAAAAACGAAGATCGCAGTTCCCACGATAACCCTGATCAGGACACCTAAGGCGAAAAGACGCACAAGAAACTGACCATCTTCCGGCTGTCGCATGATGACGTAAGCAGCGGTTAGTGACAGCGCTGCGCAAAGCAATACAGCCCGGCCAGTGTCAAATATGTTGACGACACCTAATTCAGCACTCGATGGCGAGACCAGGCCGGGCACAGCCAGGACGATAAGCGTGCAAACGATCAATATCAGAAGTGTTAGCAGACCGTTCATAACTTAACGACCTATAAGGACCTCTTGACGTCCACAAATGTCCGACATGCAGTGATCGATTCCAGGCGATTATCATTAACGACGAGAAGGCTCAGAAGCAATCCGCACGGGCAAGGGTTTCGGCTCCGCGAGATCGCGGCGTTTGCGTTCTTCACGCTTCTCGGACAACAGTACCCAGCCTACCGCGACGAAGATAAAGTAAAAAACTAGCAGTTGTGAGCGCTGCCGGTAAGCATTTCCCACGTTCCCTTGAACTATCGAATAAGCCAGCGAGAGCATTACCGTAAAAATTAGAATGGGTGATATTTGACGTAAGCGATACCTAATCGAGAACCAAAGTCCCAAAATTAACAAAGGAAAAGACGCCCACCAGATCAACATCTCTGGCAAGGTAATGCTTTGCCGGAGTGAAGTCAGTTGCCATGGAAACGGCGCAAACAGGAGATAAACTAGTCCTAAGGGAATCGTTTTAATCGCGCCTTCGCCGGTTGAAACGTCCACTTCTCGACCATAACCTGACTGAGCGCTTACGGCTGAGTCCTGCCGAGACTGCTGTACTCTTTCCAGCCTCGTATAATAGGTAAGATGAACACTCGCGTACCGAGTAACCCCCAGATATGTAAGAGCCAAACCCACTAGGATAATAACTACAAACTGTCGCGCAAAACTCGTCGCCGTCAGCTTCTGCATTCCAATTACAAACGCTCCAGCAACAGCGGTGAAAATCATATAAAAGACGTAGAAGCGGAAAGTTAATACACAGAAGAGCGCCCCGACCAGCATCGCTAAGTACCTAAGACTGAATTTTTCTCCAAGCTTCAGCGTGGCCAGAATTGCCACCGCCAAAAAAAAGACAATGGGTCCGTCCTTCAATCCCTGTGAAGACCAAAGCACAAGCGACGGATAGAAGGCGACGGCGAATGCAGATAACCTCGCTATTCTGGCATTCTTGAAAACGTGTGAGGCGCAAAGGTAAATAACAGGTGCGGTCGCTGCTCCCATTACCGCTACCACCATCTGCACAGCCAAAGCATTTCGACCGACTAACGTGTAGACTAGGGCGACCATGTAATGCATGCCCCATGCTCCGGCTAAGCCGCCTCCTTGACTGGTTTCGCGGCTGATGTAGGTGTTCATTATGCCTTGGAAATAACGGTCGCCACGCCAAGCCAACATTTGAACAGTACCGTAGTAGTCGTAGTGAACAGCATCCCCGCCAAAAAAATCGCGGCCGTTGAACATAAAGATAAGTGTTCCCAGCAAGACTCGAATTAAGAGCGCGGCGACGAATATTTGCACCAG
>DASSCX010000069.1:0-9839 GCA_035697425.1 Pyrinomonadaceae bacterium | reverse complement strand
GGAGATCGAAAACCTGGTGCGGCGGCTCAGTCAAACGCGCTTCGATTTGCAGTTCATTGTTACCGGAAGCGACAAGAAATTTGTTTACTGGACTGAACGTCGCGGGCGAGGCATGTTCCTGCGCGCTTCGCCAATTGATGTCTCCGGTTTGCTTGAAGACAAGCTCTTCAGCGAAGTCGACACAGTAGTTCTCACTTCGGCGACACTTTCTAGCGCGGGCAATTTTGCTTTCATTCGCGAACGTTTGGGGCTCGATAAAGCGAAAGACTTGATTGCCGAATCAACCTTCGATTATCAGAACCAGGCGGTCCTCTACCTGCCCGCGAAAATGCCGGATCCACGTTCGCCTGATTGGGCAGAAGCTGCCGCTGAAGAAGTAATCAAGATAGTTAACGCGACCGCTGGCCGAGCGTTCGTTCTTTCCACAAGTCTGGCAGGCATGCAGTCGCTTTACGACCGGGCGATGCCCGCTCTCGACTTCCCTTGTTTCATTCAGGGCAGTGCCGCTAAGGGTCGGCTGCTCGATAAGTTTCGCGAGACACCGAACGCCGTCTTGTTTGCTACGTCAAGTTTTTGGCAGGGCGTGGACGTGCGCGGTGAGCAGTTGTCTTGCGTGATTATCGACAAATTACCCTTCGCCGTTCCCACCGACCCGATCGTTGCTGCGAGGCAACGCTATATTGAGGACGAAGGCGGTTCGAGCTTTTTTGAATACAGCGTGCCGCAGGCGATTATTAGTCTGAAGCAAGGGCTGGGTCGCTTAATTCGCAGCACCACCGACCGGGGCGTGCTCGCGGTGCTTGACCCGAGGCTGCGAACCAAGGCTTACGGACAAACGTTCCTACGAAGTTTGCCGCAGTGCCGCGTCACTTCGAACCTTGACGACTTGGCGCAAATGTTTGAATCAAGTGCAGCGTTCTCGGGATAGCGCTTTTCTCGGAGAAACTAATGAACGAAAATGAAGCTGAGGATCGAACTATTTATAAGGTCGTCGTGAACCATGAAGAGCAGTATTCGATCTGGCCGGCCGACCGCGAAAATGCTCTCGGCTGGCGCGATGCCGGCAAGACCGGTATGAAGGCGGACTGCCTGGAATTCATCAAAGAGGTTTGGATCGACATGCGACCGAAGAGCGTGCGAGACAAAATGGAAAAGGCGAGCCGGGAACAGAATCAGGGAGATGATTAATGCCAGGGCAGTTTGAAGTGATGATCGAGCGCAACTTTTCCAGCGCGCACCAGCTGCGCGGCTATAAGGGAAAGTGTGAAAACCTACATGGCCACAACTACAGGATTGAGATCTACGCGCGCGGCCGTGAGTTGGATAACATCGGGTTGCTGGTTGATTTTGTAGAGTTGAAAGCCGCTGCCGATGAAGTGGTGCAATACCTCGATCATCGCAACATCAACGAACTCGAGCCGTTTATTGAATTACAGCCTTCGGCAGAAAACCTGGCGAAGTATGTGCTAGAGCGTGTGGCGGCGAAGGTGGGCGACGAGCGTGTTCAGATATATAAGGTTCGGTGCTTTGAAACACCTACTAGTGTTGCGACCTACGAAACGGACTGAGAGAGTTTCGAGTTTCGAGTTCCGAGTTTTGAGTTTCGAGAACTGCCGGTTCGGGAAGTAATCTACGAGCGAAGAAACCACCTCTTCACAGTTCTGATTCGGGCTCTAGATTGAGTCCGGCAACCCCAAAGTCAGAACCTCCAACCGTGAAACCCGAGTTTGGGAGCTCGGAACTCGAAACTTTCTTCCTCATGTAGGGCTTTTCGCAGAACAAATAGAACAACCACGCGAAAGCAACGGTTGCTGGTGTGACCACGAGGAAGGTGTTCACCATCGGCGGCAGACTCTTAAAGATAAACCACCACGATTGCATGATCACTAACTCGTGCGTGAGATAGAGAGAATACGAAAACACTCCGATAGCCGCGAACCCGGCAACTAACCGCGGCCGGCTGATCTCACCCTGCCACGCCCGCTCCGCGTGTACGAACCGGTTAACTATCACGAAGAATCCAAAGCCCCAGAGCGGATGCATTAGTAACCAGGCGACTGTATGCGCGAACGTGTCTTTCTGGGTGTTGGGAAGCACGGTCGATATCATCGACGCCAAAACAACCGCAACCCCGCCGAGCCATAGGTTGCGACACCACCGAGGAATTTTGACTAAGCCAAAGACCACCTCAACAGCAATCGCGCCGAGAGCCCAGGTGAACCAATGTGAAGCGGCCGCCTCGGGCACGGGAACACCAATCCCGGATTTCAACCAGACAAGGTGGCTGAAACCAAACCAGCCCAGGCGCGCGAGTGCGCAGACCATTAACGTCACTCTCCAGCCCCAACGCATTCGCAGGAACAGCAGCAGAAAGTAGGCAAGGTAGAGTTGCTCCTCGATCGCCAGCGTCCAGAACACGCCGTTGATGCTGTAGCAAGTCTGCGGATCAAGATTGTGCAGCATCAGCAGGTGCATCACGACGTCATAAATAAAAAAGTGGGTAACGTCGATTCCCGCGGTTACAGCGGTCAGCACCAGAAAAATAAGGAGCGCAATGAGATAAGGCGGATAGAGCCGGCGCAGGCGCCGTTTCCAGAATGCGCCGAACTTGATCTGATGGTCTTTGCCTGCGGCTCGCGCTTTGGCCCACTGCAGGTGAATACAGAAGCCTGAGATTACGAAGAAAAGGAAGACGCCGATGTAACCAAACGAGGCGAGGAACTGGATTAGTCTCACCGGATACCGAAATAAGTTATCGGGAACGGAGCCGCCTGTTTGGTGGACTGCGTGATAAAGAACGACGCCCAGTGCGGCAATGCCGCGCAAGGCGTCGATGCTTAGCAGACGACTCGCCGGTGAGACAAGATCAGACCCGTTGGTGACTGAGGGGAATTGGTTCTCGTTCAAGCTGGAAAATATTACCGCCGTTTGTGTCCGCTGTGGTGGTCGAACCTTACGCCGTCGCCAGCGAATTCACGTCAATATTATATTTTCTGATCTTGCTGTAAAGCCGCGGCCGATAGATGCCGAGCAGATTGGCTGCTGCCTGCTTATTGCCCCCCGTGCGTTGCAGCGTGCGTTCAATAACCAAACGTTCAATATCCTCAAGCGTCATGTTTGGTGGCACGTCCCATTCCGCGCCGGCCGCTGCCCCTTCGGGGAGCGAGCCATTGTCGAAAGGAAGATCAATCGGTTCAATCTTGCTGGCCTTGGCAAGCAGCACCGCACGCTCAATCACGTTTTGCAATTCACGCACATTGCCCGGCCAAGTGTGACCGAACAAACGTTGATAAGCGGCTTGTGAGACACCAGTAATGGAGCGTTCATATTTCTGCGAGTAGATGTGCAGGAAATGCTCGGTTAGTAATTGAATATCTTCGCTACGTTCGCGCAGAGGGGGCACGTGGATGGTGATCGTAGAAATGCGATAAAACAGATCGTCTCGCAAAATGCCATCGCGAATGGCATCGGCCGGGGGCCGGTTGGTGGAGGAGATCAGGCGGAAATCGACGGCAAATGTCTTTTCCGAACCAATCTTCCGGTAGCTGCGCTCCTGTAGCACGCGTAACAGCTTCGGCTGCAATTCAACTGGCATCTCGGCAATTTCGTCGAGCATGAGAGAGCCACCCGCAGCATGTTGCACCAGACCTTCTTTATCGGCATGTGCGCCCGTGAACGCTCCTTTGGTGTGACCGAAAAGCTCCGACTCGATCAACTCTTTGGGCAAGGCGGCGCAATTTACTTTTATGAAAGGCTTCTTCGAACGAAGGGAATTGTAGTGAATGGCGTTGGCAATCAGTTCCTTCCCGGTGCCGGATTCGCCGACGATCAAAACATTCGCGTCAGACTTTGCGACTGACTCAATGGTTTCATAGATCGTTTGCATAGCTTTCGAGGCGCCGATGATGTTGAAATACTCCGAGCGAGTTGAAAGTTGCCGTCGCATATTTGCAGCTTCGGCAACGAGTGCGCGACGCTCGAGAGCTTTATCGACGAGGGGTTGAATTTCTTCGAAGTCGAAGGGTTTCTCGACGAAATAGAAAGCTCCAGCTTTGGTAGCTTCTACCGCGCGGGCGACCGAACCATAACCGGTAACAACGATCACTTCGGTTGTAGGCCGCGCGTCTTTCATGTGTCGCATCACTTCGAGTCCGTCCATGTCAGGGAGTTGTAGATCGCAAATCGCCAGGTGATGACCACCCTGATCAAATAACTCGATCGCTTCCGCACCAGTCGCAGCCGTGTCAACGGAGTAACCTTCATCCATTAGATTGGTCCGCAACGAATCAGCCATTACCGGCTCGTCATCGATTACGAGAATTCGTAGATCCTTGTGCTCCACCTTTTTCTCCTCCCTTGAACTTGCGGTGCCGGTAGTCTTCATCGGTCGACTCCTTTTGCACTCAGTCCGTCCGATGCGATTAGTTTGTTAACGGTAACGTCACGCGCAAAGTACTTCCGTGCCGTGTTGCGGCGCCACCGTGCGCCTCGATAATTTTCGCCGCCACGGACATTCTGATCTCGACGCTGCCCGCGAAAGATTGAAACGGATCGTGATCGGCTCCATTAACATCGTGCCATTCGATCAAGACCGATTTTGGAGCCGCCGCCTTTAGACTGACCCTAACGATGCCTTTTTCCTCGTCTCGCTTTGAAAGCTTCAGGGCTCCGACAGAAATGGACTTCAAAGCTTCAGTCAAGGCTGCGGGGTCAAACTCTCCAATTAAGGGCGACTGTTCTCCTTCAATTACCAAAGCCCCGCTCAAAGCTCCCGTCGCGCGTGTCGGTTCGGTGAACGTGGCCGCCACGCCGCGCATGATCTTTTGCAGGTCAATCTGGGCTTGCGGTCTCAGCTCAACGGGCCGGCCGTAGTCCATTAAGGTAGAAAGATCCGCCGCTGCTCTATCAAGGCCGGCGATCAACTTTTCCACGGTCTGCATCTCGTCGGGCGGCTGAGCGCCCTTCTCCATGCGCTTGCGCAGGAACGTGGCATACAGTTTGAGACCGTTTAGCTGGTTCTTCAGATCGTGAACGATTTGAAGAGAGGCTCGACCCAGGGTTTGAAGAGAGTTGCTATCTTCTAAGGGCGACAATAATGGCTTCATCAATAGGTAATCGCGCAGCCGCACTCTCAAATAGAGCGCTTCAACCAAAGTTTGCGGGGGAAAATCGGTGTATGAATTGAACCCGGTAACCCGAACTCGATCTGTCACATTTCGATGCGACATCTTAGCAAAAAGGCGCTGCGTATACTAGTGATACAGTGAACTCAAGTACTTACAGCGAATGGAAGCCCGTGACTACAAAATCCCACCCCTATGAGAGTCTCCGTCCCTCCAGTGATTCAGGCCAAACGCGTGTGCTCCTGGTGGAAGATACGGAAGACAATCGCGTTATGATGCGCCGGCTGCTTGAGATGAGCGGGTATTCTGTAACCGAAGCGGTTAACGGCATGGAAGCGGTGACTCAGGCCGAACGGGAAACGCCCCAAATTATCCTCATGGACCTCAGTCTTCCACTTGTGGATGGACTGGCTGCTACTCGCCGGATTCGTCAATTGCCAGCCTCAAAAGGAGTGCCGATCATCGCGGTGTCTGCTCACGACACTATGGATTTTCATGCTGAAGCGCTGGCGGCCGGCTGTGATGCCTACATCACTAAGCCCATCGACTACGGTGAACTCGAGGGACTGATCGAGAGTCTGTTGGACCACCAATCGTAGATTCGGTCTCACCACGGTCACGGCACCATCAATCTCAAGGAACAAAGCGCACTGCTGCGGGTCTAACGCTGATGACTTGCGGTGATGCCGAGGCACGCTCCGATTGCAAAACTATTTTCCCGATCCTACAATTGCGCCATTCCTATGAGTAGTTCCGAAAGAGATTTGGAAGGCTCCGACGATTCGCGGCGGAAAATCATTATCGGTGCGGCAGTAGTTGCCGCGCTTTTCATCGCCATCATTTTTTATTTCCTGATGCGCGCCAGCAGCGGCGGCAATGTCGAGCCGGTTTTGGAAGGTGCTCTTCGTCCCGGTGCCCCGGAATTTGATGGAAATATTGCGAAACTCTATCTCGATCCTCCAGAGGCCGACGAAGCCAAGCGCGCCCTGGGCGACATCGTGATGAACCTGCAAACTACTGTGCGCAACTTCACGGGACGTACGATCAATGGTTTGGAAGTGAAGGCTGCTGTGGTTGATGGTGAGGGTAAACCAGTTAAGCAACGTACCGTAGTCGTGATTCCAACCAAACAGGCGGAGTTACAACCGAACGGCACGATGTTGGTTGTTGTGCGTCTGGATGGAATGAAAGATTCGGATCACCGCGCCAATATCAGGATGGAAGTGACTGGCTTGAAGTTTAAGTGATTCAGATCTTGGCTTAAGAAGCGGCGCTCGGTTCAACCGGCGCCTCAAGAAACAAATCTTCCAAAGACTGCCTCATTGGTTGGACTGAAACGAGCTTTCCTCCCGTCTTTCGCAGCGCCGCAATCACTTCATCAACATGCCGCTCATCAGCTAGCTCAATTCGGACGCCGCTCGCCCTCGAACTTACCTGGAATTTGTTGCGGTCGCGTAGGAGTAACAATAAAGGCGCGGTTTGTGTTCCAGTGGCTACCACTTCAACGCGGTCAGTTTCGCCAGTCCGACGGCGCAATTCATCCAGGTGACCGACATGTGCCAGTTTTCCGCGCTTCAGGATTGCTACCCGATCGCATAACACTTCGATGTCAGACAGAATATGAGAGTTCATGAAAACGGTTTTGCCCTCTTGTCGCAGCCCGGCAATTATATCTCGCACTTCTCTCCGTCCCACCGGATCCAAACCACTCATAGGCTCATCGAGAAAGACTATTGCGGGATCGTTGACCAGCGCTTGTGCGAGACCGACGCGTTGCAGCATGCCCTTGGAAAACTTGCGCAATTGAACGTCCCACGACTTCGTGTCGAGATGTACTCGAGCTAGCAGATCCGCAGTCCGTTGTTTGCGAGCGGGTTTGGCGCTGCCAAAAAGCTGGCCACAGTAGTCGAGAAACTCGCGCGCCGTCAGATAGTCATAAAAGTAAGGATTCTCCGGCAGGTATCCAATCTGGCGGTGCATCGTCAGGTCAGCGATGTCATGCCCGAGAATGCGGGCGTTTCCGGCAGTAGGAAACATTAGCCGCATCAGGAGCTTCAGCGTAGTAGTTTTGCCCGCTCCGTTCGCTCCCAGGAAACCAAAGATCTCCCCCTCATTCACCTGCAACGAAAGACCGTCGAGCGCGCGAACTTTTCGCTTGCGCCAGAATCCGACTTCATAGTCTTTCGTCAGTTCTTCTATTTCAACAACTGCCGTCATGTTATTCGTTACTTGTTAGGCACTTCCGAACGGGGATCGGTTTCGACATCACATTTATCAGCAAGCAGCACATAAGCAACTCCGGAAGGATCGAAAGGAGCGCCGGAGGCGTCTAGTTGCATCTTCAGTGCGCGAAGTGTTGGTGCTAACTCACTCCACGAGACTGGACACCTGCCAGTCTGAGCCTTGTAGCCACGCAGCAAGCGGCGCAAGCCGTCACGTTCGTCAAACGAGCGGAGTTGAAGCAGACGACGCCGGGCCATCTCCTTAACCCTTTCGTCGTCGGACTGCTCGTACATGCGTTGGTAGATCTCGCGCGCCGTGTCGCGGCTGCCTCCTTCGACTGCCATGCGCGCCTGCATCGCTTTCATCCAGGCAGGCGCGCCTGGAATCTTGGCCCCGATGCCGTAAGTATTGCGTGCCGCTTCGTAATCCTGTTGCTGCCAATGGATGTACCCGAGATGTTGATAGAGTCGCCAGGAAGAGGGATTCGCCGCGATTCCTTTCTGCGTAATACGTATCGCCTCCTTAAGATCAATTCCCGGTAAAACGATGGCCGCATATTCATAAGGCTCCATGAACTGGGGGTCCAGAGTTGTGGCGGTATCGATTAAGGGGGGCAGCAGTTTGAGATTTAAAGCCCCTAAATTATCGAGCTGATAAGTTTGTCCACTAGTCAGCACTTTCCTACCGACGTACTGTAGCGATCTCATCCAATACCAATCGGCGGCAAGTCCATTGAAACCCAGGCTCACGCGTTTGACCGTGGCTCCGTTTAGGTAGAGCTGCTCTTCGGGAGTGGAGACTGCAACCAAGCGTTGTGCTTCGATCAGGCGGGAAACCCCGATCACCCCTGCCAGTCCAATAAGAACCGTCAGCAGCAGTAACGCATCGACTTTGGTCAAGCTTCCTTTCATTTGAAATTGCGCCGGCTGAAGATCAAGGTGGCTGCGGCCAACACGACAGTTACGTAAAGAAGTGAATAGAGGACCGCAGTAGCGACATAAGCGCCCCCCGGTAACTGCCCGTGAGCCGCCGGCGTGATGAAACTCAAATTAGCCAGGTTAGGCAGCAGGTAATACAAGGCGCCAAAAAACCAACGGGCGGAAACGCTGCCCATTGAGGTAGCCAGACTTTTGAGGTCGGCACTGAAGTGGCCGATGATGAAGACGAAAAAAGTAAGTAGCGCCGAAAGCGCGGGTGAGGAGAAAGAAGAAAAGAGGAGCGCAACTCCGGTGAGGATCATCAGCTCGACGTAAAGCAAAAGAATCGCGGGCCAGATGCTGTACACAAGCGGGTCTAGACCGCCACTGACGTAGATCAGGGCCAGGGAAACGCCGCCACCCATCACGAACACGTTGACGAGCAGCGTGAGGCAGAGACCCAGATATTTGCCAAGCAAAAATTCTCCGCGGCTGACAGGCTTGGCAAAGATGGTGTAAACCGTCCGCCGTTCGATCTCTTTGTAGACCAGGCCAACGCCTACAAAAATCGCGATGAACACGCCAAACAGCAGCATCGCGCTGAGGCCCAGGTCTATTATGATTTTTCGTTCTTGTCCCCCGGAGAGTTCGCCGATGAAGACGGCGGCGCCCGTGAGCAATAACACAAAGAGCACGAGATTGTAGAGCACGCGATCTCGCACTGCTTCGCGAAAAGCATTGCCGGCGATTGCTGCTATGCGACCGAGCATCTTCTTTTGAATATACACGCGGGAACTTTGCGTGTCAGTAGCAATATCTTTGAAGCTGTAGCTCGGATTTAAGGATTAGTTGGCGAGGGCTGGTGCGGCCCGAACTGAGGCATGGTCCGCGTAGGGAGTCAGCGCCGTGGAATCACCATGCATGGTGCCATCTTCGGTCATGCCAAAACGCCGTGTCCCGGTTTGCCCAAGGCCGCTTGGAGTTACCGGCACCGCCGTAGAATAGAAGAGTGAGGGACGGACCCCGGTGGCTGTGGGAGTAACGACATAGCTGTAGCCACTCTTGGTTCCGGATCCAAGAATCCTGTCGGTAAGTGTGTACAACGCGAGTGTGGGTAGGTCCGTATAGTCTCCGTTGCCTACAGTTGAGAAATAAGTAACCTGGCAACTGTGGATGGTGCGCAACGCTGATACAGCAGAAGCTTCATTGGCGGCACGCCGAGACACCAGCAGATTGGGAATGGCTATGGCTGACAGTATTCCAACTATGGCTACCACGATCAGTAGCTCAATCAGAGAAAATCCTTGTTGATTTGCGAGTTTCATGTTGTTTGTCGGGTTTATGATCAGTTAGCTAACGCGCCAACGCGACCACGCCAACCGCTCGTCGCCGGTATGTTCATACGTCTCTCATTCTCTTTCAGCACCACATAAATGGCAGTTTGCGGCTGGAGTTCGCCCGGCTTTGCTAGACTCGAGTCGTTCTGCGCGGCAGTGAGAGCAGCATCAATGTCGAAGTTAATCAGTTGATACCACCCACGGGCGGCTCGCTCGTCGACGCCCATCGCGTCGGCAAA
>DASSCX010000068.1:0-16650 GCA_035697425.1 Pyrinomonadaceae bacterium | reverse complement strand
AGACCTAACCGCCAAGACGCAGTGACGCCAAGACGCTGAGAGGAGCAAGCGTATTAACGGCTTGGTGCTCGCGAGCTCTGATCTTTGATCCACCGGAGAGGTTTACGTCGAAGCTTAACGTTCACGAGTTAGATCCTCGGCGCGCATTCCGCAGTCAATACTTTCGTTCCTCTCAGCGTCTTGGCGACTCTGTGTCTTGGCGGTTAATAGTTGAGATTAGAGTGGCAGTTTCCTTTGGGCTTCTCTACCGAGATTTTGAAGTTGAGCGTCGAACCGCTTCGGCTTTCAACAGCTGCTTCTTCCGTTCCAGGCCCCAACGATAACCGCCCAGACTCTTGTCTTCGCGAATCACGCGGTGACAAGGAATCACTAGAGCCACCGGATTGGTAGCGCAGGCGCGAGCAACAGCGCGGACCGCTGTGGGCCGGCCGATTGCGGCGGCAACTTCGCTATAAGAAAGCGTCGAGCCATACGGTATTTGCTGTAGCGCCTGCCAGACTTGCCTCTGAAATGCAGTGGCTCGAATATCAAGGGGCAAGGAAAGGTGCGGTTGATTTCCTTCCAAGTGCGCCACAATCTGCTTCACGGTTTTTGCGAGTGTCTTATCGTCCTTATTAATTTCCGCGGCCGCATATTCTTTTCTCAGGTTAGCTTCCAGGTCGCTGACGTTATCACCGAGGGTTACGGAGCAGAGGCCTTTGCTGGTCGCTGCCACCAACAGGTAACCGAGCGGCGACTTTGTAATGGCGTAATCGATTCGCGCCGCAGCGCCCCCACGGCTGTAAGTTGCCGGCGTCATTCCTAATTCTGCGTCGGCTCGTTCGTAAAGCCGGCTACTCGAACCATAACCCGCATCGTACATCGCAGTGGTAACAGACTTGCCGGAGCGCACAGCGTTCTTGAAGCGGTTGGTGCGACAAGCCTCGGAGTACTCACGAGGTGTTACGCCCATGATGTTCTTGAAGGTGCGTTGCAGGTGAAATGAACTGAGCCCCAGACGGTTTCCCAGGGTTTCCAGATCCATCGTCTCCTCAAGACTATCTTCGATGAGACGGCAGGCGCGTCGCACCAATTCAACCTGGGGATCGCTTGCGGACAGTTTCTCCGGATGACAGCGTTTACAGGGTCGAAAGCCAGACTGCTGAGCCGCCTCCGGGAGGGAGAAGAAAGATACTCGATCGCGCCGCGGACGACGTGCCGGACACGATGGCCGGCAGAAGATCCCGGTGGAGGAGACCGCGAAGACAAATTGACCGTCAAACCGCGCGTCGCGTGTCTGCACAGCATTCCAAAACTGCTCTTGTTTGTCGTTCGCAAGCGTCATCTGTGGATCCAGCATTGCACTCATATTAGCACCTCCAAAACCTTAAGAACCTTAGGACGAGGGGATACTAATAGGTCGCGAATCGTGAATCTATCCGCTTCTTGCGATCAAATTTGTGACGTTGATTTCGAACAACTCGGGGCATCCGCAGCGGGACCTACGATTCATGTCAGGATTGGTGCCGGTTTGTGTGTTTTAGTGGATCGTAAGCTGATGGTTCGTAAAGACGATTTACCAATTCACCCGAAGCATCACAAACAAGGCGCTGACAAGGCAGCGCACTCAAAATCCTCCTACCAAAACTGGCAACTCTTTGGAGTGCGGCAGCTTGTTGCCGCCCTACTGTTGTTGTTGTCTACTGACTACCTCTTAGCTATTCCACTGTCACAGACTTCGCTAAATTCCGCGGTTGATCAACGTCACAGCCACGGCGCACGGCGATATGGTAAGCCAGCAGTTGCAGCGGAATGATGGAGAGCAGGGGTGAGAGGAGATCGCTTGAAGACGGAATTTCGATCACGTAGTCAGACACTTCGGAAGACATCGTATCGCCTTCAGTCAAGACTGAAATAACGATGCCCTCGCGCGCCTTCACTTCGACAATGTTCGAATGCGTCTTTTCATAACGCAGCTCTGAAGCGCGATTGCCTTCTTCACGAGTGTTGATGAACAGCACCGGCAAGCGCTCGTCGATCAGCGCATTCGGCCCGTGTTTCATCTCCCCCGCCGGATAACCCTCGGCGTGGATATAAGAAATCTCTTTTAACTTCAATGCGCCTTCGAGAGCTACGGGAAAATTTATTCCGCGTCCGAGGTAGAGAAAATCAGTCGCGCGGAAGAATTCCTTCGACAGTTCCTCCATTTGATCAGACTCGTTCAAGAGGTGTTCCAGTTTCACCGGCAGCTCAGCAAGTTGCTGCGCATGCCGCTGCGCCTCTTCCGGAGACAGTGTGCCGCGAAGTTCTCCCAGGTAAAGTCCCAGCAAATACAACGCAATCATCTGCGAAGTGAACGCCTTAGTTGAGGCGACGCCAATCTCTGGACCGGCGTGAGTCAGGATCGTGCCGTCGGCTTCGCGCACAATCATCGCGCCTTGCACGTTACAAATGGCAAGGACCTTCGCATTGCGTTCCTTAGCTTCGCGCAAGGCGGCGATGGTGTCGGCGGTTTCGCCTGACTGCGAGATAACCAACAGCAGCGAGTTTTCGTCGATCACCGGATCGCGATAGCGAAATTCGGAAGCGTAATCAATATCAACGGGAATGCGCGCCAGTTGTTCGATCATGTACTTACCGGCGAGGCCCGCATGCCAGGAGGTGCCACAAGCGGCGATCTTGATCGAGGTGAAACGTTTAAAGTCGCTCTCGGTGATGTTCTTCATCTCATCGAGAAAGACGCGTCCGGAATCGAGCGAGATGCGACCCTGCACAGTATCGCGCACGGCGCGGGGCTGCTCGTAGATTTCCTTGAGCATGAAATGCTTGAAGCCGCCCTTTTCCGCCATGATCGGATCCCAGGTGATTCGTTGGATCGCCGGCTGCACGGCCGCTCCGTGAAAGTCAGTAACCCGCACCGCATCTCTGGTGAGAATCGCAATCTCGCCATCACCGAGGAAAAACACATCGCGCGTGTGCTGCAGGATTGGCGGGATGTCGGAAGCGACAAAGAATTCGCGATCACCGAGGCCGATCACTACCGGAGGACCCTGGCGTACCGCAATGATTGTGTCGGGCTCGTCTGAATTGATGATTGAGAGCGCAAAAATGCCGCGCAGCTCGAGCGCTGCGTGATGCACGGCCTTCTCAAAACTGTCCCCTTCTTTCAAGTATTCTTCGATGAGGTGGGCGATAATCTCGGTGTCAGTCTCGGTTACAAACTGATGATCGAGTTTACTGAGTCGCTCTTTCAAGTGGACATAGTTTTCAATAATTCCGTTGTGAACGACGACGACGTGACCGGTGCAGTCGCGGTGAGGATGGGCGTTCTCTTCGGTCGGACGGCCGTGAGTCGCCCAACGAGTGTGACCAATGCCATACGTGCCATCGAGCGGTGTCAGTCGAATCGCTTCTTCGAGATTTCGCAGCTTTCCCTTGGCGCGGCGGATCTCCAGCTTGTGATCTTCGTTGACGACCGCAATTCCTGCTGAGTCGTAACCGCGATACTCGAGCTTCCGCAGCCCGTCGATTATCAACGGCACTACTTGTTTGTTGCCTACGTAACCGACTATTCCGCACATATAATTTTTTACCTACCCAGCCTCGTTCTTAATTTTTTTCTTGACCACGGCGGGCACGCCGGCGACCAGCGAGTTCTCAGGAACGTCTTCGGTAACCACCGATCCAGCCGCAGTTACCGCACCGTCCCCCACCGAAACCGGCGCGACCAGCATTGTATCAGAGCCGATTTTGACGTTGTTGCCGATGGTGGTCTTATGTTTGTTCTTACCGTCGTAGTTGCAGGTCACGGTTCCGGCGCCGATGTTTGTTCCTGTTCCTATGGTTGCGTCGCCGAGATAAGTCAGATGCATCGACTTTGACTTACGGCCCAGTCGCGATTTCTTCACTTCGACAAAATTACCAACCGCCGATCCCTCCTCCAGATGCGCACCCATGCGCAAATGGGCAAACGGGCCGACAGTACAATTTGACTCAACCGTTGAATCGATGATCACACAGTGATCTTTGATCGTGACGTTGCCCCCAATCTGGGAATTGGAAATTCTGCTGCCGGAAAGCACGACGCAGTTTTCGCCAATCACGCTCGGGCCTTCAATAATGACGTTTGGATGAATTACACAATCGCGGCCAATGCGGGCGGCGGCGCTAATGTAGGCGTGCGCTGGATCGATGAAGGTCACTCCCGAGAGCATCAGACCACGAATGGTGCTGCGCCGCATCAAGTTCTCGAATTCGGCGAGCTCAGCCCGGGAATTGATTCCGGAGACTTCGCGCGGATCATTGATAACGTAAAGTTCAACCTGCTCGCCGCTCGCTAACAGGATGGCGGGAGCGTCCGTTAAATAGTATTCCTGCTGCTGGTTAGTTGGCTGCACCTGCTCAAGCGCTGTGAGGAGTTTGGCGGTGTCAAAGCAATAGATGCCCGAGTTGATCTCGCGAATCTGCTTCTCTTCGTCGTTGGCGTCTTTCTGCTCGACGATACGCGAAAAACGGTTCTGAGTATCTCTCACGACTCGACCATAGCCGGTCGGGTTTTCCAATTTGACGGTGAGTACAGAACAAGTAGCGCCGGTGGCGATGTGGTTTTTCACTAACTTGCGCAGAGTTTCTTCACGAACGAGAGGCACATCGCCCGAAAGAATCAAGAGTGTCGATTCGGCACCTTTGAGAAGCTCGCGCGCCGACATCACCGCATCGCCAGTGCCACGCTGTTCGCGTTGCAGAGCGAACCCCAGCAGCTCATCATTTTGTACCGCGGTGCGGACTGCTGCTTCGACGGCATCGGCCTGATGCCCAACTACTACAAGTATTTTTCTTGGTTGTAGGGCGAGGGCCTTTTCGACGACGTGCGCGATGATCGGGCGGCCCCCTAGTTCGTGCAACACCTTGGCCTTTTGGGACTTCATTCGAGTTCCCAATCCGGCGGCCATGATTAGCACATCAAGCGGGCGTTGTTGTTGGAGGGTCAATCGCGGATCTCTTTTCGGTCACTTAGGCTGAAACCACCGGACGTGACGCGGCCTGTTGCCAACAGGCAAACACTACAGCGGCAAGGTTGTCGGAATTGTGGCGGGCTTTCTCACCTTCATCAAGCAGCGCCGCGCGAACGATTTCGGCTTCGCCATCAAGGGTCGCTTCGAATTCCTCACCTTCTATTCCGATCTGGTGAGCCCCTTCGGCGGCGTAACGGGCACGTTGCTCTTTACTGACGGGTTGATCGTTTACAACTACGAAATCGAAATGAATTTCAGGGGCGTAGGCTTTTACAGTTTCCAGGTGTTGGCGGGCGGTGTAACCGTCGGTCTCCCCAGGTTGAGTCATAAGGTTACAGATAAAAACCTTGGTTGCGTGCGAGTCGCCAATCGCTCGCGCCACGCGGGCGACCAGAAGATTGGGCAAGATACTGGTGTAGAGCGAACCAGGCCCAACTGTGATCAGGTCAGCATTTCTAATTGCCACAAGCGCCTCGGGAAGCGGCAGGCATTGTTCGGGCTCCAGGCGCAGAGAACGGATCTTCGACAGCGAGGCAGTTATCTGTGTTTCACCCTGTGCGATTGAGCCGTCTTCGAGTTCGGCAACGAGGCGCACGTCATTAATCGTCGCGGGATAGATATGTCCCTTGCTGGCGAGCACTTCCGACGACAAACGGACGGCTTCCACAAAATCACCGGTTACTTCAGTAAGCGCGGCAAGAAATAGATTTCCGAAGCTGTGACCACCGAGTGCGCCTTCGCCCCGGAAGCGATGCTTGAACAGTCGGGAGAGTAGAGTCGAATCTTCCGATAACGCGATCATGCAGTTTCGAATATCGCCTGGGGGTAGCATCTGCAACTCTTCGCGCAGCCGGCCGGAACTGCCACCATCGTCAGAAACGGTCACAATTGCTGCCAGGTTTTCAATCCACTCGTCGTTGGCTTGCCGGCGTCCAACCTTACGTTTCAAGCCTGCGAGGAGGGTTGAGAGACCGGTGCCGCCACCGATTGCTACCAGGTTCAAGCCACGATCCTTTGGGAAGTTAAAACGCAATTCTTGAATCTCCTCGCCTCACGGGCGACAGGGAATGATACCTAAAACGGAAAAGCTTTCAACTTGTCTTTTCTAAGAGATTTCCTGGTGCAGGGAAAAGCCAGGCGTCAGGCACGAGGTTGGAAGATCAACCTATCGAAGTCCGGGTCGTTACGCAGGGAGGTCAGATCCTGATCGTGCTGCGCGCGAACTCGGAGGTTGGGTTGGAGGTCCAGGGCTCGTTGGAGAGATTGTAGGGCCAGATCAAGTGAACCCAGGCGAGCACGGGTGGCCGCCAGTCCGTAATGAATATGCGCTGCTTCGGGTTCCCGTTTGAGGGCACGTTCAAACATTTCCTGCGCTGCGACATACTCGCCGCGATTAAGTTCGATCACACCGCGATCGTATAAAGAGTCCGCATCGCGCGGGAGCATGTTTTCGGTGCGCAAACGTGCTTCAGCTACTGCAAGGTAGGTACGAGCACGGGCTGCGACTTCGGAAACTTGAGAATACTTTTCCAGAAGACCGCGGAATTGGTTGCGAGCTTCTCCGAAGTGACCGTTCGTAAATTCCTTGTGGGCATGTTCGAACGCCAGCAGCGCCGCTGATTCATCGACTGTTGGCGGACGCCGCGGCGGTGCCGGAGCGACTGTGGGACGTTGTGCGCGAACAGCAGCAAGCTTCTGAGTCTTTTTGACTCTTGGAACCAGGGCTTTCTTCGGAGTTGCATTAACGGCTTTACGAGGCGGAGCTTGCCGAGTCGCAGCCTTCTTCGCTGGCTTTAATGCTTTGGCTACTTTCTTCTTAGCGGGTGTGGCAATTCTCTTGGTTGAAAGTTTTTTTGCTGTTGCCCGTGGCGAGGCCTTCTGTGCTTTGCGCACAGGTGGTTTTGCCGAGGCCTTCGCTTTTGGTCGAGCGGGTTTGGCTTTCAATGTGCGCCCTTTGATAGACGATTTGGTCGCAGGTCGCCGCGCTGGTGTGCGCGAGGTCGAACGCCTTAGTCCTTTTGTCATGGGGCTGCTCATATGTGGGGAAGCTTTCAATTTGAAAGACGCTATTCTGTCCTCCAAGTACCGTTCAGAACGGGGCGGAGTTTAACACAGCCTCACTCGTAAATCAACGCGGAAAAGGGGTTTGCGGCGATATTCAGCGATTGAGGAACTACAAATGTCATGGAATGGCCAACCAAGAAAAACACTTGTAGGTCATTGTTGGCTATGTTAGAGTGCCCAAGGCTCAGCAAAGCCGAGCCGCTCCGCTAAGTTTGCATCGCAAGTCTTGCTGGAAAATTCCTAGGCAATCAACATCTTGCCTCAAAAAGCTGCTTAGAATTTCCAGCCAACAACCTCCCGATAGTCTTGCCCACCTTTTGTCGACGAAAGCTGTATTGATGCCAGACACTCCGATCCTGCTGCGGGAGCAGCAGTACCACCAAATCAAGGCTGTCCTGGCGCGGCTCCGAATGGACGCGGCAGCGAAGGTGATTTTCCTGGTTGATAAGGATGGTCAGGAAATCGCGGTACAAGGAGAAGTGGGAAATCTTGACACAACGAGCCTCGCCTCGCTGGCCGCGGGTAATGTCGCGGCGACTGGCGGCATGGCTCAGTTGATCGGCGAGAAGGAATTTCCCACCCTTTCACATGAGGGACAACGGGAAAGCATTCACATCTCCGTCATTGGTCGGCTTCTGCTCGTCGTCGTCTTCGATGATCGCTCCAGTCTTGGTTTGGTAAAGCTACGGAGCAAGCAAGTCTCTCAACAGATCTCGTTGATGATTGAAGAGATTGAGAATGCCGATAATCAGGATCTCGACTCCCCCTTTGCCGGAATCACCGACGCAGATATTGACAGCCTTTTCAGTTAAGAAGCGCCATGACTTTCATCAACTACGCATCGCGGGAAATCAATTGCAAGATTGTCTACTACGGACCGGGTCTCTGTGGTAAGACGACAAATCTACAGTACATTTTTGATTCAACGGCTCCTCAGGCCCGGGGCAAGCTGATCAGCCTGGCGACGGAAACCGACCGTACGCTGTTCTTTGATTTCATGCCGTTGGAACTGGGGACCGTTCGCGGGTTTAAGACGCGCTTTCACCTTTACACTGTGCCCGGTCAGGTTTTTTACGATGCCTCGAGAAAGCTGATTCTGAAGGGAGTGGACGGAGTTGTTTTTGTAGCCGACTCACAGGAAGAGCGCATGGACGCCAATGTGGAATCGCTCTACAACCTCGAGGAGAATCTTCGTGCCCAAGGCTACGATCCGGAAAAGATTCCGTATGTGCTCCAGCTTAATAAGCGAGACCTGCCAAATGTGCTTCCGATCGAAGAGATCACCGCGGAATTGCGCAGAAACGGCGAACCCGTAATCGAAGCGGTCGCTTCTTCAGGTCCTGGAGTTTTCGATACGTTGAAGGCAGTTGCGAAGCAGGTGTTGACTGAATTGAGGAAGGGCTAGTCAGGATCAGGCGAGTGATTTGAGCATTAGCAGGCCGTCCCCGCCGTTTGAATAATATTTTGGTAGCCGCTGCGTGACTGTATATCCCAGGGTTTCATAAACTCTTTGTGCCGCCGTATTGAGAGATCTCACCTCAAGGCGAACCAACCGCACGTTTCGCCGTTTAAATCCATCTTCAACTTGCAGCATTAAGCGCTTCGCGAGATGCCGGCGACGGTGCTCCGGTGCCACTCCGACAGTGGTTACGTGACCGGTGTGATCGGGCTCTACCAGTCCAATCACAAAACCCACCATCACGCCTCCCGGGGTCACGGCGCGATATGAAACGGATTCCGTAGCGGTCAGGAGATATTCAAAAGTTTCACGGCTATAGGCTTCCCCATCAACGAAGCAGCGCTGATCCAGGCGCCAGCATTCATCCAATTGCGAAATTGTGAGCGGACGTACATCGTACCGGATTCCATACGCGGGAGTGACCGCCCGCTCCGCCTGTGTCGGAAATGACTCCGGAGGAACTGCAGGCGACCACCAACGTGTGCGAATTTTTTTAAGGACAGCCATTACGCTTTGACGACGATTCGTCGGAGCTAGTTTAGCATCATAGTTTTCTGGATCACTAGATCACGAGCATGCAGTCGCCGTAGCTATAAAAGCGATAGCGAGAGACGACTGCGTGATGATAGGCGTCGAGTATTAGTTGATGGCCGGCGAATGCGCTCACCAGCATGAGCAGCGACGAGCGCGGCAAATGAAAGTTGGTTAGGAGCGCATCAACGACGCGAAACTTATGGCCCGGTACAATCGTTAGTGTGGCGCTTCCGTGGGTTGCGTCCAGTTTGCCGCTGTCGGTCACCGCAGACTCCAACGCCCGGGTGGTGGTAGTGCCTACGGCAATCACTCGCCCGCCGCGTGCCCGAGTTTCGTTGATGGCGTGGGCCGCGGCGCTCTCAATCTGGTAGTACTCCGCCGCGACCTGATGCTGTTCAGTATCATCCACGCGCACAGGTTCAAAAGTTCCATAGCCAACGTGCAGCGTTATCTCGGCTAGCCTGGCACCCCGCGCAGCGATTAGTTCGAGGACTATCGGCGTGAAGTGCAATCCAGCAGTCGGTGCGGCGATGGCGCCGCGCGCCTTGGCAAAAAGCGTTTGGTAACGATCTCGATCTTCAGCAGAACTTCCGGACGGCCGGTTGATGTAGGGAGGCAAAGGCATCTCGCCAAACTCGTCTAGAACAGAATTCAAAGAGTTAACTGATCGAAAGCGAAGTCGCCTCACCTCCTGGCCTGGTTCGTCGAGAAGTTGGGCCGTCAACGCGCCGTCAAAACTCACCTCATCATTCTTTCTAAGCCTGCGACCAGGTTTGATGAGCGCTTCCCAGACATTTGCTTCCAGCTCGCGCACTAGCAGAATTTCCACGCGACCGCCGGAGGGCTCGCGTCGCCCGATTAGACGTGCAGGGAAGACTCGCGTGTTGTTGATAACGAGCAGATCATCGGGACGCAACTGCTGCGGCAATTCCCGGAATTCCGAGTCGGTCCAACTATGTTTCGCGCGATCGACTATCAGCATGCGCGACGCATCGCGCTGCGGTAGCGGCTCCTGGGCGATCAACTCTGGTGGCAACTCATAATCAAAAGCGGAGACATCCATTGCTTGGGCGTTGACGACAAAAGAAAATTCAGGCGGCAGGTTTAGGATCTGGGTAGTGCGGATGTTCGCGGTGAAATACGGCAGTGAGTTGTGCACCGAATAAAAGAATCAAACTGGAAACATAACTCCAGGACAGTACGGCGACCACCGCTCCTACCGATCCGTAAATTTGATCGTAATGGAAATAGTTCAAGCTCCAGGCAAAAACATACTTAGCCAATTCCCACAATAATCCTCCAAGCACTGCTCCCGGCAAGGTATCGCGCAAACTCACTTCTGCTTTCGGCATGAAACGGTAAATGACAACGAAGAGCAGGACGGTTACGAGAAAGCTAACAATTGCATAGACGCCTTGCCAAAACACGCTCCCTGCAGATAGCAGTATCGGGTAACGCTCCATTTGACGCGGCGAGAGACTGACGGCCATCTCGCGCAGTGCCACGACCACTGAGGTGATGCCGACGGACAGCGCCAGTAGTAAACCGATAATTCCGATCATTCCGATCGTCAAGGCACGCCCGTGTAAGAAGGTCCGCGAGGTCGCGCCCCAGATGCGATTCAAACCGCGTTCGATTACCGAGAACACCCACGATCCCGCCCAGAGAACGACGATGAAACAGCTGATGATCACTCCCGTCCCCACCGAAGAAAATGAGCGCAACGTCTCTCGCAGGAAGGTCCGCGATCCCGGGTAAACATCGACGGCGTGGTTAATGAGCTCATTTGCCGCAGTGATCTTGTTGCTGAGTGCCAGCATCAACAGCAACGCCGGAAACAGCGTCATTAAGCCGAAATAGCTCATGGCCGCGGCGGAAGTAAACAAGTCGTTTTCATGAAACTGGTGGAGTGAGTGACTGAGAATTGACCGCCAGGGGCCGCGATTGCGTACGCCGAATGAATGACGAGTAAACGAGGACAGACTTCTCATAAAGCTAATAAGACTATTGGGAGCGCTGGGCAACCCTACCAAAATCTTCACTGAGAATCGAACAAGCTGGGCTTATAGGAGGGATTGGCGGCATTAATGCCGAAGTGTTCACAGGCGCGCCTGGTTGCCATGCGACCACGGGGAGTGCGATCCAGAAATCCAATCTGGATCAGGTAGGGTTCAATAATCTCTTCGATCGAATCTTTCTCTTCGTGAATGGATGCTGAAAGGGTTCCCAAGCCAACTGGACCGCCGTCAAATTTTTCAATGATCGTCAGCAGCAGTTTGCGGTCCATTTCATCGAGGCCATAGGTATCGACTTCCATTCGATTGAGTGCATCGTGCGCCACCTCTTTGGTGATGTTGCCTGCATAATCAACTTCCGCGTAATCGCGAACGCGACGCAGCAGACGATTGACGATTCGTGGAGTGCCGCGCGAACGGCGCGCGATTTCGCGAGCGCCTTCCTCGTCAATCTCCACTCCAAGAATTTCAGCGGAACGTTTGCAGATCACTTCCAAATCTTCATGAGGGTAGAAATCGAGGTGAAAGACAATGCCAAAACGCCCGCGTAACGGCGCTGTGATCAAACCTGCACGGGTTGTGGCGCCTATCAGGGTGAACTTTGGTAAGTCGAGCTTGATGGAGCGCGCACCTGCGCCCTGGCCGATTAGTAAATCGAGGTTGTAGTCCTCCATTGCGGGATAGAGTTTTTCTTCCAGGGCCGGCAGCAGACGATGTATTTCATCAATGAACAGCACATCGCCTTCCTGGAGGTTTGTCAGGAGAGCGGCGATGTCACCAGCTTTCTCGATTGCCGGTCCGGCAGTGGAGCGCAGCTCGGCGCCCATCTCGTTGGCGATAATATTCGCCAGCGTGGTCTTGCCGAGTCCCGGCGGGCCAGTCAACAGTACGTGATCAAGCGCTTCGCGGCGTCCAAGGGCCGCCTTCATGTAAATGCGTAAGTTCTCTTTGACTTGTTTCTGGCCGATATAGTCGGCAAGTCGCGTGGGACGGACCGTCAATTCAAACTGACGATCAGCGTCACTGGGTACCTCATCACGAACTCTTACCGGTTGTTCTTTGGCCATCGTGCTTTCACCATTCCTGAATACGCTAATCAACCCTTGGCAAGTTTACGCAAACTCGCTCGGAGAATTGATTCCACTGAAACTTCCTCGTTTTCGCCCAGCGCTGCGGACACAGCTTTCTCGGCCGCGTTCCTTTGGTAACCCAGATTAAGCAGTGCGGACAATGCGTCGGCACGCATTGAATCTTCGGTTGGCACGCTGGCAGCTTCCGCTGTCACACCCAAGTCTTCATCCACTCCGGCGGCAAGCGACGCCACCTTGTCTCGCAATTCCATCACCAGTCGTTCGGCAGTTTTCCGGCCGACGCCGGGAATCAAAGTCAATTTCGCCAGGTTGTTATTACGGATCGACGTGATCATTTCCTCAGCACTCATACCAGAGAGCAGTGTGATACCGAGTTTGGGTCCGATGCCGCTCACCGAAATCAGTCGCAAAAAGAGTTCCCGCTCACGCGCGGTTTTGAAGCCGTAAAGTTGCAACGCATCTTCGCGCACATGAGTATAGATGCGCAGTTGAACACTCGAGCCCGGGTCTTCAAGTTCATAAAAGGTCGAGAGTGGGATGGACACCTCGTAACCGACTCCGGCAACGTCTACAATTACAGAAGTGGCCTGCTTGGATAGCAGTGTACCTGAAAGGTGAGCAATCATTATCTCGGCTTAAACGGTCGCGATTGTAAGTTACGGACGCAACGTTCGGCAACGCATAAAGCGTTTCGAGTTTCGGGTTTCAAGTTTCAAGTCTAGAGCTTACCCGCTTCAAAAGGACTACGAACGAGCGCTTTACCGAACCGCGACCAATCATCCGACACGATACCTGAACTTTAAACTTGAAACCCGAAACTCGAAACGCTTTAGGCGTTACGCTGAATCCAGCATTGGCGCTATACTTAGAGCGGCCCCTCAATCCGGAAACAAATGAAATCAGAAAAGATCTCTGAGCTGACGACGAACCGGCTGAGCGTTTACCTTCGCTGTTTGAATATACTCGCTGGCGCCGGTATCAAGACAATTTCGTCTCAAGCCCTGGCGGAACAGTTCAATCTAAACTCAGCGCAAATCCGCAAGGACCTCGGTTATTTTGGCGAGTTTGGCGTGCGCGGTGTCGGATATTACGTAGCTGATTTGCGCGCTCATCTCACCAAGATTCTCGGCTTGGATACCGCTCATCGGGTGGGAATTATCGGAGCTGGTCGCTTGGGCACCGCCCTGGCCAACTATCAAGGCATCGAAAAATCAAACTTCACCGTAGTCGCCTTGTTCGACAACGATGCGACAAAGATTGGTACGCATATTGGTCCGGGCAACGTTCTGGTTCATGACGTGAAGCGAATTGCACGCGTTGTAAAGGACGAAAGCGTTGACGTCGCCGTGATTGCAGTCCCGGCGCGTGTTGCGCAACGAGTATTGAATCAAGTTACGGGTGCGGGCGTAAGAGCGGTACTGAATTTTGCCCCAGCAGTTTTGAGTGCGCGACATGGAGTAAAAGTTAAGACCGTTGACTTAACAACTTCGCTGGAATCATTATCCTATTTCCTCGCGCGACCGCAGGCGAGCGTGACGACTAAAGCTCTCAAGGGGGCAGAACATGAAGAACTGCCCGCGCACAGCGAACACGAACTATAAGGCCACACCCGGGATCAATGGATGAGCGAACCGCGCGACGCGAAATAGTTCGCATCGGCCACCTTATGTACGAACGCAGTTACGTTGTCTCGTCAGACGGCAACGTAAGTGTGCGTCTCGACGATGGGCGCATCCTCGCCACGCCAACGATGACGTGCAAGGGCCGCATGACAGAGGACTCTTTGGCGTTGACTGACGCTACCGGAAAAGCACTTAGCAATCGAAAAGCATCGAGCGAGCTGGCGATGCATATTTTGATATATAACGAGCGACCCGACGTTAAGGCAGTTTGCCATGCTCATCCCCCGCACGGGACCGCCTTTGCAGTCGCCGGTCTGGCGATCGATCAGCCGATACTCTCGGAAGTGATTCTGACCCTCGGCTGCGTGCCGCTCGCTGCCTATGGAACACCTTCGACTGACGAGCTGACGGAAGCTATGCGCCCGCTCGTGAAGCATCACAACGCACTCTTGATGGCGAATCACGGCGCCGTAGCTTACGGATCGGATCTGTGGCAAGCTTTCGATCGTTTAGAAACCCTCGAACACACAGCACGCATTGCGATCCTGTCGCGTATTTTGGGCGGGTCGAAGAATTTGCCAGTGGACGCGATTGAGAAGCTAATCAATGTCCGAGAAGCTGCGGGATACCTGGGTGAGAGTGCTCGTTGTCAGGCGTGTGGATACTTGCACGAAACACAGATGACGTGTCCCACAGGCGACCGACCAGCGGTTTCGAGTTATCATGAGCCCGCGACGAATGGCAGCGGAAAGATTGCGTTGACCAGGGAAGAACTGGTTGAGCTCCTGGCTCAGGCTGTAAGTCGTGAATCGTAAATCGTAAATCGTGAATCGTGAATCGGGAACCGTAAAATCGAACGATACGATGGACAGCTAAAATACGTACGTCTATTGCGTCACGACGGAAAGTTTACATACAAAGTACGAAGACCAAATAAACATTTCACGATTCACGATTCACGACTCACGATTTTACGATTCACGATTTCAACGATTCACGATTTACGATTCACAATTTCACGATTCACGACTCACAAAAAGAGGAGCATAGAGATGCCACAAGAAGCACTCGGCATGGTGGAAACGAAAGGTTTGGTGGCAATGATTGAAGCCGCCGATGCGATGGTGAAAGCTGCCAACGTAACACTTATTGGCTACGAAAAAATTGGCGCCGGTTTTGTTACCGCCATCGTTCGCGGAGACGTTGCCGCTGTAAAAGCCGCTACCGATGCCGGCGCTGCCGCCGCGCGACGTGTGGGCGAACTGGTCAGCGTTCATGTGATTCCCCGGCCGCATGGCAGCGTGGACGATGCACTTCCGATCGGGAATCGCGGCTAGCATGATTATCGCGCGCATTCTCGGAACCGTCGTGGCCACACAAAAAGACGAACGCCTCCTTGGTAAGAAGCTTTTGATAGTTCGTCCGGTTAACGTCGATGGATCAGATACAACCGGTTACGTTGTGGCAGTTGACACAGTGGGCGCCGGTTTCCACGAAAAAGTGTTGGTGGTTGCTGGTTCCAGCGCGCGGCTGGCACAAGGAATGAAAGACGTTCCCGTCGATGCCGCTGTCGTGGGCGTGATTGATACGGTTGATATTACCGCTGGCTAGTTTCGAGTTTCGGGTTTCAAGTTTCGAGTTCGCTTTCCCAAGTGAGTTACGAAGCCGCCGACCTTAAGACACAACACTCGAAACTCGAAACCCGGAACTCGAAATTTACTTATGCAACTCGCTCGCGTCATCGGAACTGTCGTAGCCACGGTCAAGAATGAATCACTTGACGGCCGTAAGTTGCTTGTTGTGCAGACTCTGAACAAGGATCTGCAGCCCTGGGGTAAACCCCTCGTGGCGGTGGACTCGGTTGGCGCGGGACTCGGCGAATTGGTTTTTTGGTGTCGGGGCAAGGAGGCAAGTTTCCCTTTCAAACGCGAGGACACGCCGACAGACTGCACCATCATTGGCATCGTTGATTCCGACTTCCACGTGACGCAGAGCGCTGTTTATCAAAAAAGGATTTCGTAGGCTAATGATTCTCGCGCGAGTGCTCGGAAACATCGTTGCCACGCAAAAGAATCGGCGCTATGAAAACGCCAGCGTCATGCTTTGCCAGCAAATTACTCCTGAAGGTGACGAAACTGCGTACACGGTGCTCGCGCTGAATTCTGTAGATGCCGGAGTTGGCGATACAGTACTAATCGTCCAGGAAGGTTGGAGCGCTTCGACCGCAGCTACCGGAAAGCCCGGGGCGGCGATTGACTCGGCAATCGTTGGCGTTGTCGATCGCATTGATTTGTTAGGGGACCGATGAGCACGGATCAAGATCAAGCTCGGGAGATTGCGGAACGGATCGCACGGCGCGTCTCTGGTGGCAGTTCGAGTCCAAGCTCGAGAGGCCGACAACAGAGTTCCGAAGTTAGTTCACAGTTAGCGGCAGTGCGCGCGGGGATTAATGACCTGCAAAGGAAGCTGGCGCAACTGGAAGCCGCAGTTAGCTCTAATCCTCCTTCCGAGCCGACTGCCCCGCAAATATCTCCAACGCAAGGTACTACCAGCCCTCATCGGTCAGGTCAGGTGACTCACTCTCCCTGGCTCGCCGGAATCAACAGCTCTTATTCGCATCCCAGTGAAGAAAAATTTGGAGTGGAGGAAGCAACAGTCTCGGCACTTGTAGACTTTTTCGAAAAAGAAAAGCTTTGCAGCGTAGAGCCGGGTGGCAAGCCCTGCGACCACTGTGCGATGTGCAGCTCCAGAGGGTTCTGATCGCTTTTTGGGGTGCGCCGGCAGAGCGAAGCGGCGACGGCTTTGGTTCAAATAATCAGAACCAGCCTTTGAGACATCATTCCTCGCCCATTAAAACCAAAGCGCCGTCGC
>DASSCX010000067.1:0-4013 GCA_035697425.1 Pyrinomonadaceae bacterium | reverse complement strand
GCACTTCGTAGCTGTTTTCAATGCGGTCATGAACACGTTCATAGGCTTCTCGCTCATCATCAAGTAACGTTTTGTGCAGATGCAATAACACTAGCCTTGTTTCTCGCAACCTCCCGAGCGGATCGTTCGCACTCATTGTCTATCCTCTCTCATCAGCAACTTTCAACCGCCCTGAATAATTTCCTCAATCAGAGCATCTGCGTCCAGTTGTCGCTTATGAAAAATGGTCGCCGGCGCTTTCAGATTGTAGATGTGGACCCGCTGCCGCAGCTCAGCGACTTGGGCGCGAAATTCGGCAACGTTTCGCTCCCAGGCATCAACATTTGGACTTGTGCCACGGGGTCCATAAAGTCTCCAGGCTCGCGTTAGAGTCGTGCGTGCCAGCTCAAACTGCGCTTCGATGTCCTTTCGTTCCTCGATCCACGCGGGGGCGAATCCGGCGTTCCGCAGTAAACGGTGGACCGTCCGCAGATCTGGATCTTCAAAGGGGTTCTCGCTGAGATCGAGCGGCTGCCCTTTGCCCGCCAGATTATCAAACTCGCCCTTCTCGATCGCCTCGCGGATGCTCTTTTCGGTAAGTGATTCCAAACGCTGTGTCACAACATCACCCTCAGTTTTGGAGTGCGCCGGCAGAGCGAAGCGGCGACGGCGCTTTGGGTTAACTCAAGATGTAAAGCAGCTATAAATAGGTCACTAGCGCCAGTTTAAAACAAACCAAAGCGGTGTCGCGCTTCGCTTGCCACCGCACCCCAAAGGGTTGACAGAATGAACTGCACCCGCACCTCAATAGACTAACGGTAAGGCACCCTCACCAAGTTCATCAAGTGCTCGAGTTGTTGTCGCAACGTCGAGTTGAGCGGATCGGCGGAGGCAAAAGCCGCAGCGGTTCTTCAATAAGAGAAGTTCTTGCAATGATTGCTCCCAATGCTCCGACGGCTCTTAGAAAGACCCTCAGGCCGCTATGCTATGATCGTCTTCCATGCGCCCCCCGCTCAACCTCGAAACTCCGATCAGCGAACTTCATAAGCACCGAATTGCGCGTCTGGGGCAGGCGACTTCGCAAAACCTCGCGGCAAGTCTGGCGCGTTTTGGTAACCGCAAAACTGCCAGTGCCGCAACAGTAGAGGACCTGCTTTGGTACCTCCCAATGCGCTACGAGGATCGCTCAAACCTCACAACTATTCGCGACTTGAAAGACGGGGTGGAGGCGTCGCTCGAGCTCTTCCCCAAAGTCGCAGGTGGCTACCAGGTGGGCAAGAACCGCGCCCAGGGAAAGCCCAAACTCTACATTTTTCAGGTTACCGCTACTGACAAACTACACAGCGGCCGCCCGGTGGTGGTGTGGTGGTTTGTTTCCGGCCCTCATGCTCGCGACATCATCGACTATTACATGAAGCGACTGACGCGCGGCGCGCGCTTCATCACCTTCGGCAAATGGGAGTGGGACGAGCGTCGCGGAACTTTTGCGCTGCGACTCCACAAACCCGCCGACGAACTTGAAATGCTGCCGGTCTTGCAGAATGACGACGTTGTCGAGACAGGTAGTGAAAAAAAGGTCGATACAGAAGAAGTCGACGATCCCAGATTTGCGGCGATCCACGTTGGCCGGCGTGTACCCATTTACCGCAAGCTCGGCGATCTTTCTTCCAAGCGCCTGCGCGAGATAATCCACGCTCTGCTCGACTCAATTCCCAGCAAAGAGATTAAGGAAACTCTTCCGGCGGAGTTGCGCCAACGACAGAAATTGATTGGCCGCGCCACTGCTCTGCGAGAAGTTCACTTTCCGGCTGACGACGCCGACCTCAATGAATACCAGTCGGCTCGCAGCGCGGCTCATCGTCGCCTCATTTTTGAAGATTTTTTTTGGATTGCTTTAGGAATTGCTTTGAAACGCGGCCGGCGCGTGAAAGAGCGAAAGGCGGCCACCATCCGAATCGATGCCGCTGTCAAAACTCGGATCGCTTCCGTGCTGCCGTTCAGATTAACTAACGCCCAGCGGCGTGTTGTAAAGCAAATATTTGCTGATCTGCAATCTGAAGCTCCTATGAATCGGCTGCTTCAGGGTGATGTCGGCAGCGGCAAAACCATCGTCGCACTTATCACAATGCTCGCGACGATGGAAAGCGGCTATCAAGCGGCGCTAATGGTTCCTACCGAAATTCTTGCAGAGCAACATGCGCGGAATATCAAAAAGCTATTGGCGCGCACGCCATATCGCATTGAACTCTTAACCGGCTCGCTCAAGACCGCCGAGAAGAAGCGCCTGCAGGCGGAGCTGGCAGCGGGGGAGATTCACGCCTGCATCGGAACTCACGCCCTCGTCCAGGAAGCGGTCTCCTTTAAGAAACTTGCGCTGGCGGTGATTGACGAACAGCATCGCTTTGGTGTGATGCAGCGCGCAGAGTTGCGCGCTCGCGGCCTCAATCCGGATGTGCTCGTGATGACGGCCACGCCGATTCCTCGCTCTCTCGCCATGACAGCCTATGGCGACCTTGATGTTTCGGTGATTGACGAATTGCCCCCCGGGCGAACTCCGATCGAAACGAAAGTGCTGGGCGAAGATCAGCGGCTGGAGGTCAAGCGTCTGCTAACGCGCGAAATCAAGACGGGCCGCCAGGTGTATGTTGTCTACCCTCTCGTTGAGGAGTCAGAGAAGATGGATTTGCGCGACGCCACCAGAAGATTTGAATACTTGCGGGACGTAGTGTTCCCCAAGTACCGCGTCGGGTTGATTCACGGAAAGATGAAGGCTGCCGATAAGGACGAAGTAATGAAGCGCTTTGTCGCCGGCGAGATTCAGATCCTGGTTTCCACGACTGTGATTGAGGTAGGTGTCGATGTGCCCAACGCTTCCGTGATGGTTGTCGAACACGCCGAGCGATTCGGCTTGTCGCAACTGCATCAACTGCGTGGTCGCGTAGGTCGAGGCGCTGAAAAAAGCTATTGCCTGCTGCTGACGGCGGACAAAAAGACCGCGATTGCTATCGAACGCCTGGGAATCATGGAACAAACAAGCGATGGATTCCTGATCGCCGAAAAGGATTTGGAGATACGCGGCGCTGGCGAGCTACTGGGTACCAAACAATCGGGCCTGCCTGAGTTTCGCGTCGCTAATCTCGTCCGCGACCAACAAATCCTGGAGCAGGCGCGCCGGGAGGCTGAATTCTATCTGGCGCAACGCGCACGGTCGGTTGAAACCAAGAGAATGATCCAACGGGTGCAGAGCGATAAGAGATTCGGATTGGCGGCAGTTGGATAAGGTGTTGAGTTGAGATGCGGGTGATCGCGGGAAAGTATCGAGGTCGAAATCTGAAGAGTCCTCCTTCGCTTCAGGTGCGTCCCACTTCGGATCGTTTGCGCGAAACGCTCTTCAACGTGATTGCACCGCGCATCGAAGGCGCACGTTTTTTGGATCTTTGTGCGGGCTCCGGAGCCATTGGCATTGAGGCACTTTCGCGTGAGGCGACGCATGTCACCTTTGTTGATCGTTCGCGAAAGATGTGCTCGCTGATAGCAGCGAATTTGGAATTGTGTCGGGTCACAGCTGACGAAAGTGCTGTAGTTCAGCTCGAAGCATCTGAGTTTCTGCGGGCGGCGGCAAAGCGAGGTAGCGAGAGTTGGGACATTGTCTTCTTCGATCCGCCTTATGCAGATGATTACTTGCGTGTACTCGAACGCCTAGGATCTCTGACGGGAAATCTAATCGCTGAAGACGGGTTGCTAATCGTCGAGCACGACAAGAGAAACTTACTGCCTGATCACGTGGGGCGACTTCAGCAGAATCGAGTTCTGAAGCAGGGAGATTCAGCTCTTAGCTTCTATAAACAATCCACAAATCTCTGAACAACAGCGTTGCCTTAAAAGTTCTTGCAATGAAGTATCCGGCTTTGCCGCCGGATGTGAGGCGGTGGCTAAGCCCCGCCGTAGCGTTGCCTTTACCATTCGGGCTGTGCCCTTTAATCCTTCTCTCGACCTAATAAAGCTAAGGGGAAAGCCCAAAACCAGGGGCATAG
>DASSCX010000066.1:0-8507 GCA_035697425.1 Pyrinomonadaceae bacterium | reverse complement strand
GCGCGCTGGGCGATCCGCACGCCACACTGGTTGAATCTGATAGCGCTTGAAAAACTTGGGTAACTGATCGCGGTACTCGGCCACCACACGCGCGAGTGGCACCGTGAGATCGTAACGAAGAGCCAGGTCGGCCTCACCGGTGCTTTCATGCACGCCGCGTTTCAGAATCTTGTAGATGAGTTGATTGCCTTCTTCACCGTACTTCCCCGTTAGGGTTTCGATATTCTCAACGGCGGGCGTTTCCAGCGGTTCAAAACCATGGCGCTCGTACACTTCCTTAATGACGCCGATGACGTATTCACGTCGTCGCACATCCGCAGGAAGAAAATCGCGCATACCGCGCGCTGGTTTTGTGTTCGAAGCCATCAGTTTCGAGTTTCGAGTTTCGAGTTTCGAGTTAGCATATTTGATCCGGCTCGCAGTCGGATGAAAGCGCGTTACGAAATCTTGGACTCGGAACGCGGAACTCGAAACTCGGAATGGTATCTCTTTGTGTACTCAACATAGTTCTGCCAAAACAGGTTCAGCCCGGCGACCTCTTCATCATCCAATGGCCTTTTCACCTTCGCCGGCGCGCCCATCACGAGCGAGCGCGGCGGTATGATCGTCCCCGGGGTCAGTACACAGCCCGCCGCCACGAGGGATTGCGCCCCGACTCGCACGTCATCCAAGACAATAGAGCCAATCCCAATCAGCGAGCCTTGCTCGATATAGCAGCCGTGCAGGGTCACGCTGTGGCCGATTGTTACTTCATCCTCGAGGATGGTCGGATGCGATCCCGTGCGCGTATGAATCACGCTGTTGTCCTGCACGTTTGAGCGGTTGCCAATGCGAATGTAATACATGTCGCCGCGTACCGTGGCGTTGCACCAGATCGACGCCTCTTCGCCTAAGTGAACGTCTCCGATCACCTGGGCACTCTCATCAACGTAGGCAGAGCTGTGAATCTGCGGATGGACAGAGCCGAATGGTCTAATCATCTTTTTTAAAATAGTAACACAACGCTTTGGAGTGCGGTGGCAAGCGCAGCGCGACACCGCTTTGGATTCTCTTGTCGTTCAGCGTTGGTCCGGCAGCCAAAGCGCCGTCGCCGCTCCTCTGCCGGCGCACTCCAAAGTGATTGACAGTCGCTATGCGGCGTGAGAGATTGCGCCACATGGTCCGCAAATCACTCGCGCTCCCAACAACACTAATGCTTTCTGCCCTGCTTGCTTTGCTAAGCAATGCCTGTGGTGGCTCCCTTTATAGGGTTAAGCCAGTAGTTGAGCTGCCGCCGCTGACCGGCGAGGTGAAAGGTGGTAGGGCCGGCGGACTGGTAGTAGCGGTTGCTCCGCTCCTCAGCGATGAGGAAAGTCAGGAGCTTTTCGAGGCGAATCTGCCCCTCGCAGGCGTACTGCCGCTGCGGGTTGAGATAGGTTATGAGAGCGGTGTGCCGGTTGAGATTAAGAAAACTCGTTTCCATTTACGCGATACTGCGGGGAAAGAATGGAAACTCCTTAGTCCTAAACAAGCGATTTCCCGCGTGCTCAAAGCGAATGAGGTCTACGCTTACAACCCGAATTCGCGAAAACAGTTTGAAAAGGATTTTGGCGCTTATGGTCTGGACCAGAAAACACCCCTGACACCGAGCGAGCGTAAGCGGCAAGGTTTTCTGTTTTTTCAAACGCCGGACAAAGAAGCTGTAACGAGCCCGCGTGGCCTCGTGCTCATTGTTGAAGGCTTAACCGAACCTCTTTCCATTGCTCTCAACTGAATTTTCAAGTCTCAATACATTTTCGATTTCCACTTGCGGGTTGACGAGCTCGGTTTTTTAAAGCAAGTCTTGGTGATTCGTGTAAGTTCGTGTCGTTTAGTGGTTGGTCCCTCGTTCACTTCGAACCACGAACTCACACTAATCACCACGAAGAAGGAAGTTTATTAAGCCCGGGATGGAAAATGATCAGTTCCCCGTCGATCCAAAGCCGCCTGCGCCGCGTGCGGTCGCTTCGAGCTCATTAGCCCATATCGCCGTGGGAGTGATCACCTGCTCAAGGATGAGCTGACAGATCTTGCTACCGGCCGGAAGCACCGCAAGCTCGTCGCTCGTGTTGTAGAGGAGACAGATGATCTCACCGCGATAGTCGGCATCAATCACACCGGCTAACACATCAATTCCCTGCTTTGCCGCCAACCCCGATCGCGGTGCAACTCTGCCGTAAAAGCCTTCTGGAATTTCAACGCTTAAGCCCGTCCGGGCGCCAATCCGGGTCTTGGGTTCAAGCCTTGTGTCCTCGATGCAAACCAAGTCAAGGCCTGCGGAATGCGGTGTCCCGCGAGTAGGAAGCACCGCACGCGAATCGAGTTGTTGGAAACGTAAGGTCTTTATTGAATCTGACATCGTTATGTTTTTAGAAGTCTAACCGGAACGATCCACGAAACCACACCAGCTGACACGAACATGTTTGGTATTGCGCTCGTGTGAGTTAGTGGATTGCCTTTTCCTTTGCTAGATGAATTCGGTCGTTTTAGCGGCCTATAACTTCGGAGGCGTGACACCGTGCTGGCCCTGATATTTCCCGCCGCGATCCTTGTACGAGGTTTCGCAAACCTCGTCGGCTTCGAAAAACAATACCTGGGCCACACCTTCATTCGCGTAGATCTTTGCCGGCATGGGCGTGGTATTGGAAAACTCGAGCGTTACATATCCTTCCCACTCCGGCTCGAAGGGCGTGACGTTCACAATGATGCCGCAGCGCGCGTAGGTGCTCTTTCCCAAACAGATCGTCATCACATTTCGCGGAATCCTGAAATATTCCACCGTGCGGGCGAGGGCAAAACTATTTGGCGGAATGATGACATGATCGCCTTTCATGTCGACAAAACTCTTAGAGTCAAACTCCTTGGGATCGACGATCGCGCTATACACGTTGGTGAAAAGTTTGAACTCGTCCGCGCAGCGGACGTCATAGCCGTAGCTTGAGGTGCCATAAGAAACTACGCGCCGGCCGTCGATTTGTTTTACTTGCTGTGGCTCAAATGGTTCGATCATGGCGTGCTGCTCTGCCATGCGACGGATCCACGAATCAGACTTGATGCTCATTGGGTCGGAGAATACAAGCTCACGCAAGGGGTGACAAGTTCTGCGTGCTTTTTGTTTTTGGTCTTAGGTCTTTGATCTTTAGTCTTTGCTTGCTCGGCGGAAGTTGTTTCAAACCTTTAATGCTATGAGGCAACCAGCGTCAAATGAACAGTCAAATGAACAAAGGCCAAAGACCAAAGATCAAAGACCGGTTTTCTTGATTTTTATCGTTCCATCCGCCACGGTGAACCTAAATATCGGCCCACCAGCACCGGCGCGCGCCCGCACTAGTTGCGCGGTAATACTGTTGCGCTGCCGGGGCTGGAACTCACCATAACTGTCTTCAATCGTTCCCGTGCGCAGAATACTTGCATCGACATCCCCGCTAAATCCGGGCGGTAGTTCCACGGTCATTTCACCTACGGCCAGCCTCAGATCCGCACCCGTGCCCCTCCAACTGCGCTGCGCAATTTTCACTTCGAGCTTTCCCGAACCCACCGTGGCGTTGACGATGCCGGAACTTAAGACTAACTGAGCAAGACTTTCGGTAGCCGTCAAAGCTAAGGAACCTTCGACACTCTTGAGCGAGATCGGACCGCGTCCGGCGTTAATCTCCAGATCGCTAAACTGCGGCAAACGGATGCGATAATCAATCTTCCACGGATTTATCAGCAGGTTTTTTGGAAAGGCTTTGGCAACGCGACGCATGTACTTTTTGTCGTGCGTGCCCACACTCAAAATTCGAATGTGATTTACCCCTTCCTCGAAGATGAAACCATTCACGAGAGCCAGGCGATTGAGGTCTTCTTCAGTCTCGCCTCGCAGTTCGATCTCGGCAGTTAACTCAAACTCAGAACGATCCCAACCTTCGATCGTTATCGAGCCGTTAGGCGCTCCGACTAAAGTTAACGTCCCACCGTATCCGAAGCGTGTCGCCTCACGTCTAATAACTGTGCGGGTGCGCAGGTGGGTGGGATCAAGCAGGGTGGTTGGTCGTTCCTGCGCACTCACTGGCAAAACCGTCAGAAGTATCAAAAGGCAGAAGTGCAAGGGCGTTATTAATTGAGCGCAGCGGTTTGCTTTGGAGGCCATCAGGATGCGTTTTAATCGAAGACCAAGCAGTTCATTTTAGTGAACAAGATTTCGCTTGCGATAGTAACATTCGAACTTATCCTGCTCTACACAAAAAAAGAGCGCTTCTTGATGAGAGAAGCGCCCGCGCCGATTAGCAGAAGCTTAAGCCTAGCGCCGAATAAAAGTAATGCCCCCGTGAAAGTTCATGATGGTCACTTTTGCGCGGCCGTCGTTAACGTCCCCGATCGTCTTACTGTACTTTCTTCCTTCGCCCACAGTTCTGAAACTACTATTCCAAAACTGTCCCAGAGCAAGTTTCCTGTCAGGAGCAGAAGCGTCCAGGTCGAAAGTTGAGCTCGCAGGAATCCTAATAGAGATGTCGCCCTGACCCAATTGAAATTGATACTTGCCCCCGCGCATAACTTCCCCATCAAAGAAAATATTACCACTCGTGTTTTGGGCGTAAACCTCTTTGGCGTTGATGCTGGTGAGCTCGATATCGCCCTCGGAACTAACATAAGCGCGCACCATATCGCTGCGAATATTGGCGATCGAAATGTCGCCCATGATGGTTGTGATATCAACTATCGAGTTGACCGGGACTTGAATCTTGAAATTGACGTTGCCGACATCGCTGCGTCCGCGATTGTCGCTAAGCACGTCTACGATCACACCTTCGCCGTACTGCTTAGGCAACACTGTCGTCGACGAGGATTCCAACGTGGCCGAAATCTTGATTTCGTCGCGGCCCCACGATTCAACCGTGACCTTGCCGGAGATATTCTTGAGAACTAAGCGGACTTTCTTTCCGGTCGCGAATCGTTTGGAGACCTGACGTTGCGCGAACACGCTGGCGGAACCGATGGTCAACCCGGCTAATACGACTAAAGTCGTGAGAATGTAAGCGGGAGAGAAACCGGCTCGCGCGAGCAAAAATCGATTACGCATTTGTAAGGGGCTCTTCACTATGAATCTTGAGTGAGGCACTGGTCCTATAATTCTGAAAACTCTTTCAGCAGCGCCAGCTTCTCGTTGAGAGCGGCGTTCAGCCTCTCCTCAGAAACTTCGTCATGGGGATTTCGGTTCAACTCGTTGAGTGAATCATTAACCGCCTGGTCGATAACCTGGATATTGCGATCGAACGTGTCACGCAGTCGCTGGTTCCAGCGCGCCTTGTTCAACTCTACGCGCTGATTCCAATAACTGATCGCCTGCTCCTGTTGTGAAATACGATCGCGAACCCTGGTGCCAGTGGCAGCAAACCCTGCGGCGGTCGTGTTGGGAGAATTATCTATCGCGTTAGTCGCTTCAAAGCGACGCATACCCACCACGGTGGCGAGGGAAACCACAACCACAAGAGCGGCCACGGCTGCCATGAGCTGTGGTAGCGAAAGTTCCCAACTGCTACCGAGGAATGCTGGCCAAACACTTCGTTTCCCCGGCGGCGCCGGAGCGGCAACGCTCGTCGCGGCTTGTTCCGCCTCGATCACATTCCGAATGCGCAACCAAAGCGCCCGCTCATTAGGCGGCGCAACGTACTGGCCCCGGTTCTGCTGACAAAAACTCACGATCGATTGGAGATCGTCGCGCACATCGGCGCACGTCAAACAAGATTCCAAATGAGCATTCAAAGTCGCAGAATCCTCGCGACTGAGCGCTCCATCAACCAAATCGTGAATTAATTCCTGACACTTCTCGCAGTTCATTGTCTTACCTCAGCTCGACCACGCTCTAGCTCTTCCGTGTGGCAATTGGTCCGAGCAATCAAGGGGAGACTGCATTGAGTTTGTGCTCCGAGGCGCTGCCGGCCTCCGGTCTGGGGTGACTTCCATTAAAAGTGGTCGACTATCTTGGAAGCTACTCCTTCGTTTTCTGTTGCCTCAAGAGGCCACGTAACTTCATGCGGGCCTTGTGAAGCTGCGATTTCGAGGTGCCGACCGAGCATCCCAGCATCCGCGCAATTTCTTCGTGTTCGTGCCCTTCGATATCGTGAAGAGTAAAGACCGTACGATACCCAGGTGGCAGTTGCGAAATGGCTTTATCGAGGGCAATCCGGTCAACAACCGGCATCGCGTTGGGGTTTTCCGTCCCTTTGACTATCTGCACCGGGGTTTCGCCGTCCTCGGTCGTCTGCTCCATCTTCACGCCGCGTTTGCGAAAGTGCATCAGCACCTGGTTAACGGTAAGCCGGTGCAGCCATGTGGTAAAGGCCGACTCGCCACGAAAGCTTCCAATTTTTCTAAAGAGCTGAATGAAGACCTCCTGAGCGAGATCTTCAGCCTCCGAAACATTCCCCGTCATCCGCAGGCAGAGCGAATAGACGCGCCGGTTATGGCGCTGATAGAGCTGCTCGAAGGCTCCCATGTCGCCCTGAGCGGCTCTCTGTGTCAGGCCGTAATCGGTTGTTCCTGGGTCGGTTTCGGCTGCGGTCACGTGTTCGTCTAGTTAGAACGACAAGGAGCTTTCCGGACTACTTGCTGTCTTACCTTTACGTCAAGTTATCACGCGTCCGCCGAATTTCAAGGAGCGGTACAGGAAACCACAGCAAAATCCCCCGTTTGGGAGTTGCGAGGTTACGTACCCTCTGGCGGGGGTGTGATGCGGCGTTTTAAGCGCGTCGTTGCCTTTAACGGCTAAAAGTTAGCGCTTTTCTCACGTACCGGCAACACTTCGGATCCTGTTGTCTCAGATCCAGCGGGAAAAATGGACTCACGTCCAGTAGGTTCGATCCAGCGAGCGATAACCCACCGCCTCGGAAACGTGTGGTGCCTGGATCTTTTCAAAGCCTTCCAAATCCGCAATCGTCCGGCTGACCTTCAAAATGCGGTCGTAAGCGCGTGCTGACAGGCCTTGTTTGATCATTGCCCGTTCCAGCATTTGTTCACTCTCGGCATCGATACGACAGAAGCGGCGAATCATGCGCGGCGTCATCGCCGCGTTGGCGAAAATTTTCTCCCTGCCAAGACGATGCCGTTGCCGATCCCGCGCGTGCAACACTCGCTCGCGAATCATCGCCGAACTTTCAGCGTCGCTGGCCGGCTCACCGGCGAGCTCACGAAACTTAACCGCTGGCACATCGACATGAATATCGATGCGATCCAACAGCGGGCCGGAGATACGACCGACGTAACGTTGAATCTGCAAAGGCGTACAGCGGCATTCGCGCGTCGGGTCGTTCCAGAACCCGCAGGGACAGGGATTCATTGCCGTGGCCAACATGAACGACGCCGGAAACGTTAGCGACATTGCGGCGCGACTGATTGTTACTTTCTGGTCTTCCAAAGGCTGGCGTAAGACTTCCAACACGCTGCGATCGAACTCCGGCAACTCATCCAAGAACAGAACTCCCTGGTGCGCGAGTGAAACTTCTCCAGGACGCGGGACGGCGCCACCACCAATCAATCCGGCATCGCTGATCGTGTGATGGGGCGAACGAAACGGACGCTCGGCTACGAGCCCGGAGCGTCCTGTCATTCCCGCAACCGAATGAATCTTGGTCAACTCGAGTGCTGCTTCGAATTCCAGAGGCGGCAGGATTGTTGGCAGGCGCTTCGCCAACATCGTCTTGCCTGAGCCTGGCGGGCCGATCAGGAGAATGTTGTGTGAACCAGCACTAGCAACCTCAAGCGCGCGCTTTGCAGAAACCTGACCCCTCACTTCGCGAAAGTCCACGCTGTAATTGTCGGGTCGCAGCAGCACTTCGTTCGGATCCACTCGCAGCGGTTCCGGCGGGTCACCAGACTTAAGCGCTGCAACCAAATCAACCGCGCTTCTCAGGTCAGCCACTGGATAAACATTGACGCCGGAAACTACCGCCGCTTCCTTCGCGTTTTCATCCGGCAAAATCACATGCTTAATCAAAGCTTCGCGCGCGAGGATCGTAATTGGCAAAGCGCCCTTGATTGGCCGAACCCGCCCATCAAGCGACAGTTCACCGACGCATAAGACATTGATCAGATTGTTTTCTTCGGCCAGATCGCCGTTTGCTCCGAGGATTCCCAGCGCAATCGGGAGATCAAAGCTGGCGCCTTCTTTGCGGACGTCTGCCGGGGCAAGATTGATCGTGATCTTTTGAAAGGGAAAAAAGAAAGCGCAGTTTGTTATAGCGGCGCGAATTCGTTCGCGCGATTCGCGCACGGCGGCATCAGGCAAGCCGACGATAGTTACAGTAAGGGTGTCGTTTTCGCCGCGAGTAGGCGTTAGGTCAACTTCAATATCAACGAGGTCTGCGTCGATGCCGTAGACGGCAGCGGAGAGGGTGCGGAAGAGCATGTGAGGAAGCTCCTGATGAGTTTCGAGTTTCGAGTTTCGGGTTTCGGGTTTCGAGTTCCCGGGTGCCAGGTTTCAGGTTTCAGGTTTCAGGTCGCGATTCACG
>DASSCX010000065.1:0-14525 GCA_035697425.1 Pyrinomonadaceae bacterium | reverse complement strand
ATTAGCGGCAGTTGCTGTCTCTTAATTGGTTTTCTCTTTGGCGGCAATCCTGTCTTTCTCTTAACAGTCGCGGCGATTTGGGGTGCGACAGTCGTCGCTGACTCGGCCCAGTTCTCGACTTGTGTAACTGAACTCGGCAACCAGCAGTACCTTGGCACCGCCTTGACGATTCAAACCTCTATCGGTTTTTTGCTGACGACGATTTCAATTGAGCTTGTCCCTCTGTTCCTCAAAGCCGCGGGCTGGCGCCACGCTTTTGTGATTCTCGCACCCGGGCCGCTATTAGGTGTTGTGGCAATGTTGCGGCTGCGTTCATTACCTGAAGCGAAAAAGATTGCCCATGGGAGACGATAGACTCGGAGCAGGAGGGATGTACTGAACCTGGACCTAAAACAAAAGACGCGCAGGATCATCGCGACATTGAAGCGCGCCTATCCTGACGCGAAATGCGCGCTCAATCACTCCAACGCATTTGAGCTGTTGATTGCTACGATCCTCTCCGCACAGTGCACCGATACGCGGGTCAACATTGTGACTGCCGATCTTTTTCGCAAGTATCGAAAGCCAGAAGACTACCTGAAAGTCTCTCCGACGACGCTTCAGAATGAGATCCGCACCACCGGATTTTTTCGCAACAAAGCGAAGTCGATCCAAGGCACGGCAAAAATGTTGACCGATAAATATTCCGGCCGCGTGCCCCATACGATGGAGGAGATGCTCGAACTCCCCGGTGTCGCGCGGAAGACTGCGAATGTGGTTTTGGGTAACGCGTTTGGTATCTCATCAGGAGTTGTCGTTGACACACACGTGACCAGACTTTCGCACCGTTTGGGACTGTCCAAAGAAAAGCAGGCTGAGAAGATCGAGAAGGATTTGATTGGGCTAGTGCCGAAGAAGGATTGGGTCATCTTCTCGCACCTCCTGATTTTTCATGGGCGGAACATTTGCAAGGCCCGCAATCCACTCTGCGCTGATTGTGTCGTGGAGAAGCTTTGCCCCTCGTCGTTCCTGAAGACCGGAGTGCATCCTCCCAGCTAAACTCATTGCCGATTGCCAATTGGCGTTCGCTCAAGGCGCGGACCCGGCGAGGTCAGTACCACCGGGCGGTGGCCATCGGCAAGGGCCGATCGGAAATCCGCAATCGCCGATCAGGAGGTCCTGCTAGCGCATCTCGCCGAAGGCCGTTACAATGACGCGTTCCTAAAATTCTGAACGCAGATCGATGGCTCTATTCCAGCCACGCTAAGCCTTTAATGCTGGTTTTTTCCGGTCATTTCCTCCACAAAAGCGACTATCAGACTGAAATTCCAGGTCCCCACCCCAGTCCTGGAACTCGGATTTTGAGAGGGGGCGCGCTGTGAGTTACCGGTTCCCTTGGCATAACCTCACCGACGAGCACTTGCTGGATACCCGCATCTGCGACCTGCAAGTAAAAATCAAAGGTTCCTTCCTCGAAGGGCACATCAGAAGACTCTACAGTGAACTTAATGGCCGTGGCATTCGCTTCAAGCCGCACGTCTGGCTGTCTGAAGAGTGGTTCTCACCGGATGGCGTTCCGGGCATCGCAATTCCGTTTTACCTGGCGCATCCGCGTCTCATGAAACTTGAACGCAAACAGATGCTGGAAGTTGAAGGCGGAACCGATCCGGAGTGCATGCGAATTCTTCGTCACGAAGCCGGGCATGCGCTCGACACGGCTTTTCGTTTGCACTTTAAACGGCAGTGGCGCGAGCTCTTTGGTTCATTTGCCCGACCCTATCCGGACTTTTACAAACCCAAACCAAAGAGCCGCAACTATGTGCTGCACCTTCCGGCCTGGTACGCGCAGGCACATCCCGCCGAGGACTTTGCGGAAACGTTCGCCGTCTGGCTTACGCCCCGCTCACGTTGGCGCCGGCGTTACAAAGGCTGGCCGGCTTTGCGCAAACTTGAGTACATAGATGAACTAATGCAGGAACTCGCCGGCACTAAGCCGCGCAACCGTTTGCGCACCAAGGTCGAACCGCTCTCCGCTTTAAAGATCACTCTGCGCGAGCACTATCGCCGCAAACGGGAAAAGTATGATTTTGATTGGCCGGCAGTCTATGATCGGGATTTGAAACGAATCTTCTCCGAAGATCCGCGTCATAAGAGCAAACTAAGTGCGGCAATTTTCCTGCGAAGTGTGCGTCGCGACGTACGTCAGATTGTGGCTGAAGGAACCGGAGTCCATCAGTACACGATCGATCACGTGCTTGCGAACATGATTGACCGCTGCAAAGACTTGAAGCTCCGTGTTGCCAGTCCGCCGCGCGAAGCACGGCGCCGCGTCATGATTGTTTTGACAGTTCAGGTAATGAACGTGCTTCATTCAGGTTATCATCGCATCGCCGTATGACGTTTGAACCCAAAAAGAAGCTGCGCATCATCGTGTTGATGCACGAGGACCTGGTGCCGCCTGATTCATTGGACGGACTTAGCGACAAAGAGAAAATTGAAATTAAGACTGAGTATGATGTCGTCTCGACCCTGAAGAAGATGGGTCATGAGGTCTATCCCATTGGTTTGTATAACCAGTTGAACGTGATCGGCAATGCTTTGATGGAACATAAACCACATGTGGCGTTCAACCTACTGGAAGAGTTTCATGGTTATCCGCTTTACGATCAGCATGTCGTTAGTTATCTCGAGTTGATGAAGCAGGCTTACACGGGATGCAACCCGCGGGGATTGACGATGGCGCACGATAAGGCGCTGACCAAAATTATTCTCTCCTACCATCGCATCCAGGTCCCGGGATTCGCCGTGTTTCCCCTTAATCGCAAAGTGCGCCGGCCCAAGCGTTTGAAGTTTCCCCTGCTGGTCAAATCCATTAGCGAGGAAGGTTCTGTCGGCATCGCACAAGCGTCAATCGTTCATGACGACGATAAGCTGGCGCAGCGAGTTGAGTTCATCCACCGCCAGAACAAAACGGCGGCTATTGCCGAGCAGTACATCAAGGGACGCGAAATTTATGTCGGCCTGATAGGGAATCAGAACATTCAAACCTACTCCCCCTGGGAACTGGTGATGGAGAAACTGCCGGAAGGCGCAGAAAACATCGCGACTTTGAAAGTGAAATGGGATCCCACTTATCAGGAAAAAGTAGGAGTGGCCACACGGGCCGCCGAACTGACTCCCGAACAACATAAGACGCTCGAACGACTCTCCAAACGCATTTATCGTTACTTGTTCTTAAGTGGTTACGCCCGTCTTGATTACCGGATGACGGAAGAAGGTCAGTTTTATTTGCTGGAAGCGAATCCCAATCCGCAAATTGCTGAAGGTGAGGATTTCGCCGACTCAGCGGCCCATTCAGGTCTCCCTTACGACCAGTTGCTGCAAAAAATCATCACTGTCGGTTTGAACTATCACGCCGGACAGGCGGCTTAGCGCAGCACAGTCTTGGGAATCCGCGCCTATTCCTCCTTTCTCATCTATGTAAAGACAATTCAAGTTCGATTTTTTTCCATGATATTAGGACTCACCCTCCTTTTTGCCCTGAATCTCTATCGGCAGGTATCCCGTAGCCGAAGTTAGTTACCGTGTCATCACATTGACCGTAGTGTCTCGTGCTGAAACATCGAGCCTGGATGTTTCGGAACATAATCCACTTTGGATTTGGAGCCGTGAACCCTTTCGGTGCGCAGGTGATGAAGGTGTTGTGATTCGTCACGAAACAGTCACATTGGTTCTTGTTCAGCCTCTCTCTAGCCGCTACACTCGCTTAGCTTTCAGGTAGTGGCCCCCCTCACTCAGTCAGTAAAGACAAAAGAAAATATTTTAGGAGAGGATAGTTCCCCTTTCTATGACTCTAAGAAACTGGTTCCCCTACACGATAGCCGCGTGTTTGACCCTCAGCATGCTGTCAGTCGCGGTTGTTGCGCAGACGGGCGAGACTCTCCAACGTCAAATCGCTCCAACGGATCAAGCCTTAAACCAGGTCGCCTTAAATGACGATCCGGTAGTGCTTTCGGTGGCATCGCCCGCCGATATCAAGGCTTCATCTCTTATGACGCCAACGCTCGCGTCGGCGAAATTTCAGCAACTAATGTCTGCCGCGATCGATCAGCGACTTGGTGCTCGTTATTCGTGGGGCGCAGAAGGACCCTCCGCGTTCGATTGCTCTGGATTTGTTTGGAGCACATTCCAGTCGGTGGGCATCGACTTTGAACGCGGCAGCGCGCGCACGCTCTGGTCACGCTTCGCGCCGGCGACTCCCGAGGAAGAAGTGAAGTTTGGCACTTTGGTTTTCTTCAGCAACCTGCGGCATATCGGCATCGTTGCCGATGCGAATGGCTTCTATCATGCCTCGCGACACCATGGCGTAGTTTATTCACCCTTCAATGATTACTGGCTGGCTCGCATTGACGGTTTCCGGCGCGTGCCGCTGCCGCCAACGCCCGCGTCTGAATAACAGGGTCGAGCTTTTCGGCTTTAAATCAAAAACGCCGTCGCTGTAACCAGCGCCGGCGTTCCTTTTTTGCTCCGCTAGTCTTTGGTCAGAGATTTGAAACGAAACCGGCCTGGTGGTCCTCGTCCGTAGCTTCCCAAACCGCCACAATTTTATCGATGGACACAAAGCAGATTTTTTCGTCCTTGTCTTTGAGGTGCAGCACAGGCCCTTCGACCCTGATCACTTCGCCTCGCAGGCTCGATGCGCTGCCGCAATAGAGATCAACTTTCTTGCCGATGAGTCGAGCCAATACGTCTTGCATTGATTGTTCCTGCCTAGCTGTGGCCGTTGCGAAATGTAATTTTAACGAGGGGCACTACGTCGGGGTCGTCCTGCTGCGTTCGTTCGAACTGAATCAGGTCGTAATAAGCGCAGCGCTTAGTCGTTGGGAATTCATGGCAGACGGCGGGACGCGCGTGATAGATACCGCACTTCCGCGTCTCCGGATTAAGAAACTTGCACGCTTGCCCGAAGATTGGATCGGCCTTGCGTCGTAATATGCGTTCGTTGTTATAGAGTCGTGTAAACCGCTGCTGGGCTATTTCGAAAGTGACGCCAAAGTGTTTCGCCAGGCGATTAATGTCGCGTTTGGTAACCTGAACGCGGTCGTAGATTGAACAGCAATAAGCCGGACACTTATCACAGTCGTAGGTTTTTGGAAAAGAGATGCTGGAAGTACTCATGATCCCGTTTGTCGCCTTTGCTCCGCAGTATCTTTGGACCTAACGTCGTTTGGATTTCTTGTATTCGGAAACCAACAGCTTCATAAACTCGTCTCGTCTGTCGTAAAGACGTTTCGGTTTGCGCGGCTGATGCGTCGCCAAAGCATAGGCCGTAATGATCGGAAGCGCCACTGTGGAATCAACGTAACAAACTACCGCGTCAGGCAAGCGATCGGGATCGACCTTGCCCCAGGAGACGGCTTCACCGGGAGTGGCGCCGGAGAGTCCGCCTGTGTCGGGACGCGCGTCGGTGATTTGCAGAAAATAATCGTGGCCACGCTCGTCGATGCCCAGCACTTCCTGGATCTGAGGTTCTGTTTGCAGCAGGAAGTTTTTCGGCGAACCACCACCCAGGATGAAAACTGCTGATAACCCCTTGCGCTTTTTCTTGCTCTTAGTTGTTTCACTGGCGTTGCGTTTGGCCGCCAGGACAATGGCGGCTGTTTCATTGACGTCGAGCGACGGATCGAAAGCGAGTTTAAATCCCTGGAGCGCTTTAGCCGCCACGTTCATCCCAATCGAAGAGTCTCCGGGAGAAGAGGTATAGATCGGAACACCATACTCATACGCCACACCTAACAAAGATTTTTCCTTCAAGCCAAGTGCGCGTTCGCGTTCATGTACGTAGCGGCCGCACAGATAATGAAACTCCGCAGTGGACATCGGCTTCTGAAACTCTTCAGCCTCAATAATCTTGCGGAAAAAAGCGTCTGTATCCAAAAGCACCGAGTAATCAAAAAAGATATCGTAGATGCGAACCACTTCTTCTTCACGCAAAACAATGTCCGACGTTTGCGCATTTCCCTGGTGCATTGAAAGGCCGATGCCAAAGTGAGTGTCGTGATAAAGATTCGCGCCTGTTGAAATGATCCAGTCGATAAAGCCCGCTTTAATTAGCGGGATCAACGCAGAAATCCCCAGTCCCGCTGGTGTTAACGCACCGGTGAGCGAAACACCGACCGTCACCTCGGGTTCGAGCATCTTTTGCGTAAAGAGCCGGCAGGCTTCACGTAGTCGCGCAGCGTTGTAAGCGAGAAACGCTTCATCGACGAGTTCGGCTACAGTTGTTTTCGCATGAATCGGCGCCGGGTCAATTTTCTTGCCGCCTAAAAATTTGCTTCTTTTAGTTGCCATAGCGAGGTGTTAATCCGAAATCATCTCTCACGTTGGAACGCTTATCTTCAACCAACCGAGTCAAACAATTCCGGCAAAGACAGCCCTGATAACTTGCCTGTAACTCTTCCAGCTCCCGTTCGCTTACCTTGAAAGCGGCACACCAACAATCCGGGGCGAGACCTTCGCAGGTAGCATTTGCACCGCAGCCAAACTCCTCACCGCAAGCCGCGCACTTCGTTTGCACCAGTCCAGAAGATGGGGGCGAGGCAGACATTAGCTGGTCGTTATTTCGTTGCCGTTCTTACCCGCTGCTCGCTTTACGCGCAGCCGTCCAATGCGTCTTTCGTCAGCTTCCAGAACTTCCACTTCCAAGCCACGAAAAGCCAGTTGTTCACCGGACCGCGGGACCTTTCCCGATTCATTGATCACGAGTCCGGCAATGGTAGTGAAATCGTCAGCTTCGATCTCTATGTCGAACAATCTCTCGATCTTGCCAATTTCGGTCGAGCCCAGCACTTCGTAGACCCCACCGCTGCCGGCCACGATCTCAGCTTCATCGCCGCCAATATCTTCGTCCTCAATTTCACCAACGATCTCTTCCAGAATATCTTCGACCGTTACCAACCCCGCAACGCCGCCATACTCATCAATGACCATGGAAAGTTGCACGTGGGCCTTCTGCATTTCTTCCAGGAGCTCGGCGACAGGTTTGGTTTCAGGGACAAAATAAACCGGACGCACGAGGGAGGCGATCGACTCAGTCTCCTGGTCTTCGGCCCAGCATTGCAGCAGGTCGCGCACGTAGATAAAACCTTCGACGTTGTCGATCTGATCGCGGTAGACGGGCAAGCGTGAGTATTTCGATTCGATGATGACATCCCGAGCTTCGCGCACGCTCGCGGTGCTGGGCAGGGCCACGATGTCCGGGCGCGGCGTCATCACTTCGCCCACACTCGTATCGCCAAACTCCAGGATCGAATGAATTAACTCGCCTTCCTCTTCCTCGAGGATTCCTTCGGCCGCACCTACATCAATCAACGCCTGAATATCATCCGCTTGGTCTTCATCATCCTCGTCGTCACCATCCTCTTGCAATTGTTCCTTGCGACGCCCCCGGTCGAACCAGTTGTGAAAGGGATCTGCGGCAAACGCCATCACACGATAAAATGGCCTGACGAGTGGCAGCAGAAACAGGAAGGTCGCTTCCGGATCGCGATGCGACAACAGAAGGGGAATCAATTGGCGGAAGACACCGGCCAGCACCAATCCGGTTGCCAGCCCGAGCAGCACGTAGCGAGTGTTGGAAAAAAGGGTAAGCGAGATTGAAGTGATAAGAACCGCAACCACAACCAGCAGGATCTGAATGGCTGCGGTGAGTGTGAAACTGAAACGCTGGCGATTCTCGAAGAGTACCTGCCGCAGAAAGGAAGAGCGGGCGGTGGGATGCTCTTCGGCTTCGCTGATGAGGCGCCTTAGTCCGACATCGGTGAGATGGCTAAAAGCCATGTCGACCGTGGCAAGCAAAGACAGAACAAAAAGCAGCAGAATCGTAAGCAATATCTCAATTTGCATTTGCTGCTAGATAGTAGTTCCTAAACGCGAGTTTGTCAGTAGTAGGAAAGTGCCCGGGCTGCTCCACCGCAAATAGCCATCACCAAATAGGCTTGTTTGGGGACCAACGTGGTTTCATTCTCACCACGCTTCAGCGTGGTGCTCAGTGCGACGCCCGAAATGGAAACCGTTTAAACGGTTTCCTATCGTCGAGATTAACCTACACCGGGCTAAAGCCCGGTGAGAATGGTATGAAATACTTATAGGGCTTTCATCAAATCTTAAGCTTTGCACGTAGTTTAAGTTCCAGCCGGTTCATCTCGCCGTTATCTGTTTCATGATCATAGCCGCAGAGATGTAACAGGCCGTGCAGGATCAATTGAGCAATCTCTTCATCGAGTGTTATCGAGTTTTCCTTGGCTTGTACGGTAGCGCGCTGTAGAGATATGGCGATGTCGCCGAGGTTAGCACTCGCCCCGACCGCTTCATCACCAGCGGGAAATGACAAAACATCAGTCGCTTTGTCGATTCCCCGGAACCGCCGGTTCAATTCTCTGATTTGTCGATCGGAAACAAAAGCAATCGTAGCCTCGTCTGCCTTGTTGCGAATTGCAGCCAGGGCTTTTTCGCTGAAGGGCTGCCAACGCTCCGGATCGATGCGAATCTTACGTTGCCGATTTACCACTTCGATCATTAGTGCGGACCAGGAGCGGAGCTAGATGTTGCTTTTCTTGGTGTGATCTTCGTAAGCGCGGATGATCATCTGCACGAGTTTATGACGCACAACGTCTTTCTCAGTGAAGTAAACAAACTCGATCCCTTCCAGATTCGAGAGCACTCGCTCAGCTTCGATCAAACCACTCCGCTTGCCGGCGGGCAGGTCGACCTGGGTGACGTCGCCAGTGATCACTGCTTTCGATCCGAAGCCGATGCGAGTCAGAAACATCTTCATCTGCTCGCTCGTCGTATTTTGCGCTTCGTCGAGGATGATGAACGCATCAGAGAGAGTACGCCCGCGCATGAAAGCAAGCGGCGCCACCTCAATCACTCGCTTCTCCAGCAGCTTGGTCACGCGTTCATAGTCAATCAGATCAAACAATGCGTCGTACAAGGGGCGCAGGTAAGGATCTACTTTGTCCTGTAAGTCGCCGGGGAGGAAACCCAGCTTTTCCCCAGCTTCAACTGCGGGACGTGCGAGGACGATGCGATTGACCTGCTTCTGCATCAGGGCTTGAACGGCCATTGCAACTGCCAGATAGGTTTTACCGGTCCCGGCCACGCCAATGCCAAAGACGACGTCGCGGTCCTGGATTGTCTGAAGGTATTTGCGCTGGGTGGCAGACTTCGGCGCTACCTGTTTTTTGCCGGCGGGATTGAAGCGCGACTTGGTGTAGTAATCGCGCAAACTAAAAGCGCGGTCTTCGGCGATCTGAGCAAAGGCCTCGCGCAGTTCGCGATCCGTAAACTGACGTCCCTCCTGAAACAACGCCGAAAAGTCGTCGAGAATACCTTCGGCTGTTTCAACATCTTTAGGATCGCCATCGATGGAAACGTCTTGTCCGCGTGCATTAATGCGCACGTCGAGAAGGGATTCCAGATACTTAATGTTCTGGTCATGGACACCGAACAGAGTTTCCAGTCCCCGAGGCGGAAGTTCAATCTTCTTCAAGAACTCTCACTTTCGAATTTAGGTGGATAATGCGCAGGTAATGCTGCGAGAGCGTGGGGTAGGATCATCGACATATGCTTCGTTGGGGACGCTACTATAGCGTTCGCAGGCATGTCAAATCGCGGCGCTGCGTGTCCTTAATAGGGTAGGGCGTCCCTCCGTGGGCGCCCCAAATTCGTTAGCAGGGGATTCGCTAGTGCGGTGTCCTTGGCGAGAATGGAGGAAACCAAGTCGCCTTGACACTATGCGGGGCCGTCCCTATACTCCGTCACTTGCGCTAGCGGCTAAGTTGCACACAATAGCTAACAAAAGAGTCCGAGATCAGATAGTCGGACACGGATATATCGGGAGATTTCGATGCCTAATCATAAGTCAGCCGAAAAACGAATGCGCCAGAACGAGAAGCGCAAACAGATTAATCGCAGCAACCGCACGCGCGTGCGCTCGTCGATTAAGAAACTGCGCGGGGCGCTTGCCGGAGACGGTGGAGATGTGAAGACACTCTTGCCGCAGACTGTTTCAACTATCGATAAGGCGGTGCAGAAAGGCGTGCTGCACAGGAACACGGCGGCTCGTTATAAATCAAGATTGACGACAAACGCGAACCAGACAGCAACTAAGTAATACAATTTACAAATCGGATTAGGCGAGGCGGACCATTAATTGGTTCGCCTCGCTTTTTGTTTGGGGTGATGACTCGAGGGTTACGACCAATTAAACTGAGGAGCACACTGATGACTCATACTTACAAAAGCGAAGCAGAGATTGAGGAAGTGGTGCGGGGATTTGAATCCTGCATTACCGGCAAAGACAATTTCGGTCACCGTGATCATCTGGCCGTTGCGGTTTGGTATCTACGCCAGGATGAAGGGCAGGCACTGAATTTAATGCGCGCAAGTCTGCACCGGTTCTTGGATCACTACGATTGCCGCGCGAATTATCACGAGACGCTGACACGCTTTTGGATACTCCTGGTACAACGAACGCTGGCAGACGTATCGCCGAATTTGACGCTGCCCGAGGCTACAAACGCAGTCGTGAACCAGCTTAATGATTCGCGAATAGCTTTTGAGTATTACAGTAAGGAGGTAGTGGAATCGGCAGCCGCTAAGCAGCGGTGGCTCGAACCTGACTTAAAGAAACTGTGACGACACAACAGCACCAAGAACACTACGCCGCAAGCTCACACACCAGCATTTCGATCTGCAACCGCGGTGTTGCCTGTGAAGTCTTTATTGCCAGATCAGCGGCCGCAATCAGTTTCAAGCCATGAGCGATCTTGTCGGCCTCGCTTCGCCGCAGCGTATTGATAAATGCATCGCGCTTAAAGAAGGGCACAGGTACCGTTTTGAAAACATCAGCCGTCGAACCATGTTTAAGGGCTTCCTTTGCCAGGGCAAGCCGGTGGTAGTTGCTGGCTAAGAGTCCAAGCAACATTAGCGGTTCGGCGCCACCTTCCAGCAAACGATGAAGAGTTTCCACTGCCGCCTTGCGGTTGCGACTCATTAGATGATCGCCCAGTTCAAAGTTGGAAAGCTCGCGAGAACGACCGATCAAATCTCCAACCATTGCGAGCGTGATTCGTTTCGAATCGCCGGCGGCCGAAGCTAGTTTGTCCAGTTCCGACTGGAGAGTTTGGAGATCCGTACCTACAAGCATGATGAGGTCTGACAACGCTTCGTTGTCGGCAGTGATCTTCAATGACTTTAATCGATCCCTCACCCATTTCATTGCCTCGCCGTCTTTCAATGCCGGACACTCAACCACGAGGCAGCTCTCGAGCAAAGCCTTTGTGAGCAAGCGGCGCTTATCGAGCTCCGCAGTATTAAAAATCATCACACTGGAAGGGGCTGGGTTTTTCAGATAGCGAATCAACGCCGCTTCGTCAGTTTCGCGCATTTTGCTGAAGTCCTTAACTTGCACGACGCGACGCGTAGACATCATTGGCAGTTGCTCAGCGGCGGCAATTGCACTCTGCGGACCTCCGTTCAGCAAACTGAATGTCGATTCGTTGAATTCGCGAATCAGGGTGTCGCGCAAAGCTGAGTCGCTAATTTCGCGAGCCGACTCATCGCGCAGGTAACCTTCACAGCCAATGAGGAGATAGAGCGGTTCGAATTGATCTTGCCCCAGCGCGCGGTGGAGCTCGATGCGAGTGGCAGTCTTCATTTCTTCGGTCTGGTGTCGACGGCGTTGATAAGGGTAGAAACGATGCTCTCCGCGAAACTTCGCGCCATGCGCATCACGGCTGGATCTTCTTCACTGAAGAAATTGCGCGGGTCGTTGGCGAACTCATACTCGCCCCGAAAGACAAAGTTTTGATTGTCGTAAAGCACGCGGTTCTGAGTTTGATCCCGAACGGTAACGGCGGCAACAATCGTCACTTCAAAAATCCGTGCGCGGCCTTTGTCGTCGAGGAGGACACCGGAGAAGTTGAAGCTCTTCATCACTCCTTCGATTACCGCGTCAGCGCCTTCGCGATCACCCTGCACCTTCAGACCCCGGCCACGGTGAATTAATTCATCAAGCACTGCTCCGGTAAAACGTGACTCAACTTTGTAACGCAGGGCATCGTTCTGAAAAGCCGGTACCGCGACTGTGCGGATGTGAGTGGGGAGTTGGTTCTTGGTGACCGGCTTGTAGCACTCGGCAAAGCCGGAAACGAAGAGCAGCAGCACCAGAAACCCAGAGAGACGCAGAAGGTTTTTCATCAGCAAATTTCTTTGTGGGCGGTGATAAAGGTCCCCGCGATTCTCTCGCATGAAAGCGCGGCAGGCAAGCTGCAATCTTCATGACCTTGCTACGAAGTGCTGAGAGCATCGATAACGCGCACAATGTCACGGGCCGGCTCCACATCGTGAGTTCGAACAATACTCGCTCCCCTCAAGGTAGCAACGGCGATCGTCGCGACTGTGCCGTACAGGCGCTCGGTGACAGGCGCAGGTTCGCCATTTTCATCGGCGAGCAGGCGGCCGATGAAAGACTTTCTTGATGTTCCTATCAATAGAGGCAGGTCTGGAAAGGCGGCGGCTAGCTGATCTAGCTTGGCAATTAACTCAAGGTTTTGTTCCGGGCTTTTACCAAAACCGATTCCCGGATCGATTGCGATTGACTCCCGTTTCACGCCGCAGCGTCCAGCCATCGTAATGCTGCTGTTCAGACTACTAATTACTTCTTTCATGATATCTGCGACCGGTGGCAGCTTATGCATTGTCACGGGAGTGCCCCGTGAATGCATCAGCACCAAACCTGCCCCAGCCTCAGCGACCTCATCGGCAATACGAAAATCAAAACGGAGCGCAGAAATGTCGTTCACGATTGCGGCGCCGGCTGCAAGAGCTGCGCGTGCAACTAAAGCCTTAGTTGTATCGATCGAAATAGGAAGTTCTGTTCGCTTGGCCAGGGCTTCGATGACTGGCACGACACGAGCAATTTCTTCCTCGGCAGTGACCGGGACGGCGCCCGGGCGCGTGGACTCCCCACCCACATCAATGATGTCAGCCCCCTCAGCGATCATTTTGTCCGCATGTGCTAAAGCTTGATCGAGGGAAGAGAATTGCGAGCCGTCGCTGAAGCTGTCGGGCGTGACGTTGAGAATTCCCATCACGAGAGTGCGTTTGCCGATGGGGAGAGTTCGCCCGCCGCCTATGTGCCAGTCTCGATGCATGGAAGGATGATATGGGAACGGGGAAGAGGGGAAAAGGGGAACGGGGTGAAAGAAAAAAACATTTGTCATTGGAAGAAGAGACGTCCAAAAGCGCAGAATCGCAGAGTCGCCAAGACGCTGAGCCGCAAAAGGAAGCTAAGCCACTGCCTGAACCTTTTAAAACCTGACGAGGTAATTCGTGTCAGTTCGTGAGATTTCGTGGATCGTACTCTTTAGTGCTGCAGCAATAACGATCCACGAAGCAACACTAAACAACACGAAAAGCAGTGAATGCGCTTTGGCGACTTTGCTGCATTGTCGTAATCCAATAAAAAATGACAAATGAGAAATGGAAAATGTTTTTGTGTTTTCTGTTCGAGACAAAGCCCCACTTGAAAATAAAAGAGGAACGGACAAGCATCCATTCCCCTCTTCCCCTATTATCCTTTTTCCCGGATTTATGCCGGAGCCGGATTGCCTCCGGTAATCGGCGGCAGGATTGGCTTCAGCGGTTTGGCCGTGGGCTCTTTCAGCTGCGGGCGATCTTCGTCATTGCTGCCCGGATCTGACACCGGCTGTTGTTCATCCAGCGGTAATCCGGCAACGATGCGTCGAATCTCAACGGCATCGAGCGTTTCGCGCTCCAGCAAGCATTCCGACAACTTGACCATCACATCGCGGTTCTCTTCGATAATGTTTCGCGCCCGCTGGTATTGAGCGGTTACGATCTTCTTCACCTGTTCGTCGATCCTTATCGCAGTCTCTTCCGAAAAGTCTCGGTGCTGCGCGATTTCGCGACCAAGGAAGATTTGCTCTTCCTTCTTACCGAAGGTGAGCGGACCCATCTCCGACATGCCGTATTCACAAACCATCGCGCGCGCGAGTTCAGTTGCGCGTTCGATGTCATTGGAAGCGCCAGTCGTAATGCTGCCGAGGAAAGACTCTTCGGCAATGCGGCCGCCCATCAGGATCGCGATTTGGCCCAGCAAGTATTCTTCGCTGTAATTATGCCGATCGCCTTCCGGCAACTGTTGAGTCAGACCCAACGCCATGCCGCGCGGAATGATCGTCACTTTGTGCACCGGATCGGCGTTAGGCACTTTCAAACCGACTAAGGTGTGACCCGCTTCGTGATAGGCGGTGACCCGCTTCTCTTCGTTGGAGATGACCATGCTCTTGCGCTCGGCACCCATCAACACCTTGTCCTTTGCGAGCTCAAAGTCCGCCATCGCCACTAGCTTCTTGTTGTAGCGAGCAGCGTTGAGGGCGGCTTCGTTTACAAGGTTGGCAAGGTCGGCTCCCGTGAATCCGGGAGTGCCGCGCGCGATTACGCTGATATCCACATCT
>DASSCX010000064.1:0-6058 GCA_035697425.1 Pyrinomonadaceae bacterium | reverse complement strand
CGTTCCCCCGTTCCCCTGTTTCCCGGTTCTCCTCTTCCCCTGTGACTGATATGGCAACTGCTGCGCATCCGGCAAACATTCATCCCTCCGCGGTTGTTAGCCCGCGAGCTCAAATTGGTCAGAACTGCCAGATCGGACCTTATTCAATAATCGGCGACGAGGTTGAGTTAGGAGATGGGGTTCGACTTGAATCTCATTGTGTGATTGATGGCAAGACCACAATCGGCGCCGGCTCGCGCATCTTCCCCTTCGTCTCGATCGGACTGGCGCCTCAGGATCTGAAGTACGCAGGCGAGCCCTCGGAAACCAGGATTGGTTGTCGGAACCAGATTCGTGAATTCGTCACCATTCATCGCGGCACGGCGAACGGCGGTTTACTTACGCAGGTAGGCGACGACTGCCTGATTATGGCGCAAGCGCACATCGCCCACGACTGCGTGATTGGCAACGATGTGATCATGGCGAATGCCGCCACCCTGGCGGGACACGTCGTGATCGAAGATCGGGCGAATATCGGCGCGTATTCAGGAGTTCATCAATTCTGCCGCGTGGGCCGCGAGGCTTACATTGGCGGCTACTCCGTGGTAGTCAAGGACGCTTTGCCGTTCGCTCTTACGGTTGGTAATCACGCGCGCTGTTACGGCCTCAATACGACGGGAATGAAACGGCGCGGGTATACGCGCGAAGCGATTAAGGCCTTGCATCATGCTTTCCATCTGCTGCTCTCGGCAAAGCTCAACACCAGTCAGGCGATTGAACAGATTCGCCGCGAACTAACAGACTCTCCCGAGGTTGATGCTTTGGTTCAGTTTATTGAAAGTTCCCAGCGCGGCGTCATCAAGTAGGACCACTCTATCGCCAAGGCGCAGAGCCGCCGAGAAGCCTTTGGCTTGTAAACCAACAATCAACCGACTGGGTGGTCTTTTTGTTTGCTTTCTTTGCGCCTCGGCGGTCTTGGCGCCTTGGCGGTGAGGTTTTTCTTTTTACGAGTTAAGCTTTTCACATGCGCTACGGTTTAATTGCAGGTAACGGCAAGTTTCCGCTGCTCGTGGCTGAAGGCGCCCGGCGCGCTGGCGACAGCTTGTCAGTGGCGGCCATTCACGAAGAAACCGATCCCATCATCGAGCGTCTCGCGGATCGCGTGGAGTGGGTCGGCATCGGCCAACTGGGAAAAATGATTCGCTTCTTCAAGGACGAAGGTGTGGAACAAGCGATCATGGCCGGCCAGGTCCGGCACGTACAGATTTTCAGTCGCGCGGTGCCGGATGCGCGTATGTTGAAACTCCTTTGGAAGCTGCCGCGACGAAATACCGACTCTTTGATTGGTGCGATTGCGGATGAATTGCAGAGCGAGGGTATCAAACTGATCGACTCCACTCACTTTCTGCAAGACCAACTAGCGCAAGCCGGTACGCTTACCACCCGTCAACCCGATGAGCGTGAACAAGGCGACATCGAGTATGGGCTGGGGATAGCGCGCGAGATTGCGCGCCTGGACCTTGGGCAAACGATCGTGGTGCGCAGCAAGGCTTGCGTAGCCATCGAAGCAATGGAAGGAACTGATGCGACGATTCGCCGGGCGGGAAGCTTAACGCGGACCGGGCCTGAAGCACCGGCGCTGCATCCGGAGAGCGAGGAGAGCAGACCGGAAGCACCCGGTGGCATCGTGCGTGGGCTGGCTGGGTTGCTGCGCGGCAAGCGCGCAAATCTAGCTGGTGGCCGGCTGACCGTAGTCAAAGTAGCTAAACCTGATCAGGACATGCGTTTTGATGTGCCGGTCGCGGGTCTGCCCACAATCGAAGCGATGATTGAGGCGGGCGCCACTTGTCTCTGCATCTCAGCCGGCAAGACCCTGATGTTCGATCGTGACGAGATGCTGGCACTGGCTAATCAGAACGGAATCGCGATTATTGCTGTTTGATCGATTTCGAGTCTCAAGTCCCAGGTCTCAAGTCTTCAGGTTTCAGGTTTCAGGTCTCAAGTCATTTCGTGGCCTTATTGTGAATTCGTGGATCGTATTCCTATATGTGTAGTAACAACTATCTCTGAAATGACACGATGTACCATGAAGCGAGTGTAAGCTCCTGAGACTTGAGACGACTTTCTTGCGCCATGCCCATTTACAACAAAACCGACCGCACCACTCTTAAAAGACTTCCAGCCCGTGGCTTCTATGACCGCGATCTGGTTCACAAGATTCTCGACGAAGGTTTTATTTGTCACGTTGGCTTTGTTGCTGACGGCAAGCCGGTCGTGATTCCGACAGGCTATGGGCGCATCAATGACAAGCTCTATATCCACGGCTCACAGGCAAGCCGCATGTTGCGCACTCTGAAAACAGGCGTTGCCGCGTGCGTAACCGTGACTCTTGTCGACGGGCTGGTGCTGGCGCGTTCAGCCTTTCATCATTCGATCAACTATCGTTCGGTTGTCATCTTCGGTAACGCGACCCTCGTTGAAGACGCGGAGGAAAAGAACGCTGCCCTTCTGGCTTTTTCCGAGCATGTGATTCGGGGACGCTGGCAGGAAGTGCGCGAGCCAACAGAGCAGGAATTGAAAGCGACTACCGTGCTCGTGCTGCCGCTGGAAGAAGTATCTGCGAAAGTACGAACCGGTCCGCCAATCGATGACGAAGAGGATTACGACTTGCCCGTGTGGGCGGGTGTGGTTCCGCTGCGAATTGTGGCCGGCGAACCGATTCCGGATCCTCAGCTACCGTGTGAAATCAGCGTCCCTGAGTATGTGTTGAATTATCGGCGCTGACAGTCCCATGGAATAGAAAGGCATTTTCCATATGTCATTTTCCATTTTTCATTTTCCATTTGGGGTTGATGAGCCTAATCCCACCGTTGCGGCGATTTTCGATTCGTGTAAGTTCGTGTATTTTCGTGGTTCGCCTCTGCAATCGGCTACAACAAACCACAACCCACACTAATCAGCACAAATCAGGAAAATCGCTAAGGCCGGAAAACGGAAGATAATTCTTCCAGCTGAATAAGCAATGAAAGATGAGAATTGGAAAATGATATATGGAAAATTATCTTTTTCTTTTCCACGCTGAATAGACTTGCTACTCAGTTCCCCGGCAGCGTCACGCCTGCGGTCTGTGTCGCTTTCGGATCGTAAGGCGTTGCGAGAAATTTTTTCGCGGTTGCCTGGGCGTTGTCGTAAGTAATGCCCGACTGCACCGCCTTGTTGTATTCGCTCACCGCGCGACTACGCTCGCCCTGGGCATCGTAAGCATTGCCACGCTTGATGCGCGCCCAGACTTCAATCCAGGACGGTTTCAACGTTCCATTCAGCGCCGCGTCGAAATTATCCAGCGCCTGGCTCCAGTTGCGCTGCTCAAGGAAAAGCAGACCAAGGTTGTAGTACACCCACGAATTCGAGCGGTCCAACTTGAGCGCCGCTTCAAACTGCTGTTGGGCCTCGGCGTAAAGTCCTTCCTTCATCTGCTCGATGCCGCGCCGCGCTATAATCGAGACCCGCAGTTCGTCAGACATGCGTAGAATGCGGTAATTGGGATCGACAACGACTTCTAAGGGCTGGCCGTTTGATTCGAAGTCAAAGTCCTCACTACGCTCCTCAATCGTCGTGGTTGTTGTCTGGCTGTCTCCCTCGGCACGCAGCATCAATTGCACCGGCATGCGCAGCGTTTGCAGCGTGTGCTTGACCGTTCCGCGCGTGCGAAACTTGCCGCCGCGCGTGCGAATAATCTGATAGTCGACAGTAAACTCGGGAACCCCGGTGCCCTCCACCCACTGCGCAAAAAAATAACGCAGGTTGCTGCCGTTGACCTGTGTAGCCAGTTTTTCAAAGTCGTCAATCGAAGCACTCTTGCCCCGGAACGTCTCCAGGAAGTTACGCAAGAGTTGATCAAACTTTTCCTTGCCGATCGTTTCGCGCAACATGCGAAACACCATCGAGCCCTTGTGAAATACGATAGACTGGTAAGCGGCTGATTGATCGTCAAGGGCGCCTGGGGCCCGGGCAATCGAAGCCGTTTGTTCAAAAGTAAGTGCCCGCTCCTGTTGCTCCCGCTGTGCGGCATCGAGTGCGCCGCCGGTCAAAGTGGATTCACGGAACGCAAAAGCGCTCCATTCCGAAAGGCCTTGCGAGATCCATGCATCGTCAAAAGATTTCAACCCCACCGTCTGCCCCCACCACTGGTAAGCTACTTCTCTTTCCAGCTTTTCTTCAGGAATCGGCCGAGTGCTATCGAACATCCGCGCAGCGAGGAAGATCATTCCGGTTCCGGAATAGGTGTCGAGCGTATCGTCGTCTACCTGAGCGACGACCAGACGATTGCCAAAGAGCGGTGTGCCGTATTGCTTCGTATAAAACTCAAGCACATGACCCATCAGCTCCGCATAACTATTAATGCGATTCTCGCTGCCGGGCTTGGCATAAAAGAGAATGTCGTAGTTGCCGAAACGCAGTGTCTTGCTGATGTATTGCCCGGCAACAAAGTTTCCAATCAGCTCCGGCCGCTTTTGCACAAAGCGGTAGCGCGTAGTGCCGTCCTTCGCGGACGGAACTCCGACAACCGGATCGTCGCTGGTGCCCGCTACCTGAGTGCCGGTCGGAACCACTAAGGTGATGTCCGCGGTCGCGCGATCCACTGCATAGTCATGGAAAGGAAACCAACGTGAGGCATACATCAGATAAGAACCTTCGTTCCCCACGTAAGCCAAACGCCTGGTCGCGAGCGGGCCACCTTCTGGAGACATCAAAGCGCCGCTCCAACGAAACCTCAAGATGATCGGTTGATTCGCAGGCATGACCTGCCCTAAGTCGACTCTGACATTCGGCCCCAGTGCCCCGACACCTACGGCATCCTGAACTACACCAGTCAGCGGCTTGCCGCCGGTTTCCACGCTTTCAACTTTAAGTGATCCGTTAAGTTCAAACACGAGGGAACGCGTGGGCTCGAGGGGCAGAATAGTGACATCGGCACCCGCGCGGAGAAGATGTTGTTCGGGAACCAACTGCGCTTCGATGCGATAGTTCGTAATGTCGTAGCGAGTTCCGGCGGGCGCGGCGGCGGGTTGCTGCGCGGAGGCGGGGATGCCTAAGGCCAAGAAGGTCAGCGCGCCGGATACTGCGACAAGAAACCGGGAAAAGAGTCGGGAAAATTTAAAGCTTGTTTTGGTCATTGATTTTCCTGCTAATAATCGAGAAAACACCGGCGATTGTACAGTCCGCGGAGTCTCCATCCGAGTGGCGCCTGAGCGGTTCGCCTGATTCCCTAAAACACGCGCTCGAAGCCTCGGAAAGGATGCGGGCTAAAACCGCCCTCTATAGCAGTCGGGCTGTGTATGCAGTCGGGCTTTTGATGTAGGCGGGGGCGTAGGCGGTTGGCCGGGAAGATTGATGATTGCATGAATTGCCGATTGCCAATTGCCGATTGCCAATTTCAGTGAAATGGCTCTAGGCCTCACTTTATTGAAGGAGGAGCCCTGATCATTCAAAGTGGGCAATTGGCAATCGGCAATCCAACGAGCTTCCGCTAGGGTGATCGCCATCCTCCGTTGACCTTTGGGGCGCCGCTTGACACTAATCTTGGCAGCGACTTAAAGTCGCTTCACGCTCCGCAGCGAGAACCGTTTCGTGACCGCCCTAGGTGCGTCGCAAAACTCAATTACAATTTTGTCTCCCCTGACTTACGAAACAGCTCAGCTAGAGGATTCGCGAAGTCTAGTCGCTGTTCGTCGCGCTGCTAAGTAACTCACATTTGGAATCGTTAATTACTTTTTGCTTCATTCGCTTGGAAGGAGTTAGCTATATGAGACGTGCCTCCGGATCTTTTGCGTCGCTGCTCGTTGTGCTGCTTGCCGTCATAGCCGTGCAAGCGCAGGCGCCACGCAAAGTCAAAGTTGATTTCAAAGAAACCACTTTAAAGAATGGCCTGCGCGTCATCACCGTTGAAGATCACAGCGCTCCGGTAGTTTCTATTTCCGTAAACTACAACGTCGGATCACGCGACGAACGAAAGGGTCGCACCGGGTTTGCGCATCTCTTCGAGCACATGATGTTTCAGGGCTCGGAGAATATCGGC
>DASSCX010000063.1:0-7202 GCA_035697425.1 Pyrinomonadaceae bacterium | reverse complement strand
TCGGGCGAGCAATTCGTATCCACCACGGCCACGATCGGGATGCCCAGGCGATTTGCCTCGGCAACCGCAATCTCTTCCTTACGCACGTCGATGATGAAGACGACGTCCGGCAGGCGTCCCATCGATTTAATTCCCGAGAGGTTCTTGTTCAGGCCCTCGCGTTCGCGGTCGAGTTTGATGCGCTCCTTCTTAGTCAGCTTCTCGTAGCGGCCGTCTGTCTGCATCGCCTCGAGATCGCGCAGGCGCTTGATGGACTTTTGCACCGTCTGGAAATTCGTCAGCAGTCCGCCCAGCCAGCGCTGGTTTACGTAATACTGACCACAGCGTTCAGCCTCTTCGCGGATCGCATCCTGCGCTTGTCGTTTGGTGCCGACGAAGAGCACGGTTTTGCCGCGATCCTCAGCAATTGCGTTGGTGACGAAGGTGATTGCCTCCCGAAACATCCGCTGTGTTTTCTGGAGGTCGATAATGTAAATGCCGTTGCGCTCACCGAAGATGTACTCTTTCATCTTCGGGTTCCAGCGCCTTACCTGGTGGCCGAAATGGACGCCGGCCTCCAGAAGTTCTTTCATCGTAACCGAAACCAAGCTAAGTCTCCTTTGTGTGAACTGGTTTTATGTAGTCGCCGGAGGTCATAGCACTCTCTCAGAGAGCAACCAATCCGAGCTCCGGCAATGGATTCAAGCAATTGCCGATTGGCGATTGCCGATTTCCGATTAAGATCGGAAATCCTCTCTTTATCGTTTCGAGAATTGGAACCGTTTGCGGGCGCCCTTCTGGCCGTATTTCTTGCGTTCCTTGATGCGGGGATCGCGAGTAACCAGTCCAGCCTGCTTTAGGGTAGGGCGCAGGTCCGCGTTAAATTCGAGTAGTGCGCGAGTGATGCCGTGACGAATCGCTCCGGCCTGTCCGGCGGGTCCACCACCAGTGACGTTGATCAGCACGTCAAACTTCGCAGTTGTTTCCGTCAATTGCAGTGGCTGACGAATAATCATGCGCAGCGTCTCATTGGGGAAATACCGATCAAAAGGCTTGCGGTTGACGACGACGTCGCCGGCACCGGGCCGCAGATAGACTCGCGCAGTTGAAGTTTTTCGTCTTCCTGTTCCGTAGTATTGAATGTCAGCCACAGCTAAATTGTCCTCTTAACCTTACTCAGCTTTTTTTTGTTGATTTGAACGGGACTTAATCTGGCGGGGTTGCGGGCGCTGCGCCGAATGTGGGTGTTCGGCATCGGGGTAGACTTTAAGTTTCTTCCCCATCGCCTTGCCCAACTTAGTCTTGGGTAACATTCCCTTGATTGCCAGCTCGATTACACGTTCGGGATTCTTTGCCAACATCTCTTTCGCGGAAACCTCGCGCAGCCCGCCTGGATAAAGCGTGTGATGGCGGTAGACCTTCTGATCGACCTTGGAGCCCTTTAAGACAGCCTGGCGCGCATTGATCACAATCACGTGGTCGCCCATATCCATAAACGGTGTCCATTGTGGGTTACGTTTACCAGTCAGGATCGATGCCACTTCCGACGCCAGATGACCAACCGTCTGTCCGGCTGCATCCACCACGTGCCATTTTCGTTTGGCGGCAAGATCCTTACCGCTGGGAAAGTATGTTGACATAGTTAACTATCTCTATTTTCAGGTACTAAAACGCGAACGGCTAGAATACAAACGGCTCCAAAAGTTGTCAAGTTGAGCAGTTTTAGAGTGTCGCTCCCTGTTCAGCGCTAAGACGCTGAGACGCATAGATGGATTAATAGATTCAGAGGCAACTCACACGGAAGACTGACCACGGCCAATTATTCTCCTAATCCTTAATTCTCTTTGTGTCTCCGCGTCTCTGCGCCTCCGCGTTCCGCGCCCCGCGTAGCGCCGCGTCTCGACGGTTAGTCCCACCCAAACCAAAAGGCTCTCCGGCAATTTGCCGCAGAGCCTCTGGGACTTCCTGGTCAATACCGAATTTACGGTTGTGTCGGCTTTGAACCGTCGTTACGTTTCAATTTAGGAGCTTCTTTGGTCTCGGCAGGCTTTTCACCATCCGGCGTTGTGGTAGTCGGCTCCTCCGGTGTGGTCTGCCGTCGTTTCAGTGTCGGGCGACCGGGTGCACCCTCTTCAGCTCCCGGCAATGCTCCAGACGTCGTTGCGCGCGCATTTGAAAGACGCAGCAGGCGCGCCTTAACTCTCTGAAATTCTTACGAGCTGATCACATATTCCTCGCGTTCGGGGAAGCGAGCCGCAAGCGCCAGTGATGCAGCGCGACGCTCGGGCGGCGCGGGATGGGTAGCAAAAAGCTTCGAGATGAAACCGGGTTTCTTCTTGTTCTTCGCTTCGAGCTTCTCAAACATCGTGGCCATCGCCGTGGGATCGTAACCAGCCGCGTACATGTACTGCACACCGAGCTTGTCCGCCTCTTCTTCCGCTCCGCGCGTGAACTTCATAAATCCAAGCATGCTGGCAAAACCGCCACCCTGGTAAATCAACTGTCCCAGTCCGCCCCCCAGGATTATGGAAGGAATCAAGACCGCATACTGAGCCAGTTCGGCTTTCTTGCTGTTTTCGACTGCGTGACGTGCGGCCACATGCGCAATCTCGTGAGCCATCACGCCGGCAAGCTCGGCCTCATTATCAGCGGCAAGCATTAGACCTTTGTTGACATAGAAGAAACCGCCAGGCAAAGCAAAAGCATTAACTTCATCTGAATCGATCACTTTGATCGTGAAAGGCACCTTGGCGTCGGAATGCAGCACGATATTTTGACCGACGCGGTTGATGTACTCGGTTACCACAGGGTCATCGACAAACTTCGCCTCACGATCGACCTGCGCCGCAAGCTCACGCCCCAAACGGACTTCCTTCTCGGTGGAACCGCTCATGCCGGCAATGATGCCCTTGTTGATGTTTCGTTTCCCGATCATGTTCGGGTCTTCGCTGGTGGAGAGCGTCTTGGTCGTGGCTTTAGCAGTCTTCGGTTGTTCCTTTTTGGAATCCTGAGACTCCGGTTTCGCTTCAGTCTTGGGCTTTGCGGGTACTTCGCTGGACTGTGTGGCTTGAGCGAACACGCCAAACGAGCCTGCCAAAAGCGAGGTTACCAACGCTAGCGCCGTGGCGATGCGGGAGAAACGGTTCATTTCGAAAACCTCCAGATATCGGAACCGGCCGAAGTAATGAGACCCGTTTGGACTATCGTTCAGAAGGGCCGCTGAATTCTTATTTCAACGCGAATTGTTCAAACAGGGGGACCGGGGAAACGGCGTCGTTGAAGCTGTTTTCGCAATTTGCTAACGCGCAGTCTATGATGCACCCGTTTAGCAACAAGGTTGCGCGGTTCCTATCTTACTTCATTGAACCGGCCGCCCGTTTCAAATGTTCTGGCTGACGAATGAGAGACTGCCGGCATTATAATCCAGTGCCCGTAAAAAGCCCCAGAGAATTCGCGGTTTTGCCGACCTGCCGCTGAAATGTCCATCGCCCGGCCACCGAAAAGCAAAAAGCCAACCGTCTCAATTGTCGGCTCAGGTCGTTTAGGAACCGCCCTGGCCAAGGCGCTCCGCGACTCGCATTACAAGATTGAAGCGGTCGTGGCACGGCGAATCGCCCAGGCCCGCCTGGCTTCGTCACTGCTGAGTCCGGAGACGCTTGCGTTGTCAGAAAACGACTTACAAGTTCTGCCCGCCAGCAAAATCATTCTGATAACTACCCCCGACGGGGAAATCCTCAAAACCGCCGCGAGAATTGCTGCTCTGAAAGCAGCGACTCGCGGCCGGACAGTCTTGCACACGAGTGGCGCCCTCGCAGCTTCCGAAGTACTTGCTCCGCTTGCGGCCGCGGGCTTTGCCACCGGCTCGCTTCATCCCCTGGTTTCGATTAGCGATCCGCGGACCGGATCCGAGAAACTGCGCGGCGCCTTCTATTGTCTCGAAGGTGATACCGCAGCGACGCGCATCGCGCGGTCTATAGTAAAAGACCTTGAGGGTCATAGTTTTCACATTGATTCAGACTTCAAGCCGCTGTACCACGCGGCAGCGGTAATGGCATCGGGACACGTCACCGCCCTGGTAGCGCTCGCGACGGAAATGCTGGTTCAATGCGGGCTCGATAAGAAAACTGTGCGCCGCGTTTTATTGCCCCTACTCGAAAGCACGGTTGCAAACCTCGCAGTGGCCGAACCGGCGACGGCTTTGACAGGAACTTTCGCCCGCGGCGATCTAGTAACTGTAAGAAGACACGTGCAGGCACTCTCAAACAAAGGCTTGGGCGAAGCGCTTGCTGCATATAAGTTGCTCGGGCGGCGTTCATTAGAGCTGGCGGGGAAAAAGATCGACAGAGAAACTCGGCGGCAGATCTTGAGCGAGTTGAAGTAGCAGTTTTTCGGCCTGCTTGCGTGCTCAACTTACGAGCGCTAGAGTTTGAAACCACCGAAGAGAAGTTAATTAGCCGACATAGGAAGACCTTTCCGAGGTATGCAAAGCACTCCCAGCGCCAGTTACAGTCTGACCTTGCGCGTAAAACTGTCGAGCCGAGCGGGAACGTTGGGCGCAGTAGCCAGCGTGATTGGACGCGCGGGCGGCGACATCGGCGCTATCGACATTGTCAGCGTTACGAACGACTTCATCACGCGCGACATCACCGTCAGCGCTATTTCCAGCGGCCATGGACTGACAATTGTTGAAGCAGTGAAAGACGTTGACGGCGTCGAAGTCGTTAACGTTTCCGACCGCACATTCCTCATGCACCTGGGCGGGAAAATTGAAGTCGTTTCAAAAATGCCGCTCAAGACCCGGGCTGACTTGTCGATGGCCTATACGCCCGGTGTAGCGCGGGTCTGCGAAGCAATCAGTCAAGATCCGGAAAAGGCGTTCACGCTTACGATCAAAAAGAACATGGTCGCGATCGTTTCCGACGGCACTGCGGTGCTCGGCCTGGGCGATATCGGTCCGGCAGCGGCAATGCCGGTGATGGAAGGCAAGGCAATGCTGTTTAAGGAATTTGCCGGCGTTGATGCCTTTCCCATCTGTTTGAATACTAAAGATCCGGATGAGATTGTGCGCACGGTGAAAGCGATAGCCACCGCGTTTGGCGGCATTAACCTGGAGGACATCTCGGCCCCGCGCTGTTTCGAAATTGAGGAGCGACTCAAGGAGGAACTCGACATTCCGGTCTTTCACGATGATCAGCACGGAACCGCCGTGGTGGTTCTGGCGGCACTGCTCAACGCACTGAAGATCGTCGACAAGAAGATGGGGGACATCAAGGTGGTCGTTAACGGTGTCGGGGCAGCTGGCGTGGCTTGCACGAAGATCATCATGGCGGCGGGCGTGCGAAATGTTGTCGGTTGTGATCAGGCGGGCGCGCTTTATCCCGGACGTGCCGAGCACATGAACTGGGTCAAGGATTGGTACGCGCGCAACACCAATCCCAACCAGGAGCAGGGAAGTGTCAAGGATGTAATCAAAGGCGCGGACATGTTTATGGGGCTCTCGGCGGCGCGAGTGATTGATGAGCATGACGTGAAGCAGATGGCAGCCAAGCCGATTGTTTTTGCAATGGCGAATCCAACACCGGAGATCATGCCAGAGGAAGCGGCGCCTTACGTGGCAGTGATGGCGACCGGGCGGTCTGACTATCCGAACCAGATCAATAACGTCCTCTGCTTTCCGGGAATTTTCCGCGGTGCCTTAGCTTGCCGCGCTTCGACAATCAATGAAGAAATGAAACTAGCGGCAGCGAATGCTATTGCGGAAATTATTACGGAAAGTGAACTCCATCCGGAGTACATCGTTCCTTCGGTTTTCGATAAACGTGTCGCTGAAGCCGTTGCTCGAGAAGTTGAGGAAGCTGCGTATCAGACGGGAGTAGCGCGCCGGGAACGACTGGCTCAGGAAGGCGAATGACAACACTGGACCAAAGTTAGTTGAACCAAGAATAACTCGCGGCCTTCAAAAGCGCATATACAGCAGCATTTCGCCGATCGTGCTCCTGAAGTGAAAGCGAACTATCGTGCCACACTGGCGCGCAAGCTTTCGGCAATCGCCGGCACGATGCGGCGCGGCACCGCGATCGCTTCTTTGATATGTCGCGCATGAGTGAAATGACCCGCGACGTAAATGCCGCGTATGTTCGTCTCAAAAGTCTGCGGGTCATAAACGGGAACTTCACACAGCTTTCCCGGTTCAGTTTTCACGCCAAGATTCTTCAGCAAAGTTAAGTCGGCGTCGCTCCCGATTAGCACAAACACGACATCGTTGGGAAGCGTGATCGTTTCGCCTTCATCATTTGTCAATCGCACTTCACGCTCAGTGATCTCATTGATCTCTTTGTAAAGAATTACGCGCAGCCTACCGGCGGCAATCTCTTGCTCAAGCGGTTTGCGCACCCAGTGTTTCATGGCACCTGCTTTGGGATCACGGTTTTCCCAATCCTCGCGCCAAATCGCCATCGTCGTACGCGCACCTTCCTCAGACAAAAAGAGTGCGGCTTCGGCGGCGCTGTTGCCGCCGCCAACAACAAGCGCATCGCGACGCACGTAAGGATAGGGCTCGACAAAGACATGATGAACTTTAGGCAGGTCTTCCCCGGGAATTCTCAGATACCGCGGGCGAGCCATCGCCCCAATTGCAAACAACACGTTGCGCGCGCGATATGTTGAAATCGCTTGGTGAGCGACTTCAGCAACGCTCTCGGTGGTCACGAGGAAGTGATCACCCTCGTTCTCGATATTCGTCACCTGTTCATGGGTATTGATCTTGAGATCGTGGTCCAGGACGAAATGGATGTAATGCGAGAGTAGCTCTTCGCGTGTAGGTTTCTCGCGCACGGGCACCAGAGTTCCTTCGCGCATTTCCAATTCATTGACGGTTGAAAAGAGTGTCCGGCCAACAGGGTATTGGCGGATGGTATCGGCAATCGTTCCTTTTTCGAGGACCAGGTACTTCAAGCCTTCGATTGCTGCCATATCAGCAGCAGAGAGGCCAGCGGGGCCGGCGCCGATGATTACCAGGTCGAGCGATTCATTCATGACCCTTCGTTGTCCAAAGTCCAAAGTCCAACGTCCATAGTCCAGCGTCTGTCTTACGTCATTCGATTTCTAAATCGCTGGCGACATCAAACGCAAACATCAAGGCCGAGGTCAAACTGAAAGCCAGCGTCCTGATCGTCCAGGTTTTGTCAGACAGACTTTTGACTTTCGACCTTGGACTTTGGACT
>DASSCX010000062.1:0-8367 GCA_035697425.1 Pyrinomonadaceae bacterium | reverse complement strand
TTCACAGCTTTAGGCGTAACGATCGCAATTCCCGACTCCAGGATTGAGGTGGAGAATCCCGTCGTGGACGTGGCAATTGAGATCGGCGAAAAGAGAAGCCCTGCGACTGCGCCCCTTAGTTCGACTTCCGTGTTCGGCGATCATCTGATTGCTGCCAAAGTCCGAGCCAGCACTGCCCGATCAGCTCATCAGATTCAATGATCCCGCTCAGCAACGGCACTTCTAATGACAACTCCAATTAAACAACGGCTCTTTGGTACTGATGGTGTGCGCGGTGAAGCCGGACGCTTTCCGCTCGACGCCGCGACTATAGAAACTATCGGCGCTTCGCTCGCCACCAGGCTCGGCAAAGCACCGCTGATCGTGGTAGGCCGCGATACTCGCGAATCAGGGGAGTGGCTGGAAAGAGCCTTGATAGCGGGTGCCCTGAGCCAAGGCGCACGTTGCGAATCCGCGGGGGTTATCACCACACCGGGCGTTGCGTTTCTCACCCGCAGCCTCGGAGCCCAGGCAGGCGTAGTCATTAGTGCTTCGCACAATCCTTATCAGGACAATGGTGTCAAGATTTTCGCGCCTAGCGGCCGAAAGCTGGATGACGACACGGAGCGCTTGATAGAAGCTGATATTTTTACGGCCCAGGACTCGCTCCAGTTGAAGCCTGAACGAACATTAGCGACTCCAGATCACAGTGCCGAGCTCTGCTCTCGCTATCTCACCTTCCTCGAGAAGGAAATCGGCGCGGGTTTGTCGCTGGCCGATCAAGTCATCGTCGTGGACACGGCGAACGGTGCCGCATCGCAACTGGCGCCGGAGTTATTCGCAAGCCTCGGCGCGCGGGTAATTGCCATAAACAATCAACCAGATGGCCGTAACATTAATCTGAATTGCGGCTCGCTCCACATCGAAGGTTTGCAGCAGCAGGTTGTCGCAAGCGGCGCCACGCTTGGCGTTGCCTTTGATGGTGATGCTGACCGCGCGCTCTTCGTCGATGCGCACGGTGAATTTGTAGACGGCGATGCGACTCTCTGGGTCCTGGCTAACAATCTACACGCGCGCGGCGAGCTCAAGCAAAAACTGATCGTGGCTACTGTGATGAGCAACATCGGACTGGAAATCGCTTTGCGGTCGCGCGACCTGAAGTTGCAGCGCACAGACGTAGGCGACAAGTATGTGCTTGAAGAACTCCTTCGCACGGGCGCAAACCTTGGGGGAGAACAATCAGGTCACATCATTTTCCCAAGCATCAGTCTGGCTGGCGACGGGATGATCACCACGCTCTGTTTGCTTCGCGCCATGACGGACGAGCAAAAATCGCTGCACATGTTGACGCAAGGATTTCAACGCTTTCCGCAAATCCTGGTCAACATCAAGGTACGAGAAAAAAGACCATTTTCCGAAGTCCCCGCGATTAAGGATCTCGCAGGGAAAACTGAGGCGCTGCTCGGCGAAAAGGGGCGCTTGTTGCTGCGCTACTCGGGCACCGAGTCGCTGGCCCGCGTGATGATCGAAGGTGAAAATCAGACTGACATTGAGCGCTATGCAGGGGATCTGGCAGCTGTAATCCAGGAGCAACTCGGCTGAGTTTTTAAGTGATCAATGCAATTTCTACATCTAGGACTCTGAAAAAATTTCACGCTCCGCAATCCTGGAAGTCGCGCTTTGTCGTTCAGAAAATGGGGCTTGCGAAAGAACTTAAGAGAAAGACTGGAGCACGCGTAATAGTTTTCCGATCTGTTGCACGGCACAGCCGTTGCGATGTATATTGTGGGGCAAGAGAGACGGTTGGTGAATCCTCCGTCTCAAGTGGTTGCTGGGGTGAGGACAGTGACCACAAAAATGGATGGGCGCGACGCACTCCCACGTATGTCGCGCCCATCCGCTTTTTCGCAAGCCTTCAGACTTTTTTCACTGTATTCTTAACCTTCGCACGCTGCTTTCGGCGCCGAATTGAGCTAAGCGATTAGTGACCGGAGTCTGGTGGTGCACACCAAAACCTTGAACGTAAACGTCAGCCTTGCCCGCGAACAGCTTAACTATCAGATTCACATTGGTCGCGATCTTTTGTCAGAGGCCGGTGGCATTGCCCGCCTGGCTTTAGGTTCCCAAACGCGTCGCACAGTCGTCGTTTCCAATCGTAGAGTTTTTGATCTCTACGGCGCCCGGTTGACGCGTAGCCTCAAGACCAACGGCTTCCAAGTCACGTCGTGGCTGATGGGAGATGGCGAAAGATTCAAGTCAGCAGGCACGGCGAAAAAAGCAGTTCAGGCTTTTAGCGCTGCTGGTCTGGAGCGGACTGATGCGGTGATCACCCTCGGTGGTGGAGTCGTGGGAGATCTCGCCGGTTTCGCCGCGGCAATATACCTTCGCGGGGTTCCTTTAATTCACGTGCCGACCACAATAACTGCGCAAATCGATTCCGCGATCGGAGGTAAAACTGGGGTTAACCTGGCGCACGCAAAGAACGCGATCGGCTCATTTCATCAGCCAAAAGCCGTAATTATTGATGTAGAAACGATCAAAACGCTCCCGCGGCGCGAGTTAGTCGCTGGCTGGTGCGAAGCGGTGAAGAATGGCGCAGTCGGCAGCCGGAAACTTTTTGACCAGACCGTAATGTTCTTATCTCAACCCCAAAGTAGTTTCACCTCACCGGAGCTAATCAGTCTGATCAAATCTCATTGTGAGTTCAAAGCTGGCATCGTTACCGGGGATGAACGGGAGAACGCAATTAGAACCGACAAGCGATCGCGACGTGTGCTCAACTTCGGACACACGATTGGGCATGCGCTTGAAGCCGCCACAAACTACAGACGCTTTCGTCATGGTGAAGCGGTTGGTCATGGAATGCGCGTCGCGTCTGAGATTTCAAAAAGTTTGGGCTTGCTTTCAGCATCGGAGTTAAGATTATTAAGCGACGGAATTGATCTTTGTGGTCCGTTACCGCCGGCGGATGATATAGACACCAATGAAATCTTACGTCTGACGCAAGCTGATAAGAAAAAATCACGAGGGAACGTGCAATGGGTGTTGCTCGAAGCGATTGGCCATCCGCGAATAGTCGCGGACCAGGAAATACCTCGACGCTTGATTCGCGACGCGCTGCGTCGCGTCCTGACGTCCACTTCTTGAGTGACATGTGAGGACGATAGACATGGTGAGAATTTCAAAGTCCGGCGAACGCGGCAGCGCTCGACTAAAGTTTATTCTTTTTATGGCGCTGGTAATTTCAGGCGCGTATGTCGGTTACGTTTCGCTGCCCGTTGCATACAACGCTTACGTTTGGAAAGATTTAATGCAACACAAAGTTGATGTAGCTGCAACCCAAGGGTATCCCGCCACCTGGGTCAACGATCAACTCAAGAAGAGCGCGGTAGAGTATGGGATTCCTGCCGATGCCGAAATTACCGCCGGCCCACTGGATCAACGAATCCAGGTGCGAGTTCAATACACTAAGCCGATCGAGTTTCCCGGTTACACCTATCAGTACGAATTCGATCACACGGCAAAGAGCACCGAGTTTCTGACTATCAAATAAATCAAGCTAGTTTGAGACGTGAAAAGGGCGCCGGATCCATTCCAGCGCCCTTTGTCTTTAGCTCAACTAGAAAGGTTATCTTTGTGCGCCGTCGAGGAAGGCTTTCAGTTTTCGCGAGCGAGAAGGATGCCTCAGCTTGCGCAGCGCTTTAGCTTCGATTTGCCGAATGCGCTCACGAGTTACCGCAAAGTGTTGGCCAACTTCCTCGAGCGTGTGTTCGGACCCGGTGGTGCCGAGGCCAAACCGCATTTTGATCACTTTCTCTTCACGAGGAGTCAGCGTTGCTAACACTTCGTCGGTAATTTCGCGAAGGTTGGAGGCAACGACAGCATCCGCCGGATTAAGAATCGACTTATCTTCGATGAAGTCGCCCAGGTGCGAGTCTTCTTCTTCGCCAATTGGTGTTTCCAGTGAGATGGGTTCCTGAGCAATCTTCAGGACCTTGCGGACCTTGGAAACCGGGATGTCCATCTTCTTGGCAATCTCTTCGCTGGTCGGCTCACGGCCAAGTTCCTGCACCAGGGCGCGCGACGTGCGAATGAGCTTATTGATTGTCTCGATCATGTGGACCGGGATGCGGATCGTACGCGCCTGATCGGCAATTGCGCGGGTGATCGCCTGCCGAATCCACCACGTGGCATAAGTAGAAAACTTATAACCGCGGCGCCATTCGAACTTGTCCACTGCTTTCATCAAACCAATGTTGCCTTCCTGAATCAGATCCAGGAACTGCAAGCCGCGATTGGTGTATTTCTTGGCAATTGAAACCACGAGCCGAAGATTGGCTTCCACGAGTTCTCGCTTGGCCTGGCCGGTCTGCTGTTCGCCAATGGTGATGGATTGTAACGACCGTTTTATCTCCACCGGGCTGACACTGTGTTCAGCCTCGATCAGCACCAGGCGCTTCTTGGCGGCGGAGATGCGTCGCTTGTATTCCTTCAGATCATCGGGCTTGATGCGCTTCTTACCGAGCTTTTCTGTAAAGCTTGCAATCTCGCGTTCCGCATCCCGCACTTCCTTCTGCACGGCTCGAATCGCATTAATCAAGCGTTGCCGCGCCCGCTCAGTCATGTTGAGACGGCCAATTTCCTGTGCGATCTCAAGCCGCAGACGAGCTACTTTGCGCCGCAAGCGCATTAGCTTTTTGCTCTTCTTGCCGCGCGTGGCTTTCTGTTCGGCGCGCAGCTTGTCCCATTCTTTCAGAGCGTTCTTATAAAGCTTGCGGATGTTTTGAATGCCTTCAATCGTCCAGTTGCGGTATTCCTCAGCTTTGTCGGCATCTTCGGCGAGTTCTGCTTGTTCGGAGAAGAGAACGATCTCACGAATATTGGCTTGACCCGCTTCGAGCTGCTCGCCAATCCGCAATAGTTCCTTCACCGCAAGCGGCGAACGGGCAATAGATTTTTGCGTCTTCAGCTGGCCGCGCTCGATGCGCTTGGCAATCGCTACCTCGCCCTCACGCGTGAGCAGCGGAACGACCCCCATTTCGCGCAAGTACAACCGTACTGGATCATTGGTTTTCTCGAGGGCGCCTGCCGACAGATCCAGCTCGACATCTTCGTCGATTGCCTCGTCATCGTCATCAGGAACAGTCACTGCTGCCTGTTCCAGTAGGCGTTCGTCGGAATCCGCTACCGGAATATTTGAGCCTTCGAGTTTTTGCAGGACGTCTTCAATGTCGTCGGGTGAAACCACATTGTCCGGCAACTCACGATTGAGATCGTCGAACGTTAAGTACTTCTTGTCGCCACCCAACTCTAGTAGACGGTCCATCACATCATCACGATCTTTATCTTCAATACCCAACTTATCTCTCCATCAAACGTTTGCGGGCCTCGCACGGCGGCGCTCTGAAGGTTTCTTTTGCTGCTGTCTACGTGCAGCTAATTTAGAGAACGTTAAGCGAGTCCCAAATTGCGATTTAAATACAAGAATCTCAGTTGCTCGTTTGCATTGCTTCCAGTCTTGGCATTAGGTCTGCCCGACGACGAGCAAGCTCAACCTGTTCCAGTGTTAATGAATTAACTTTTTCGTTATTTTCCTCTCGTTCCGCCGCCGCCCGTTCAGCCATGATTTCCTCAATGCGATGATTGATTTTCATTAGACGGAACGTCTGAACACATTCCTCGGCGGCATAGTGCTCGTTTGAAGCATGCAGGGATTCACTGATCAGCAACATTGGCAGCAGCTTGGTTGCCAGGGCATCGCCTTCCGTTTTGGCGCTAAGGCTCTCAAAATCAATGTCCCGGTGTTCTCGCTCGAGTTCGCCTAGCGCCCGGAAAATCGCGGCCGTCGGCAAATCCTCGTAATCTTCCGGCTGCAGCAGCGGCAGAATCTGCCGGCGCAAATGCTCGTCAGCCAACAACACGCCCAGCAATCGCTGCTCAGCCGGCGTCGCTTCCGAGTGACCGCTCGCGCCTCGCTTTACTACCGCACTAGCAGTTTCGCCACCGCGTAACGACTGCCAGAGCTCTCTCCGCAGCGACGGATCGGTGACGCGGAGTGAGTCCATTGCTATATCAAAGTACTCGCGCTTCTGAATCCGGCTGCGGACAGCGCGAATAAACGGGAGCACCTCCTCAATCGCAGCCTCCTTGTGGGCTGGATTGGTAAGTTTGCGATCCCGTACTGCTTGATCGATCACGAATTGTATGTGGGGTTGTGCCTCGCCACGCCGCTGCTGATACTCGCTTACGCCAAACTTTCTGATGAATTCGTCCGGATCAGCGTTGTCCGGAAGCACTAGAACCTTAACCTCAAGGTCTTCTGTCAGAAGGATTTCGATAGCTTTCTTCGCCGCCTGCACCCCCGCCCGATCACCATCATAATTGACTACCACCTTACGCGCAAACCGGCTTAATAGTTTCACTTGCTCGGGAGTGAGCGCCGTTCCCAAACTGGCTGCCAAATTACGAATGCCAAATTGAAACGGCACAATCAGGTCAAGAAAGCCCTCCACCAGAATCGCGTAGCCTTGCCGGCGAATTTCGTCGCGAGTGAGGTTCAAGCCAAAAAGATTGCGACCTTTGATATACGCAGCCGTTTCTGGTGAGTTTATGTACTTCGCGTCGTCGTTCTTCAGCGTGCGGCCACCAAAGGCGATCGGCTTTCCCTGGATGTCCATCACCGGGAACATCAGCCGGCCACGAAAGCGATCGTAGCTACGGCCAGTCTCTTCTTTCCTGGCTACCAATCCGCTGCGGTCGATCTGTTCCTGGCTGGCGCCCTTTTGTCGCAGGTGACTGGAAAGGGCGTCCCAACTATCGGGAGCATATCCAAGGCGGAACGTTTTCCTGGTTTCATTGCTGATTTCTCGTTGCGCTAGATACTCGCGTGCGGTTTCTGATTCCCGGCCTCCATGCTCCAGTTGCTGTTCCCACCACTCGAGCGCCCACTTGTTGAGTTGAATACAATCGTCTATTTCACTACGACGAGCTTCAAAGCGACTATCAAGCTCCAACTTCGGCAATGGCACTCCACTCTTTTCTGCGACGAGTCTGATGGCTTCGGGAAATGGGACGCGCTCCATTTCCATAACGAAGTTGAAAACGGTGCCCCCCTTGTGGCAGCCGAAGCAGTAGAAAATTTCTTTGGCAGGACTAACGGAGAAGGAGGGAGTCTTCTCTTTATGGAACGGGCAGCAAGCCATCCAGTTCGCGCCCTTTTTTTTCAGGGTCACATAATCCTGGATCACTCGAACGATATCCGACTGGCGTTTGAGATCGTCGATGAATGTTTGAGGATAGCGCATTTGAAAACGACCGTGAGTAAACGTCAGAACGTCTAATCGGTCAACCGCCGACTTGAACCTTACTGTCTCAACTCCACGACTGTTGCGCCACTGCCACCCTGATCCTGCGGGGCCGCGGTAAAGCGAGCAACATGCGGATGATCCTTTAAAAGATCACCGATAGCGCGACGGAGCGCCCCGGTGCCGTGACCATGAACAATGCGCAACTGGCTGGTCCCAGCGAGTGAGGCGGCGTCGAGAAACTTATCAACGTTGTCCACTGCTTCATCCGTTCTTTGTCCAATGACATTCAACTCCGAAGTGCTTGTCGGCTCGGAGACTCTCGGTTTGAATTCAGGACCGCGCGTCTCACGTAACTTCGAAAACCGTCCACCGGTTTTGGGAGGCGCCACGGCTTCAACTAATTCCAGGTTTTCCAGCTTCTCTCGCATTCGCAACGACTTGACCCGCAGTTCGACCTCGTCATCTTTGATGCTGTCCACAATTCCAATCGAGCCGAATGAGCGCAGCTTAACTTTGTCGCCCACAACAATCTCGCGCACAGGCGCCGTGACATACCGTTCCTCCTCGGCCTGAGCCGGTTTTGACGCTGCTGCTAGGTTCGCCGTTACGACACTGCCGTCGCGAATGATGCGCACTCCGCGAGACTGAGTTGAGGCGTCGGCAGAGATGACCGCACGCGGACGACCTGAACCGGCAGCTTTTTGCGCTTCCCGTTTCAATTCCGAAACGCGTCGCTGCGCCTCACGCTCAACTTTTAATCTTTCCGAACGATCCTGAATTGAAGCCACAAGTTCACGCGAACGTTTTTCAAAATCCGCAACGGTCCTTTCGAGTTGTTGCTGAAACTCGCGCTCACGCTGGCTTTCACGTTTATCCGCGTCGCGTTCGAGGGCCGCAAATTTCTCGGCCACCGCAGCTCGTTCTTCGACCAGGGCCTTGGTAAGTTGCTGCGCTTCCTCTGATTCAAGCTTGATGCGACGCAAATACTCTGTCGCTTGTAATGTCGACTCTTTCACAGTTGCGGCGGCGGCCGTAATAATTCTCGGCTTGATTCCGAAACGGCGGGCGATCTCCAGGCCGG
>DASSCX010000061.1:0-12072 GCA_035697425.1 Pyrinomonadaceae bacterium | reverse complement strand
TCAACGTGCTGGCTCTCGGTATCGTGGCGTTAATTACCATTGTGCTGGTCTGGGGTATCAAAGAGTCGGCCGGGTTCAATGCAGTAATGGTCTGCATCAAGATCATCGTGCTGCTCTTCTTCATCGTCGTCGCTCTTTACTTCGTCTCGCCTGGTGGCATGGTGAAAAACTGGGCGCCCTTTCAGCCAAACGGTTGGAAGGGGACTTTTACCGGTGCAGCCTTAGTCTTTTTTGCCTACATCGGCTTTGATGCCGTGTCGACAGTAGCTGAGGAAACCAAGAATCCTTCGCGAGATCTACCCATCGGCATCATTGCCTCGCTCGTCATCTGCACATTCTTTTACGTACTCGTGGCGGCAGTCTTCACTGGCATCATGCCTTACAGCGAACTAGTGCAACGATTGGCGACTGAGCAAGCAGAACCGTTGACGATGGCGCTCAACCACGTTGCTCCCGATGCGACTTGGGCTAGCGGTATCGTCGCGTTTGGCTCGGTCGTAGCACACACTGCCGTATTGCTCGTGTTCCAACTGGGTCAGCCACGCATCTTCTTTTCCATGGCTCGCGATGGACTACTACCACCCGTGTTCGCAAGTGTGCACCCTAAATATAAGACTCCGCACGTAACCACCATCCTCACCGGCGTCATCGTCGGCGGCTTTGCTGCGGTGATGAGCATCGACGAGATGGTAGACCTCACAAACATTGGAACGCTTTTCGCGTTTGTGCTCGTGTGCGTGGGCATCATCATCCTGCGTCATAAAGATCCCGGACGAGCGCGTCCGTTTCGGGTGCCATTCGGCACGTGGCTAATCCCGACGCTCGGCGCCCTCTCCTGTATTTTCTTGATGTACTACTTACCCCCGGCTTCCTGGTGGCGCTTCATCGGCTGGCTGATGCTGGGAATGTCGATCTATCTTTCTTACGGTTACGTCCGGAGTTCAGTGGGGCAGAATATTGGCAGGCCGTTTCCGACGCCGCTGGGCCTGAAGGTTGCGGCTGTTGGATTTTTACTTTTGGCGATCGGCCTGTTCACCATACCTCATAGTTCAACTACAGCCGAACTCTACGAAAAAATGATGACCGGCGCTGCAGAAGGCAAGCGCACGATTGTGGCGTTTAGCAGCATTGGGATCGGTTCACTGCTGGCAGTGGCTGGTTTACTTTTCGGATCCGGTCACACGGCGTCGAGCAAGTAGACTCTGCGCGCCTGATCTGAAAGTCGAGTTAAGGGAGAGCCCAGAGCGTGACGCTAACTTTATTGGCGCTTAGTTTTCTGCTGCTGATTACTCTCGCGTATCGCTTTTACGGTCGTTGGGTCGCACGGCAGTTCAATCTTGACGACGGGCGCGTCACCCCCGCACGTCGCGTCAACGATGGCATCGATTTTGTTCCCACCAAACCTTTCTATCTCTTCGGCCAACATTTTTCAGCCATAGCCGCGGCCGGACCGATCGCCGGACCGATTCTCGCTTGCCAATCGTTTGGCTGGCTTCCCTGCTTGCTCTGGATCGGATTGGGTGTCGTCTTGATCGGGGCGGTGCACGACTTTGCCGCACTCGCTGCATCGGTACGTCACGGCGCCACTTCAATTGCCGAGATCGTGCGCGAACACTTAGGAACCGGCGCGGGCCGGGCGATGATGGCTTTCATCTGGATCGCGCTCATCTATGTGGTCGTCGCCTTCACTGACATCACGGCCGGGACCTTTGTCGGCGGCTCAGAAGAGTTAAAAGCGACGGCGGTTAACTTCAATCCGGGTGGCGCTGTTGCCGCGGCGAGCATCTTGTATCTGCTGCTTTCAGTGATCCTCGGCCTGGTGCAACGCTATCTGCGACCACCGCTGTGGCTGGTAACCGTCATCTTTGTCCCCGCGGCCTTCGCCCTTTCATGGATCGGCACGTTGACCTCAAATCTGTTCGTCCTCGATCACAAAGCATGGGGCGTACTAATAATCATCTACTGCGGAGTGGCATCGATCATCCCCGTTTGGGCGTTGCTACAACCCCGTGGCTACCTCGGAGGTTTTATTCTTTATTCGGCGCTGGCCCTGGGAATTGTCGGAGTCTTCTTTGGCGGCTATGAAATTCAGCAACCCGCTTTCAAGGCATTTGATGTTGGCGGCATGACTGGCACTTTGTTCCCGTTCCTGTTTGTAACTATCGCTTGTGGTGCTTGCTCAGGCTTTCATGGCCTGGTTTGTTCCGGCACGACTTCAAAACAAGTCGATCGCGAGTCGCACATTCGCTCGGTAGGGTATGGAGCAATGCTCGCCGAAGGCTTCGTAGCGCTGATCGCATTAGTCACCGTCATGATCGTTGCGCAGGACGCACTGCGAGGTAAAGCGCCGGGAACAATCTATGGCAATGGAATTGGCCAGTTCCTCACGTTGATTATCGGAGAAGACAAACTGGCATTCGCGATCACGTTCGGGGCCATGGCCTTCTCAACTTTCGTCTTTGATACGCTGGACGTATCAATGCGCCTCGGTCGCTATCTCGTGCAGGAGTTATTTGGCTGGCGGGGACGAGTAGGAGCACTTGTGGGAACGCTGTTGACGATGGGACTTCCTCTCTACTTCATCGTCGCCGCGCCGCCCAATTCGTGGCTAAAGTTCTGGACCTTATTCGGAGCGTCAAACCAGCTGTTAGCCGCGCTGACACTTTTGGCGATCACGTTCTGGCTTTATCAAGCCCGGCAACGAATTGCGTTCACTTTGCTGCCGATGATCTTTGTCCTTGTGATCACGCTTTGGGCACTGGTTGCCCTTGTCGTTGGCAATTTAAAAATCACAAAAATCGGAACTGGCGCCATAGACATTGAATTGATTAATGCGATTGCCGCGGGGGCGTTGGTTGTATTGGCGCTCTACCTGGCGGTTACGGCATTAGTCCGGATTCGCTCTGATAAACAAAAAGGTAGCCTGACAACGCAGCACGCTGCGGTAAGTTTGGAGTAATTTGATCCCCCGCGTCCCGCCCGCAATGGGCGCGCAGCGCGAAGGTTTGTATAACAAAACAACGCAAGGAGCCGAGCGCCTTCGGCGCGTGTTGCGGGCGGGACGTCTGCGATCCGGTGGAAATCCCGGCTTTCAATTGGACAGTTTGGGTACTAATCGGGATAATACGCAGTTTCAGTATGACCGGGTTGCTCGGCAGAAGGGGGTGCACCACCGTTTAGGCGGCACTCAAGTCGGCAATCCTATGCCTCCAGCTTGCCGGTAGGCTTAAACTTGCCGGCGATTAACCATCAGAAAGGACCGTCGCAGAAGTGGAATTGCGCTGATTTCAGCAGCCTTGCTGGCAGTTTGTCTGCTCCGTTTCTCTTAAAACAACTATGAATCACAACCTTACTATTTCCAGTCAGCCATCACGTCTGAAGGGTGTTGGGCGTGGCCTGCTTATGTTTGCCATCACCCTGGCATGTGCCGCACTGGGCGCTGCCCCAGTCTTCGCCCAATCGCACGGCGGCGGTGAAGCCAATCTTATTCTTCCCGATCTGTCAGACGTAAGTTTTTTTAACAACAGCGTCAACGGTCACAACCTCCTGTTGGTCGGAATTGTGATCTGCATGCTCGGCCTGCTCTTTGGATTGGCAATGTATATGAACTTGAAAAAGTTGCCCGTCCATCGCGCAATGCGCGAGATCTCCGAGCTCATTTACGAAACCTGCAAAACGTATCTAATTACGCAAGGCAAGTTCATTCTCATTCTCGAGATTTTCATCGGCATCATCATCGTCCTTTACTTCGGCGTGTTGTCGGGAATGGAAATTCAGCGAGTCATCATAATTCTCGCATTTAGTTTGGTTGGAATTGCCGGCAGCTATGGTGTCGCCTGGTTTGGTATTCGCGTTAACACGTTCGCGAACTCACGCACGGCCTTTGCTAGTCTCGGGGGAAAACCTTTTCCGCTTTACGCCATTCCCCTCCGCGCCGGCATGAGCATCGGCATGATGCTGATCAGCGTCGAGTTGCTGATCATGCTTTGCATCCTGCTTTTCATTCCGGGCGACTACGCGGGACCGTGCTTCATTGGTTTCGCGATTGGTGAATCACTGGGTGCTGCCGCACTTCGCATCGCCGGCGGTATTTTTACGAAGATTGCCGACATCGGCTCTGACCTGATGAAGATCGTCTTCAAGATTAAGGAAGACGATGCGCGCAACCCAGGCGTGATTGCAGACTGCACCGGCGACAACGCAGGAGACTCAGTCGGTCCCAGCGCGGATGGCTTTGAGACTTACGGCGTCACGGGCGTGGCGTTGATTACATTTATCCTGCTCGCCGTGCCGAATCCGACCGTGCAGGTGCAACTGCTGGTTTGGATCTTCGTGATGCGCGTGATGATGATCATCGCGAGTGCGGCCTCCTACTTCATTAACGACCTAGTTGCCAAGTCTCGTTACGCGAAGGCAGATACGATGAATTTCGAGAAGCCGTTAACGTCCCTGGTTTGGATTACCTCGATTCTTTCGGTGATCCTCACTTTCGTGGTCTCGAAACTTACGATTCCTGAACTGGGTGGCGATACAACCCTCTGGTGGAAACTGGCGATCATCATTTCCTGCGGCACGCTCGCGGGCGCGATCATTCCCGAACTCGTCAAGATCTTCACCTCAACCGAATCGCGGCACGTTCAGGAAGTCGTCACCTCCTCCAGAGAAGGCGGTCCTTCGCTGAATATTCTTTCAGGGCTGGTAGCCGGCAATTTCTCAGCTTACTGGCTGGGCATCTGCATTGTGGCGCTCATGTCCATTTCCTACATTATCACCACGATGGGCCTGGGATTATTGATGGTAGACGAACTGGCGGCGCCGGTGTTTGGTTTTGGACTTGTGGCCTTCGGCTTTCTCGGCATGGGTCCGGTAACAATCGCCGTCGATTCTTATGGTCCCGTGACTGACAACGCTCAATCCGTTTACGAGTTGTCCTTAATCGAACAAGTGCCGAACATCGAGGCCGAAATCAAGAACGAATTCGGTATCACAACCAACTTCAGCCGCGCCAAACATTTGCTTGAAGAGAACGACGGCGCCGGTAACACGTTCAAAGCGACAGCTAAGCCGGTCTTGATTGGCACTGCGGTAGTCGGCGCCACCACGATGATCTTTTCCATCATCATGTTACTAACCAACGGTCTAACAACGAACACGGCAAGTCTATCCTTGTTGCATGCGCCGTTTGTGCTCGGTTTGATTACCGGGGGTGCCGTGATCTACTGGTTCACCGGGGCTTCAATTCAGGCGGTGACAACCGGCGCTTATCGCGCCGTGGAATTCATCAAGGCCAATATTCGTCTTGAAGGCGTGGAGAAGGCTTCGGTCGAAGACAGTAAAAAGGTCGTGCAGATCTGTACGCAGTATGCGCAGAAAGGCATGTTCAATATTTTTCTGACCGTGTTTTTCTCGACCCTGGCGTTCGCCTTTGTCGAACCTTTCTTCTTCATCGGCTACCTGATCTCAATCGCGGTCTTTGGTCTTTACCAGGCAATTTTTATGGCCAATGCCGGCGGCGCCTGGGACAATGCGAAAAAAGTAGTGGAAGTGGATCTCAAACAGAAAGGCACTGCGCTTCACGACGCCACGGTTGTAGGCGATACTGTTGGCGATCCGTTCAAGGATACTTCTTCAGTGGCAATGAATCCCGTGATTAAATTCACTACGCTCTTTGGATTGCTGGCGGTGGAGCTGGCCGTCTCGATCGCAAATCGCGGCGACAACGGCGCCACTATCACTCACGTCCTGGCTGCGGTATTCTTTCTCATCTCGGTTTTCTTTGTTTGGCGTTCTTTCCACGGCATGCGCATTGGCACGATCGTGCAAGAGAGCGCGGACGCCAAGGCGCAAGGAATGGCGGCAGACTAATACTGATGGAGCGACAGCACTGAAGTCTGTCGAAAGAACATGAGCACCTCATTCGCAAAACCCGAAACGCTAATTGGAACGGCCCTGGCGCCGCTCGATTGGACCAGGACCGTCGGCCTGGTCATGGCATTCAGTCTGTTGATGGCCCTCTCGGCGCAGATTGTGATTCCGATTGGACCCGTGCCCATCACTGGCCAGACATTTGTCGTGCTGTTAACCGGCGCCCTGCTGGGATCCCGCCTCGGCGCAATCACCATGATTGTCTATCTCGTTGAAGGTGCCAGTGGTCTGCCGTTCTTTTCAGGCGGCATGGGCGGCGTTGGTCATCTTCTGGGGCAGACCGGCGGTTATCTGGTGGCCTTTCCAGCGGCGGCGTTCATAACCGGCGCATTTGCGGAGCACGAATGGGATCGGCGTTTTCCTAGCGCAGTAGCAGCGATGGCAATTGGCTCGGTTGTAATAATGCTGAGCGGCTGGACGTGGTTTGCCATATTGACTAACACTCCCATGGCCGTCGCTTTCAAAATCACGGTGCTGCCGTTCATTCCGGGTGACATCATCAAGATCCTTCTAGCGGCAGCCGCCTTACCGGCCGGCTGGGCACTCCTGCAACGAAAGGCGTCGCAGAAGCCTTAAGCAGCTCTTCTTCATCCGCACATAAAGCCGTTGGTCTTTGCGACCGACGGCTTTTTATTGCCTGAGCCGTCGTTACAGTACGGAAGGGGCAGCGAATGCAAGTGACGCCGCCACTCGGTACGGTACGGGAGCGTTAGCGACCGCACTCAACTGAACTAGCGATTAGGTCCAGACCTTCGCATCAATGCTCGTTAATGCGGTTGCTACCGCTCTACTGCACCGAGTGGCCGCGCAAACTGAATGCGGTCGCTACCGCGCCCGTACTGTACCGAGTGGTCTTTTCAGTTGAATGAGTCTCGCTACGTGAATGCGGTCGCTAACGCTCCCGCTTCTGTACTGTACCGAGTAACGTCCCAGGTTGAATGCGGTCGCTACCGCTCCCGTACTGTACCGGGTGGCTGCCGGAGCTAAGTGCGGTCGCTACTGCTTCGGTACCCTACCGAGTGGCTGCATCACTTGAGAGTGGTCACTATAGCTTCCGTACCAGATCAGTTGCGCCGCCAAATTCCAATCGCCAATCCTCAATCCTCAATCGTCATCGCTAATCCAGAGGCCTGATGCTTTACAATGAGCCACATGCATACCATCAAGGTTAACTCACATGCGCGTGAAGAGTTGGTTGAGTTTACGGGCGAAGTGCAAGAGAAACTGCGGCAGTCCGGTGCAACTGATGGCGTTTGTCTCCTCTTTGTTCAGCACACTACGGCGGGCTTAACGATCAATGAAAACGCCGATCCGGATGTGCCGCGCGACATGCTGCTCGCCTTGCGCAAGCTGATTCCGCAACACGGCATGGGCTTTCGTCATGGTGAAGAGAACTCGGATGCGCATATCAAGACAAGCCTGGTGGGAACTTCCCTCACCATTCCTTTTCAGCAAGGGAAACTTTTGCTGGGACGTTGGCAGGGAATCTTCTTATGTGAATTCGATGGCGGGCGCGAACGACAAGTGCTGATGATGATCCGCTAGCTGCGCCGGATTGATCATATGAGCAAACACCGCATCGTCGTTTCGGCTGAAAACAATCCCTACATGGAATGGCAGTGTAAGCTGTTTTACTTCTCCTGCGTCACCAGGCTGGGGCAACAACCTCTCATCATCGTTCACGACTCTGGCGAAGATTGGTGCCCCGGTTTCTATGATCTGGTGAAGGCCGGTTGTACTGTCTATCCCGCGCCAAACTACCGCACCGGTGCACATGGCGACGACTATTCCGGCCGCAATCACCCTGGCAGTCTCATTCAGGCTGCTCAACACTTGGCAGACCAGGACGAATTCATCGTTCTTTGTGATCCGGATCTAATCTTTACCCGCTCGTTGGAATTTCCGGAAACCCTTTCCGGTGAGTTCAGTTCTTTTATGGACTACGACTCGGTGCATGTCAGCGAAGCATTGAAAGAACTTGGTCTGGAGAAAGAGCTTGTGGATCTGCAGAAAGAGTCGCTGCGTTGTAGCGTGCCTTACGTTATTCCGATAGCCCAGGCACAGCAGCTGGGTGTGACCTGGCTGCAAGCGATTGACGCTTTTCATCCGCGACTCTGGGAGGACGTGATGTATGCCTTTGGGCTAGCGCTCGTGAGACTGGGACTAACACTTAATATCACTCATCTGACGGATACTAATTACTGGCCTGACGAGAAAGTGAAAGCGCCGATAATTCATTACGCCTACGGCGATGACCGTTGGACGAAGCGGAACTATCACACTGTCGAGCAAGTGGCGGCGATTTGGGAAACCCAACCAGACACGAACGAAGGAACAATTCTTGATGAAATACTGACGCAGATTAGGCAGGCAGGAGAGTTCTATCGCGATCCGTTTGGCTTGGCACCAAAAGGAAGGTAGGCAGTGTCCTTCATACCTCAAGCTGTAATTGAACACTCGAGTGGAGCCGAATAAGTTACAACCGGGAGCGATAGCGACCAAAGTCAGAACCGGGAGCGCGACCGGGTCCGGGATTTAACCTAAGCACAGGCTTGCAGAGTTTAGAGCCTTCCAAAATCCGAGTATGTCACCCAGGAGCCGGTCGCTACCGCTCCCGGTTCTGACTTTGTTCCGACTCCCTTTAGTCTAGATCCACTTGACCGGCACCGGCCCATCTAACCACGAAACGAGCACGAACTTCCGGCCCTTCGTCACTGGCTCACTCCCGTGCAAGTAATGCGACGGAAAGAGGACGGCGAGTCCGGCGATAGGAGTGACTGCGTATTCCAGCGGCGGAAACAGAGTCCTGCCGCCTTCAAAGTCGTCATTCAGATAACAGACGACGCTGAACAGTCTCTTTTCGAGATCTGCTCCTGTGTCCCGGTGCGGTCGGTAGTGCCCGCCAACTTCGTATTTCAAAAGCTGCGTGTCTGATTGTTTAGTCAGGTCGAGCTGCCAGAGCTTCTTAACGAGAGGCTTGACCTGCAAATCGATTCTTCTTTCAAACTCAGAATAGAGCCAAGCAACGTGTTCGGAGCTTGGCAAGCTGGCAGAACGAGCGGTCGGACTGATTACATCGCTGTAATCTTTTTCCTCAGCCGCTTCACGTATTAGTGCTTCAGTCCACGTATCAAGCCGCGCTAATTTCTCCACAATTTCCTGGCATTCGTGGGGATCAAACAAGCGGAGTGAAACCGCCCCGCGGGTCTGTGAGTGATTTGGATTCATCTGCCGATCGCGTTCACTTGCGGTCGCAAGAACCGAAGGAAAATCCTCCCAACTTTCAACCTTACGATCTGTTGATTGGGGCTTACAAAAAAGGGGCGCGCTCCCGAGTTGCACTTAAACACCGATAGACACGCCCTTAGGAAAACTCAGACATCCTCGCCACTCTTTCTTATGGTCCGGGCGGTGGCCCGCTAGGAGGTTCTGATCCGGGCCGCGGTCCGGGCGGTGGTCCGCTGGGTCCGGGCGGTGGTCCGCTGGGCCCTGGCGGCGGTCCGCTCGGTCCGGGTGCCGGTTCCCTCGAACCCGGCGGGGGTGGCGGCCCCGGTGTTGGTCCTGGCGGCGGTCCGCTGGGTCCGGGCGGTGGTCCGCTGGGCCCTGGCGGTGGTCCGCTCGGTCCGGGCGGTGGTCCGCTCGGTCCTGGCGGTGGTCCGCTCGGTCCTGGCGGCGGTCCCGCCGGCTTGTCGTGATCAGCCGCGAGCGAACTCGCCGCACCCACTACATAGCCGAATCCGTTACTGACAACTAATTCCTGAGGCACGGCAAATACGATTGATGACAATAGCTCGTCGCTAATCGGTTCGCCGAACTCGCGGAATACCTTTGACACGGCCGCCAACGATTCAAGACGCAAGCGATTATTCATCTGAAATCTGAATCGAAGGTTTTCAGCCTCGCGCAAAGACTCAAGTTCTTCCATGGGAATGTGCTCCTTTCAAGAAGGGACAATCGAAGGCCGGTTAGAGCAGTGCACCGCGTATCGATTGATGGTTTTGGTGGCGAACCCCACCTGGTTAATGCTTGGCTCAGCTTGAGTGCAGCCGCTAAAGCTCCCGTACTCTATTTCATCCTGCTGAGCTTGCTGGGTTGGATTGCGGCGGAGTCTATACGCAACCTCAGATCTTTTCAACTTAAATGCGGAGCGCGTGAGAGGTATCTTTCGCGAGTGGACGTCAGTTGAGGCCAGTAACTAAATAGAGATCCGAAAGAGATCGAGTAAACGCATAGATGTATCCCCTGCCGTCAGGTGTAAGCAAAACGTTAATCGGGCCGCGAATACCGGCGGAGTCGGCAGGAACTATCTCTTTTTCCGCTTCTTTTTTTCCCGTCGCGAGGTTGAGTTTGAAAAGCTTTAGCGGCCGTTCTCTGGGACGATAAATATGAAGCGATTTCCCGTCGGATCCCCAGCGAATCACCCGATCCTCTTCCTCCAGGCCGGGAATCGGCCGGGGCTCGCCTCCGTTTATTGGGTAAATTGCGATCGCCTTTTTCTCGTCCAGATCCCGCGCTAGAAGGAATTGACCGTCTGGAGAAACCAGCGTGCCCGTAAAGCCCTCAGGTGTGACGGGCCGCGGTGGGCCGCCGTCAATCGCCTGCACATAGGTGCGCTGCAAACGTCCGTTTTCTTTACCATTGAAGACGATGCTTTTGCCATCGGGTAACCACGAGGTGCTATAGCCAAACTGCTCGATACCAAAGCTCTCCAGACGTTTGCTTTGTCCGGCGCCAGTCGGCAAAAGGAGAATCTGTGGCGGCGAAGATAGAATGGAAGAAACCCACTTGCCGTCCGGCGAAAAACCACCTCCATAACCATCGCCAAGTTGGATCGCAGATGTGCCATCCGTCTTGCGAAGGTAGACATGATAATTAGTGCCACTACTCTGGCCAAAGTGGGTGAATACGAAGGTTTTCCCATCGCGAGATAGATCGTTAATTCTGACGGAATTTAACCATGAGAGCTCGCGCTCTTTAGTTCCGTCGGGAACTAAGCAGGAAATCGGCGTCGACTGATTTTCTCCAGTCAGCAACACCTGCCCCTGACGAGAGATATCCTGAAGCCTGAGGATTATTGGGGCGCGGGCCACTACCCTTTCCTTCCCCGATAGCGTTACGGCATACAATGCCTGCGCTTCTCCGCTCTTCGTGGCTGTAAACCAAACCTCGTCTCCGCCGGGCGACCATGCCAGGCCATCCTCGCCAGCCCAATCACCCGAGAGCTTTTTCTTTTGACCGTTTGCATCGACAAGCATTACTGAGCCGCGATCATCGCCCGGAACCGGGTGATCCAGAAAAGCTACAGCATCACCCTTGGGAGAGATGCGTGGGTTAGTGATGTACCCATCCGTCTCGTACAGAACTTTGCCGATTGGATACTCAAGGTGAATGCGATCCTGCGCGAAGCGAACGACCGCAAGATTGCCATCCGGACCCCAATCGGCGTCCTGAACATTTTCCAGCATTTCGCGGGGAGCGCCTCCGCCCAGAGGCATCCGCGCCAATGTACCGCGTCTGACAGAGTGGTAGAGTTGTTGACTGTTCAGAAGTACTGCCATTTCGCCGGCAGCAGAGACGGACAGCACTTGAACATTCGTCAGCCCGAGGGGTTTCGAGTCAGCGGAACCGGAGCGCATCTCATAGATGTCGAGTGGATCGCCATTCCAGGTCGCGCTGAACACTACCGTATCCGAATCAGCACTGAATCGCGCTGAGTAAATTGTCCCGCGCCGGAACGTCAACTGGTGATAGAAAGGAGTGTCCCGACTCACACTGCGCTTTCCGAACGAGAATGCTGCCGCGAGTGCAAGTAGACTTAACGTGATAGCAGCAGCCAACCAGATCAGTTTGCTGCGGTCGCGTTTCGCTACCGGACGCGTCGCGAGAATCGAGCCCGAGGAAGTAAGCCCGCTAGCCAATGATTCAAGATCGAAGGCCAGATCGCGCGTCGACTGGAAACGATCGGCAGGCCGCTTTTCTAGACAATGTCGCACCACCCTTTCAAATGGTGGCGCGAGCGCGCGGTCTGTTTGAGCGGGTTCGGCTGGCTCCTTGTTCAGGATCGCACTCATGACCTCAATCGGAGATTCGCCGCGAAATGCTCGCTTACCGGTCAGCATTTCATAAAACATCACTCCAAAAGAAAAA
>DASSCX010000060.1:0-4394 GCA_035697425.1 Pyrinomonadaceae bacterium | reverse complement strand
TTCGAGAGGCGATTGAAGTCGAGCTTTAGATCAGCGGGCGTGCTGTAAACCGGATTGCCGGCGAGCATGACGAGGAGTTCAACGCGGCCGGCATCGAGATCTCCCACCAACTCACGCAATGATTCGCGCTGATCTACCGAGTTTGCTTCGAGGGGATCGGTGTAAGTGACTGTCTTGCCAACATTGCCGAGCGCCGCATTCATCGCATGCCCTAATGCATGAACTGCGGGCGGTGCTTCGTTGCCGACTATGACAATGCAAGCGCCCTTTTGTTGTTGTAGATCACGTGCCACCACATCGATCCAGGCGGCATCGCTGTTGCTCGCTGCGTTTGATGCCGCAGGCAGCAAAACGCCGCACCTTGCGGCCACTTGACGCGCAATGCCTTCCAGAGCACTCGGTTTCACCGACCAACGATGATCCGCGGTCGCCCCGGTATTCGTCGGCGTCGTTTCCACGACATAGAGCCGGCTCATCTCCTGTTTGCCTTCGACGAGGCGGCGACCGGCCGCAAACTGTCGTGCGTAACGGAGGGTGCCCGGAGCTGCGGAGAGGAAGTCGGCATCCAGAGAAAGAATTCGTTTTGCCTGGTCGAAGTTGTAAATCGTGTTGACCGGGGTGCCGAAGGCCATCATGGCTCCCGCACGCGCGTTATCGCGGTTGGCGGGCTCATATTGATGCCATTTCGCCTGCGGAAACTCCGTCAGGATTCCTTTCAACTGCGCCGCGATTGTCGGCGACGTAATCGTTTCGGTGAGGAAACGCAGCCCGGCGCCTTGCTTGGGCCGCTGTTCATCGAGGGCCGTGCGCATCTCGCCAAGAAAAGTAGTCCAGGTGCGAATCTCTTCACGGTAAGTCACGGTCTGGGAACGATCAGGATCGTAGAGACCGAGAATTGAAGCTTGGGCAAACACGTCGGTCGCGCTTGAACCGCGATCGTTGACGTCAACGGTGCGGTTAATCGGGTGGTCCGGATTTCCTTCGGCTTTGGTGGGACGTCCCTCGTTGCTCCTGATCAGCAGCGGTGTAGCGATTCCGGCAACTGTGGCAGCAGTCGCGAAGAAGAGCGCTTTACCGGGGACTGCTTCTTCCGGTTGCCGGACAAACGGAACGATCTTCTCAGGCGGTTGATAAACACAGCCACTCAGGCCGGCAAGCGCTAGCGACGCACCCATCAACTTCATAAAAGTGCGGCGCTCGATCGGGTCATCCCACTCTTCTGCGTGTTGCGGATATTCGCGTTGCACAAACTCATGAAACTCAGGAGTGTCCGCCAGCTCTTCAAGGCTGCGCCAATACTTCTTCCCGTTAGGCGTGACATCAGCGAGCACTGGCGTCGCTGACGACTCGTCGTGCTGCTGTTCTTTATCCTGGTGCGCCAGAATCCATTCGCGCATCAGTTTGAAGTTTATGTGTCGATCGTCAACGGACATATTTTCTAAATCCAATTCGCCAACTAACGGTGGCAAGTTGAGCAACTAGTCAAAACATCTGGCTTTTGAATGCGATACTTGCCCAGCAAGTCTCTGCCGCTAGCGATTTCCTCCGCGCTCAGATTCTCGGGTCGCCATTCCATATCGAAAATCTTTTCCTTGGGCCGTATGAAGCGCTCGGGGTTGCGATGACAACTAATGCACCATTCCATTTGTAGCGTCGACGCCTGATACGCAATCGGCATTTGATCGATGCGACCGTGGCAGGTCGAACAACCGACACCTTTATTCACGTGGATACTGTGATTGAAATATGAATAGTCCGGCAGGTCGTGAACCCTGATCCACTCAATCGGTTTACCTGTTCGCAAACTTGCGCGCACCGGTTCCAGATATGGACTGTCAGCCCAAATCTGCTTGTGACAGTTCATGCAAGTTTCTGATGATGGCATGCCCGCTGACGCAGACTTCTCCACGGACGTATGGCAATAGCGGCAATCGATACCGTCGTCGCCAACGTGATGCTTATGGCTAAACTGAATTGGTTGTTGCCGTTCAACCCACTGTCCGGTGTTCCAGGATGAACGATTGATTTCAGCGCCAACCCAGAGGGCAGCAAGCAAAATAAAAATGGCGCCGAAGATACTTAGCTTGGCAAGCGCGTTGGTACTGTGATGAAAGATCTGTGGCATCGCCGCAGGTTTGCTAATCCTATATGCGACTAATCCGACCAGCGCGCAGCGGGAAGACCCGAAGAGCAAACTACACGCAGATCGACCTATCGAATCGCGCTTCCGGCCCGCCTATGGACAGAGCAGGCCGGCAGAACATTAGGACAAATTGTTATCTTGCAAAGTAAGAGCACTTTACCAGATGACCAAAATTTTTCAAATTTGCTTAGCTGGAGAGTTGAGTACTACCAATCTTTCACGGTTGTGTGTCACCCCGCGGCGAAGAGAACCTGTGATGAAAGCGGACTGACTCTGAACTTAGTACTTAGTACTTTGTACTTTGTTCGTTATGAATTCTGAGTGAAGTTACGGCTGGTGACACGCTAGGTACAAAAAGCGAACAAAGAACTAAGGTCAAAGTTCAAAGCACATCAAGCGAAAGCGAGTTATCGGGCCCAAGGCAGGAATCAGGCAGCATCTCGCGCTAACATTGCCGCGCCGATTGAAACTGCGTCGGGACCGAGTGCTGCGGCAACTATTTGCGTGGCTTCAAAGCAGGGTTGGAACGCACGCCGTTTAGCTTCCTGAATGATCGGATTCAGGATCAGATCCCCGGCATCCATCACACCGCCACCCAGAACTATCTTCTCGATGTTTAGCAGGTTGAGGACGCTGGCGACTCCGGTGCCAATGTACTTGCCGGTGCGCTCAATCATCATGAGCGAGAAGTCATCTCCGTTGTTGGCCTCGTGGGCGAGATCGGCGGCAGTAAAATCCTTATTGATCGCGAGGCGCGAAAGCGAGGAAGTGCCGTCGCGATGCAAGCGTTCATTGGCCCGGCGCACAATGTTGGGTCCCGAAGCAACTGTCTCCAGGCATCCCATGTTTCCGCACTCACATTCAATTCCCTCAGTATCGATTGTGATGTGGCCAACTTCACCGGCAAATCCCGACGCACCCGTCCATAACTTGCCATCAAGAATGAGTGCACCGCCGATACCATCCCCGATTGTCACGTAGAACATGTCCCGACTGCCGCGACCCGCTCCGACGATATATTCCCCGTAGGCTGCGGCATTAGCATCATTCTCAATCTCAACGCGCAGTCCCGTGGCGTCCGTAAATTCCGAATGCAGCTCTGCCCGAACAGTCGAAGGAAGATCGCGCGAAGCTATGACCCGGTCGGTTTGCCGGTTGACAAGACCCGGAATCCCAATACCGACGGCGGCAATGTCGGGATGAGTAGTGCGCAGTTCCTTCACAATCTCGGCAACTTTCGGAACCAGCTTGTCGGCCTCAATCGGGCTTTCGCGCCGTTCGATTACCTCGCCGGCGGCGGTAACCAATGCCGCCCGTATGGTGGGACCCGAGAGGTCGATGCCTAGAAAGCTTGCAGCAGATCCGCTCTGATTGTTCATGATTTATGTCGTTTGGTGATCACGAGAAGTTGAACAAGGCGAAGAATAGTCGAGGGTACTAGGGCTGTCAAACCAGTGTCATCGCGTGTAGAATGGCTCCGTTTTAGAAAGGGTTTTGATTTTGCGTTTCCGGTTTTTGCGCTTTGAACCAAAGATTGTGGCGGTTCAAAGTATCCTATCCCCGGCTCAAAGTTCTCTCTGCAAATGCAAATTCGTTCGATTCTGTTTCCGACGGATTTCAGCGAATGCGGTAACTATGCACTCTCATACGCCGCATCGTTGGCGCGAAAGTTCGGCGCAGCTATCATTTGTGTGCATGTTATAGAACAGATTGTACCGACCGTGGGATACACGGGGATGACTGAACCTCTTCCCCTGGCTGATATTACGGATCAACTCGAAGATTCGGCGGAGCGCGAACTGCCGAAGATTGCCGAGTGCGAGGAATGTGCCGGGCTCGAAGTTGACGAGCTGATTGTCCACGGCGACGCCGCGGCTGAGATAGTACGCGTAGCTAAAGAGCGGAACGTGGATCTCATTCTGATCTCGTCGCACGGACGAACCGGACTGGGCCGAATACTTTTCGGCTCGACCGCCGAGGCGGTGGTGCGTCACGCTTCGTGTCCAGTGCTGGTTGTGAAGCCCCCGCAAGAGGAAGAAGCAGCAAACTGATCAGTGGCGGTGGTCAGCGAGAACAAGAACGCTGGCGGCTGACCACTGATAACTGTCTATTGACGCTTTCATGCAACTCAGTTTTCTCTACGACCTCATCGGCCAATACGGTCTCTACGGCGTTATGATCCTGGTAATGATTGAGGGAGATATAACTCTCTTGATCGCCGGAGTGTTGGCCCACAGCCATTTTTTTGGGG
>DASSCX010000059.1:0-5752 GCA_035697425.1 Pyrinomonadaceae bacterium | reverse complement strand
TTCGTTTTGCGACGACACTCAACTCTGATTGTGCTTGAGCGGGGCTGACATCCGGCTTAAGACGTCCAATGAGATTGGTGCCGTGCATGAATCGCCGGGTAAGTTGCGCGTCAGTAGGCTGATACGGTTGCCAGAGGTCAGCATTGCGAAGTGCGAACTGAAAGCTCGCCGGCAGTACACCAACCACGGTGTAACTTTGACCGTTGATTGTGAGCGCCTGGCCCACGATGTTTGGGTCTCCGCCAAACCGGCGTTGCCACAGGCCATAAGTCAGCACGGTAACGCGCGGCGCGCCCTGCTTGTCTTCGCCGGGCTGAAACGTGCGTCCGAGGAACGGTTCGACGCCGAGCAGGGAAAAGAAATTGGCTGAGGCCGATGGGGCAAACACTCTTTCCGGCTCGCCGCGTCCGCTCATGATTCCACCGCCGCCCGTGTAAGCGGCTATTTCAAAGGCCTGGTTCTGGAGATAGTCTTGGTAGTCGGGATAGGAAAATTCCCGTTGCCCAAACCCCTTCTGCGGCGTGACTTCCCAGATGTGATAGAGACTCTCGGAGGATTTGTAGGGAAGCCCACGCAGCAGGCCGGCATCGACAACGGTGAATATTGCCGTGCTCCCGCCGATGCCCAGTGCCAGGGTCATCATCGCTATTAGAGTGAAGCCTGGCCTCTTTCGCATTGAGCGAATCGCATAACGGAGATCTTGTAGTAGTTTGTTCATCGCGACTCCCCCGAAACGATTGCGGGTTTCCAATTGCCGACTTGATCTGATCCCCGGAAGGGACCAAAGACCAAAGACCAAAGACCAAAGACCAAAGACCAATTGCCAATTGGCAATCGCCAATTGGCAATTTCCTCATTCGTATCGCAACGCCTTCAACGGATCTCCCTTCGTTGCCTTGCGCGCAGGGAGATAACAAGCCAGCAGAGCTGTGCCCAGCAAACAGAGCGACACCACGATGAAGGTCACAACATCTGTAGGCTTAACTCCAAATAACAAGCTCTCGAGCAGCCGCGTTAGTGCGTACGCACCGGCCAGCCCCACCGCGATTCCGATCAGCGCCAGGACCATTCCACCTTTCAAAATTAGGTTGAGTACGTCGGAAATTTGCGCACCCAGGGCCATGCGAATGCCAATCTCCTGTGTGCGCTGGGTGACGTGATAAGAGGTGACACCATAGATGCCAATCATCGCGAGCAATAAGGCGACTCCGGCGAAAGCCGTCAGCAGCACCATTGGCGTCCGGCGCGGTCCCACCGAAATCGCCAGCACGTCGTCCATCGTCTTAACATTGAATAGAGGTATGCCTTTGTCGACCGAGCGAATTTCGTTTCTTACCCCAGCTATCAGACTGGTGGGCTCAGTGTTGGTGCGAATCACAAGCGAAATGCCGGTCCAATTTGCGTCCTGCGCATACGGCACATACATTTGTTGTTCCGCTTCCGTGTCCAGGGACGCTCTCGTGTCGCCCACTACGCCAATGATCTCGCGCGGAAATTTCTCGTCGCGCCAGATAGTGATGCGTTTGCCGACAGGACTTTCGCCGGGCCAGAGCTGGCGCGCCATCGACTCGTTCACAACCAGTACCTTGGTAGTTTGCCCAGTGTCTTGATCCGTAAATAAGCGCCCGCTGAGAAGGGGGATGTTTAAGGTCTGGAAATAATTAGGGGTGGCGACGAGGTAGGTAGCGTTGCGTGCCTCCTCCGGCGTTGCTGGACGACCTTCACGAATATAAGAGCGGCCTACGTTGAAGGTGTCGCCGCCAAGTGGCAGGCTTAAGATCGCTCCCGCGGACTGCACGCCAGGAAGCGACTCGATGTGCTCTTCGAGCTGACGCAAGATCTGGGTTCGCGGTTCGCCTTGTCCGTATTTTGCATTGGGAATCGCTACCCGGACTGAGAGCACGTTGGCAGGATTGAAGCCGGGACTCACATCGCGCAGGTGCATGAAACTCTTAATCAGCAAACCGGCGCCTACCAGCAACATGAACGACAAGGCGATCTCAGAAACCATCATTAAACTGCGCAAACGGTTATGACTCGCACCGCCTGCACTCCGTCCAGCCTCTTTTAGTCGTTCGTTCAAATCCACGCGCGCAGCTTGGAGGGCCGGAGCGAGACCGAAGACCAAGCCGGTAATAACTGTAAGCCCTAACGTGAACGCGAATACTCGGGCATCGGGTCTGATCTCATCGAATCGTGGTGAGTTAGGCGGACTAAGGGCGATGAGTAGTTTGGTGAGCCAGAGACTAAGCAACAAACCAACCCCGCCGCCAATCAGCGACAAGAGCAAACTCTCAGTTAAGAGTTGACGGATTATTCGGAAGCGACTGGCACCAAGTGCCGCCCGCACGGCAATTTCTTTTTGCCTGACCGTGGCGCGCGCCAGCAGGAGATTTGCGACATTCGCACACGCGATTAGTAAAACAAAAGCAACGGCACCAAGCAGAACAAGCAGAGAGGAACGCATCTCGCCGACCATTCGCTCCTGCAGACCCGTGACTTGTACGCCCCAACCAGTGTTTGTTTCGACATAGCTTTGTGCGAGTCTTTGATTAATGGTCTCCATCTGCGCCTGGGCCTGAGTGAGAGTGACGCCAGGATTGAGCCGCGCGATCACGTTGAGGTAGCGATTGTCACGACGCTCGGCTGCAGGGTCTAAGGGAAACGGCACCCACAACTCGCTTCGTTCCGGGTAGTCGAAGCCCTTCGGCATTACACCGACCACAGTGCCGTCCTCTCCGCTGACCTTCACTTTGTTGCCCACAATGTTTGGATCGGAGCCGAAGCGGCGTTGCCACAATCCATAACTGAGCACGACGCCGGAATTATTGCCCTTCTGTGCATCATCAGGCTGGAGGGCTCGTCCCTGAGCGGCACTCACATGCAACAGAGTGAAAAAATCACCGGTGACTCCTGTGGCACGTACTCGCTCGGTTTCGTCGCCGCTTACCAGCAACGAACCGCCGCTAACATATCCGGCCATGCGCTCGAAGACCTGATTCTGACTCTGCCAATCCGCAAAGTCGGGCACGGACATGTTGCTCTGGGTGATACCTGCTTGCGGGTCGATGCCATCCAACTGCACCAGTCGTTCTGACTCTGGATAAGGCAGCGGTCGCAGCAAGACAGCATTGACCACACTGAAGATCGCGCTGTTCGCACCGATGCCTAATGCAAGCGTGATGACGGCGACGGCTGTGAACCCGGGTCGTTTCCAGAGACTTCTCAAACCGTAGGTGATGTCTTTGAGTAGGGTTTCCATGATTTTTATTTCCAATTGCCGATTGCCGATCGCCGATTGGCGAATGCCGAATGTCTCAAGTCCAAAAACCAAAGACCTAAGACCAAATCGGCAATCGGCAATCGCCAATCGGCAATGGCGTCATTCATATCTCAGCGAAATTACCGGATCGACTTTCGTGGCACGTCGTCCCGGGATGTAACAGGCGAGCAGCGCAACGCTCGTCAGCAACACTGCAATCGCCGCAAAAGTTGCCGGGTCAGTTGGCTCCACGCCGAAGAGCATCGTTGCCATCAAGCGCGTCAGCGCAAACGCACCCACGAGCCCAATGCCCACGCCGATCAGTGCCAACATCATTCCCTGGCCTAGCACCATGCGAAATACATCGCGCGGCTGCGCGCCGATCGCCATGCGAATGCCGATCTCGTGAGTCCGCTGCGTTACGGAATAAGACATCACTCCGTAAATTCCCACGATGGCCAGTACCAGGGCGATACCGGCGAAGATGCTGAGCAGAGTCAGATTGAGACGTTCAGGTGCGACCGACTCAGCACGAATCTCATGCATTGTGCGAACGCTGTAGATTGGTTGATCGGGATCGATTGCCTTGACCTGCTGACGGGCGGCGGCAATCAACTGATTGGGATCGCCGCTGGCTTTTATAATCACGGTCATGCCATCGGCGGGAATCTGAGCGAAGGGGAAGTATCCCTGAACTCGATGAGAATCCTGACTCAGGCCCTCCATTTTTACGCGTCCGACTACGCCAACCACGGTCAGGTAAATCGGGCGTTCTTCGCTCCCCATTGCGATGCGCTTCCCAACCGGATCCTCGTTAGGCCAATGACGACGAGCAAATTCGTCGTCAATCATGATTGTGTCTAGCGCGGCATAATCCCTTTCAACTTCATCGAGTTTGCTGAGGTCCTTGCCGACCAGGTTGGATCGATCGTCGCTGTTCTCGAAGTAGCGTCCTCGCTTCAACGGAATGTTCATCGCCCGAAAGTAATCAGGCGTCACGAGGCAGGCTTCCATCAGAGGAGTTTGATCCCGTGGTGGGCGTGGCCGGCCATCGACAACGAATGAGGTTTGCCAACCGTTGTTACCTAGCGGCAGGCCGGAAGCAGCGGCTGTGGTCTCAACACCGGGTAAGCCGCGAAGATTTTCCAGGAGTCGATTAAAAAACTGTTCGCGCTGTTCGGCAGTTGCGTATTTCTTCTCCGGAAGAGCTACCGTGAAGCTGGTCAGGTGATCATAAGAAAAACCGGGATCCACTTTCTGCAGGCGATAGAAGCTGCGAATCATCAGGCCCGCACCAATCAGGAGCACAAGCGTTGTAGCAACCTCGACTACAACAAGAGAACTTCGCAGCCAATGTTTTCCAGAGGTGCCGCGTCCGGTCTCTTTTAGTGTTTCATGGACATCAACTGCCCCCGCCTGAAGGGCAGGAACGAGTCCGAACAAAAGACCGGTTAGGAACGAGAGACCGACAGTAAATGCGAGTACTCGCCAATCGAGACTTATTTCTTTTGAACGGGGAATTGCATCCGGACTTATGTAAAGAATGAGTCGGATCCCCCATTGGGCAATCAACATTCCGAGCGTGCCACCGATCAAAGCCAACAACACACTCTCCGTAAGCAACTGGCGGGCAATTCGCCAGCGCCCAGCGCCCATGGCTGAGCGAATTGCCATCTCTTTTTGGCGGGATTGCGCTCGGGCCAACAGCAAGTTGGCGATGTTGGCGCAAGCAATCAATAAGACAAAAGCTACAGCGGCAAATAGAACCCAGAGCGGACGGCGAATGTCACCGACGAGGATCTCGAGCAGCGGTCTCAGCTGAATTCCGTTACCAGCGTTCGATTCGTGGTATTGCTGTTCGAGATTTGCGGCAATGATGTCCATTTCCGCTTTCGCTTGCTCGAGAGTGACGCCGGGTTTCAGGCGCGCGACTGCATAGAGTCCAGGATGGTTGCCACGCTCTTGCCAACTGACTTCGCCGGAACGCTGACCGACCGGCACCCACATTTCCACACGGCTGGGGTATTGAAAGCCCTCCGGCATGATTCCGATCACGGTGTAGCTCTTTCCGTTTAAGATCAGTTGTTGATTGATGATGCTTGCCTGGCCACCAAACCTTCGTTGCCATAAGGCATGGCTCAAGAGAACTACTGGCGCTGCGCCGGGCTGGTCTTCTTCATTTGTGAATAAACGACCCAGTGCGGGATTAACCCGCAGGGCCGCAAACAGATCAGCCGAGACCTGGCCCGTGACAATCCGTTCAGCCTCGCCGACGCCGGTTAGGTTGTAACTTTCACGGTTATGAACGCCGATCTTTTCGAAGACATGATTCTGGGTGCGCCAATCAGCGAAGTTTGGGTAAGAAATCGAAATCTCATCCATTGACTTGGCAGTCTCATTGAGAAAGACCAGGCGATCTGATTCCGCGTAGGGAAGGGGCCGCAACAAGACGGCATCCACGACACTGAAGATGGCGGTGTTAGCGCCGAT
>DASSCX010000058.1:0-23700 GCA_035697425.1 Pyrinomonadaceae bacterium | reverse complement strand
CACGTATGGTTCTCGGCAAGGAGAGAAAATAGTTTGCGGCATTTGCTTTCATCATAGGTATCGACCATCAGCCTGTCATGTGCGCTACTCCAATCCTTGACCGGAACTCGTAACAACTCCTGCTCCTTGCTTGAGCAGGTTTCCAGAACTTGGTTGAGGTGCTCCATGCTTCTCTGACCGGCCTTCGAAGCCTCATCCGCCCCGACCGCGAACGGCACGTGCCCGGCGAAGGGGATGTTTTGTTTCCTGGCCTCATGGACAATCGCGAAATAAGCTTCGCGCGAAAGATTTGAATAGGTCTTCACGAAATCAACACCCGCATTCTTAATCTTCCGCACCATGCGCCGAGCTTCTTCAGGCGTCGTCACCGTATCAGTATTCGGCCACGTAGACGGTTGTCCATCGACGACAGTCCCGACTGCCGCTATGCGTGGGATTGTGAAAGTGCCCTCGGCAAACTGTCTCCGCCATTCGAGAACTTGATTCATGTCTTCTGATTTAGTCCACATCTCGCGGACGCTGGTGACGCCATTGGAAACAAATAACGGGAAATACCAAGTGTTCGGCGGACGCCTGCTAACATGATTGAAGATATGAACGTGCATATCCCACAAGCCCGGCATCAGAAACTTGCCCGCGGCGTTTACTATCTGCGCATTCTTGGGAATACGAACAGCACCTGTCTTGCCGAGTGCGGCGATATGCTCGCCCATAATTACGACAGTCATCTCTGGTTTCGCAGGCGAGCCGGTGGCGTCAATCACCGTGACATGGGTGAAAACGAGAGACTTTGGTGGAGGTTGTTGTTTTGGTTGGGCGAACAGCAGAAACGGCACGAGGGAAAGGCTCAGTAATGACGCCTGGATTATTCTCATTAGGATGCCCAAGAAAGATGCCTAGTCGAAGAATAGCCTTTTCGCTGCATACGTCCAAGCACCATGCTGGCGGGCCTGCCATTGCGAAGGCAACTCAGGTGAGATTGCGGCACCTTTGACCATTGCTCCAAGTGCCTTAGTTATCGGAGGGATGCGTACGAATCGTCGCTCGCTGTGGTGTTCCCGATCCCGCTCTCGCTGAAAGGGAGCGATGAAGAGAAGCTGCGACAGTTTAGACAAGCAGCGCAAACTCTGGCCCATCGCATTGGCTTATTTTGTGCGCTTCCAAACATTCCGCTTCGCTGATTCCGCCGAGAAGCTACTTTAGTTTTTCCCCCTTCCTTCGTTCCGATCTTCGCACGGGAGCCCTGCGACGCAACCTCCATTACGCAGGCTCCATTCCGGTTCTGCACTTCGTTACGACCTTGCAGGTGCGTCGCTGTGCGCCACCCGTGCTTCGTCTTCGCTACGGAAGGGGAAAACGCATTCTCAAGACCAATGAAAGCAACTACCCAACACCTACGAGGGACACCAGAGCACGTCGCTTACTTTGCGAAAAGCAATCAACCGCGATTCATCGACCTGCGACGTTGCGGACTGCCCATAAGTTCGGGTGCCCACTCGTGTCCCAACGTCCCTACGAGGGGAAACACTGTTTTCAAGACCACCACGTTCCTTCATTCAAATATGCTTCAGGATTTCCGACAGGTTTTGAGAAAAGGAACGTGGGAGTTTCGATCCCACGGTCAATTCGTTCGTGTCCAGAACCTATTGGTTTTGTTGGGTGCCGGACTCGGATTCGAATCCGCGACCGTGGGATTAGCAGGGTGACGTCAGTGATCGGCAGTTCAAGGCCCAAATCCTAAATGATGATTTTCTTATCACTTACGGTTGAAGTCATGGCGGACAATTCGGTTGGGCCCGCGACACTCGTACATTTCCTGTCCCATCTTTCCCGGCATGGCCCAAGACACCAATTTCTCTCCTGTTGTAACCTATTGAGTTCGCGAAGCTTATTGGTAGCGGGGGGCGGGATCGAACCGCCGACCTTGGGGTTATGAATCCCACGCTCTAACCATCTGAGCTACCCCGCCAAGGAATCAATTTTGAATGAGGAACAATAAATCTCAGGTCGTCTCGAGTCTCGACTCTCAAGTCTCAGGTCTCAGATGCCTTAGGGGGTCAGGTACGCCTTGCTAAACGCAGCGAAAGTCCAACGATGAACAGGACTATGCCCACATACAAAAGCAGAGTGCCAATTCGCAGGCCCTTCGCGGACAGCCCATATAAACTAACCAGAATATATACGAATATGAAAATGACGCCGGTGGCGATAAAGGCCCGGCCGGCACCTCTAAATCTCATCGTGATGGCCTTTGCTCATCCATTTGCGCGAGTCCTGGTTTCAGATTCCACGAATAGGATGATGTGAAACCGCACCTCACAGAATGCTAGTCAGCCAGCTTATCCTAAGAGATACCACGCCGCTACTTCACCATTGTTCCGGTCCGGCTCCAGCGCGTGTTCTTGAAAAATAATACCAGCGGGTTGCCGTCTTGTGGCGCGCTCTCGTCGTAGGACCAGTACACAAACATAGCCCGCCCAATCACATATTCGCGTGGCACAAAACCCCAATAGCGACTGTCCTGACTATTGTTGCGGTTGTCGCCCATGACGAAGTATTTGTTGGCGGGAACTGTAATCTGCCCGCCACTAGCTTCGTGTTTGAAAATTTCATAATCATCGTTAACAAAATCTGGGTTGTAATAAACGTCATAGCTCTGCCCAGGTTTGCGGGCGGGCACATTCTGGATATCCAATGGCCTATCTTTGCCGGGATCGATCGCCTCAATCTGATGCTCCGGGAGGGCCTGTCCATTCACAATCACGTTGCGCCCTTCCAGGCGAATCTTATCTCCTGGAAGTCCGATAACTCGCTTGACGTAATTCGTGACAATCGGCTTATTGTCCGGCCGCTCAAAATCACTTTCGGGATTGTAAATATTTCCCGGGTACTTGAAGACGATAATATCGCCGCGCTGAATTTCTCTTTGCGGCAAAAACGGCAACGACTCGCCGGGCGCAAAGATGAACTTGTTAACGAGCAGATGGTCGCCAATGGTGATCGTGTTCTGCATCGACCCGGTCGGCACCTTCACTGCCTGTACAATGAAAGTCATACCGAAGAGCGCCATAATCACGGTGACGGCAGCCGACTCGAAATACTCCCGCCAAACTGACTTGGGTGGCCCTTTTGGTTTCGTTTCCGGAACAGGTTGTTTTTCGTGACCGTTGCGGCTAAACAGGCGAGCAAAAGAAAACGGACGAGCCTGAGGCTTCGTCTCGGTGTCGATTTTAGAAGTTTTTGTCTCCCGAAGATTGCTACTCATCTCAAATCATCCTAGATACGTTGTCGGAGACGGTCAAGTTTAGGCATTTGGTTTTTGGTCTTAGGCCTTTGGGTCTTGGGAACATTTGGGCGTCGACGCTTCCAAGTCTTCAGTTCAACTCCAGAGCCACAAAAAACCCGGGACCGAAGTCCAAAGTCCGAAGACCGAAGTCCAAAGCCCTATTTTCCCATCGCCTCTAACGCGACCTTGGCCGCTGCAACTTCAGCTCCCTTTATTGAGCGTCCTTCCCCACTAACGCTGCCTTCATCCCAAGTCACTTCCACTCGAAAGGTGCGGCGATGGGGCGGACCCAGAGTCTCCACCACTTTGTAGCGCGGCGCCGGACGCCGTTCCGCCTGCAACTTTTCCTGGAGCATCGTCTTGTAATCCGCTTCGGCGGCGGCTGCGGGATTTGCTTGCTTCAATTCTTCGCCAATTGCCCGGTGAACAAAATCGGTCGCCGCTGCGAGACCGCCATCAAGAAAAATAGCTCCCGTGACTGCTTCAAGGACATCAGCAAGCAACGCATCCTTATTGCGGCCGCCACTCTTTTCTTCGCCGCGACCAAAGCGCAGGAAACCCCCGAGGTTTAGCCGGAGCGATGCCCGGGCCAGTGTGGGCGCGCTCACGAGGCGATGCTTCATGCGCGAAAGCTCTCCTTCGGTGACATCAGGATGTGCACGGCAGAGATAGTCCGCAACGATCAGGCCGAGTACCGAGTCACCGAGAAACTCCAGAGCTTCGTTATGCAGTTGCCGCGCGTGTTCTTCATTCCCGGGTGCGACTTGTTCGTGCGCCCAGGAGCGATGAGTCATAGCGCGTTCGAGCAAAGCCCGATTGCGAAAGTTATAAGCTACGGCTGATTCCAAAAGCTCTTGAGCGGAAGAGTTGTTAGCGGAGGTCTTCAAGGTGGGTTCGATTCTAGCAAAAACGCCGGAAGCATGGTCGAAACTTACGACTAAGCTTCCGGCGCCGATCTGGAGGCGGAAAGAATAACTACTTACCCACGTCGCGTGTGGTTACGTTTCGGTTTCGGTGATGGCTTGGGAGCAGCCGGCTTCGGAGTACCCGTCGTCGTTGGGTTCGCCGCCGGAGTAGCTGTACCTGCAGGCTTTGGTGTTGTCCCGTTCGCCGGGGCAGCCGGTTTAGTTGGAGTCGCCACTCCTGACGCTGAGGCAGTGTCACCAGGCGTCGTTGTGGCCGGACCACTCGCCGAGACAGGCAGCGTGGTTAAGGGAGTCGGTTCACCAGGCATTGGCTTCGCCAGAATTCCGGCAATCAACTCATTTATTCCCGCTTCGGATTTGTTACGGTACTTGTACCAGGTGGTGAGCTGCTCCATCCACAATTTCTTGTTTGCCTGTTCGGCGGGCTCGTTACCCGCGAGCGCAACGGCTCGCGCGTAAGCATCAATCATGCGGTCGACGATCTGATTGATATTCTCAACGGCCAATTTACTCTCAGGCGTTTCATCTTTGCCCTTGTATTTGGCTTCGTAATCCGAAGCCAACTTGGCGTACGCGCTCGCCTCGTAAGTTTGAGCGATCGTCGCATACGTCGCAGGCAGTTTACTGATCTTGCCATTGAACTGGGCCGCTTTAATAAAGTCCTTTAGCGCAACGCCCGGATCCTTCTGCAAGTTAAGCGAACCGGTCGCGTTGTAGAGGTAGCCGAGGGTGTCTTCCTTGCTCATGTAGGGAGTCCACGCCTCGAGGGTCTTTCCTGACTCGATCATCTGAATAGCTTTTTGCGCATAGCTCAAACTGTCGGCACTGAGCGCGGGATTCTTCGACGCGTAACCGGCATATGCGAGATCGATCAGAACCTTGAGGTTCTCCGGCTCCTCTGCCAGAACTTGCTTCCCAAGCTCAAAAGCTTTGACGTAATCCTTCTTGCTGTAAACGAGATCGGTGATTTGGCCTTTGCGATTGGCCTTCTCGAAAAGAGTAACGAAGTTTTTCAGATAGGCTGCCTGCTGCTCCTCCGCAGGGGTTACCGGACATGCCAGCCACTTCTTGGCCAGATCGTTTGCCTTCGCCGTATCACCTTTGAAGTGTTGTCTAAATTCGTTGTACCAGGCGAGCTTGTTCTCCGGCGAACATTGAGGATCCTGCGGTTTGGCCGCCGGCTGCTGCGGCGTTGTTGCCGGCTGCTGCGCAACCACCGAAAGTGCCAGAACGACGACGGCAGCACCTATTGCTATTAACTCTATAAATTTTTTCATTAGTTTGTTCCCAACCTCCAAGATCATTTCTTCTAAACTCTGGGCCTCGAGCGACTTTTCCGCAGTGTCGCATATGCGACAAATGAGATGCGTTCGTAGAAAGACCGGTTGCCGATCTTCACATCTCGAAGGAGGAACCTCGTAGGGGTGTGGAGAAATGTCGGGCCTTAGAAAAACCGTAATGCTAAGAACGACCGCAATATTCCTGCAAGTCTCGCTAACGTGTCAAGGAGTTATGAGCGTTTACTTTCGTCGCAGCCGTGTTGGCCAAAAAACTTGAGCGCCGGTTCCATCAGTTGGATTACCGGCGCTCGTGGGATTCCGAAGAATTGCAATCAAGTTGCAGCTAAACGGCTAATTTGTCTGCGCCCGGCGCGGCCTCGTTTCCGACGACGGGGCGGGACCTTTCACGGCTGGGGTAGACGTGTTTGGAGTGGCAACCGGCTTCGTTGCAGTCTTCTGAGTGTCGGCCGGCCGATTGATTGGCATCAAGACTCGCTTCACAGGATTCCGTGTGACTGTGTTATCCGTGCGTTGCGGCTTGACTGGTTCAGCCGTGTTACCGACCGCGGTCTGTTCTTCGGCCTGAACCGCTGCTTCGGCTTCGGCATTAGCTTGCACTTCAATGGCCTCTTGCTCAGCCGCTTCTGCTTCGGCTGCGTCTTTATCTTCCTCGTTCAAATCCGCGGCTTTGGGATCTTCCTGAGTTGGTGCTTTGGCAAACTCGAGATTAACCGGCGTACCGAAGCGATGGTTTAGTTCACGATAGATCCGGCCGGCAACGGCGGCGGGAAAATGTCCACGAGCGTCTGGGCCACGGCCAATCACAACTACCGCTAGCCGCGGGTTGGCGAGCGGAGCGTAAGAGGTAAAGAGTCCAACCCAGCCACCCTGGCCGATGCAAGTACCTGTCTTGCCAGCCACGGTCTGCATGGGATCATAAGCCTTCTTACCGGAGCCGTAATTTACGGCGCCAACCATTCCCGGCACCATGCGACGCCAGGTTTCAGGTTCGACTTCAATTTGCCGGCGTACTTTTCCTTTAAACGTTGCTGCCTCTTGCGGCGTGCGCGGGATGCTCGGCATGAGTAACTGACCGCCATTGCCCATCGCCGAGACGAGCGTGGCCAGTTGCAGTGCCGTTACCTCAAAGTCGTCTCCGTGAGAGGACATGCGGTTTAGAGCGAAACCACTCTTCTCGAACGGCAAGCGGCCCGAAAATTCATTGGGCACGTTTATTCCGGTCTTTTCGCCAAGACCCATTTCGCGGGCGTAGTTCATCATCTTGTTGAAACCCACGCGGCCACCGACTTGTTGGAAGTAAGTGTTGTTGGAATAGGCGAGCGCATCGGTAAGGTCGATATTGTATCTCTCAGAAACTTCGGCGGTGTTGGCCGGGTCGATAACCTTCTCTCCCAACCCTGCGACGCCGGTAACGAGCTTGATAGTCGAGCAGGGCTTGAAGCCGCGACGCAGGGCCCACTCCTGATTAACTATAGAATAGACGCGACCGCTCTGCGGGTCCATAACTACTACCGTGCCGATGTGCTTGCCCAGAGCATTGACGGCAGCGCGGCGGACTTCCATATCCTCACCGGCGGTATCGTCTCTGCTGATGAGCGCCTGCACTTCATCGCGCATCGACTGCTCAATAGCGCGCTGACGAGCGATCGCCGCGCGCCTTGCAGCTTCAGCACGGCGCCGGGCTGCGAGCGAGTCGCGACGATGCCGCGCTTCGATCCGTCGGAGTTCAGCCGTGCGTTCGCGTCTGGTCAACGGGCGCCGCAGTCTGCGCTCCAGGGCTTTAAGCGATGAGGCTTGCTCGCGAGCGATTTGTTGGCGACGCTGGCGGAGTTCACGTTTTGAGAGACGGGCCGTTACTCGCGAACGGCCGCGGCGATTCCGGGCTGAATATTTTTCACGACGTGACGAGCGACGCTCGCGGGCAGTCATTTTTCGGCCGCGGTCAGCACGTGACGATTTGTTACGGGCCGACTTGCTGCTAGCGGATTTTTTCTTTGTTGCTTTGTTTGACGAGGCTGCTCGTCGCTTACCGAATACTTCGGTTGAAAAAGACAGTGATAAGAGAATAAGTAGGATTACGACGAAACGCGGGCTTAGCAACGAACGGGTAAATCGGGAAGCTGGGGAATACGAGGGATGGATCGGTTGGTTCATGCGGCCTGTTACCTTTCGTAGGAAATTACGCTCATCGGGGATGAGCCTTCGCCAAAAGTACTAAGGAGCCTCGCCCAACTAACTCAAACTAGCGAAGCACCACTCCTCGGTAAGAACTCCTGCAGGTTTTGAGAGCACTGCATTGCTCTCTCAAAAAATTTCAAATTCCCGCCGCCGGATAACCCTGTTTTTGGCGACCAATCAATCAGCAACTTGAGGTGGGAGAATTCCCTTAAGGCGGCCCCTGGGGACAGTGCAACGGGGCCAAGGGCAATATAGCATCAGCCTAATCCCTCCGGCAACATAAAAGTAACCTTTTGTACATAAACCGATAAGGCGGTTTGGAATGGAGTTTTATGTGAGCTAAGCTTGCCGCAAATGGTGTAGTAATTCCCCTTTCTTCTACACATCGGTAGGAACATGAAGCTTTCCGGACTCTTGAACAGCTTTCGAGCCAGGCTATTGCTGCTACTCGCAGTGATGCTGGGGCTGACTTTGGGTGTGCAGTACTACGTGAATCTGCGTGCGATTCAGAGTAATGCCCAGGTCATCAAGAAGCAGGAACAAGCGATCATGGCCGGCGTGGCGCTGGGCGTGAACAGTATCTTCAGTACAAAGTATCTTGATGAACTGCGCAGTAACATGCGCGTCCCGTTGCTCGATGAAAGGGAGGGTCGAGTAAAGAATGTAATGGTGGTCGATAGCGATGGCCTCGTTCAGGACAGCCTCGTCAGCGACTATGCTCCAACCGAAAATGAAGACAAGAGTGTCCGCTACGTTGCAATTAAGGATGTGCCGCTGCCGCCCCTTAGTTCGGCAGTAGAGTTAGCAGACGAAAGGCAAAACCTCCCGCCATGGATAACCGCATCTCCTCCAACCAAACCCGGTGACCCGGCAGCCTTTTACTTTCCCCTTGAAACAACCAAAGGCCGCCGCTACGTAATCGTCGTACTCGGATCGGCAAACACGCTTACCAATATTTTGCAACGCCAGGCAACTCAGTCAGCTTTCTATACCTTGCTGTTGTTGTTGGCGACAACGCTGGTAACGTCGCTCTTCGTCTGGCGCTTTACACGACCAATCAAGTTGCTGTCTGCTGCTGCGCAAAAAGTTGCGGGCGGAGATTTTAGTTTTCGTGTGCCTGCGGAACGTCGTGATGAGTTGGGACAGTTTGCGAAAGCCTTCAATGAGATGACCACGCAGCTTGCGCGTGCGCGCGAACTCGAAGCGCAACTTCACGAGGCCGAGAAGGGCGCCGTTGTCGGCCGGCTGGCTGCGGCAATTGCTCACGAGATCCGCAATCCGCTTAACTACATCAACCTCACTTTGGACCATCTGCGTTCGGCGCTCGCACCGGAAGATGCTGCGAAGCGTGAAACCTTTCTCAGGCTAGCCGATCAGCTTAAGGCTGAAGTGATTCGTATCAACCGCCATATAACTGATTTCTTGAAGTATTCACGCCCGTCTACGCTCGATTTTCAGCAAGTCGACTTACGAACCGAGGCAGAAGACGCCCTGCGCCTGATAGAAGCCCAGGCCGCAGAGCACGGCGTGAAAACGAGTGTAGAAGTAGAACCATCATTGCCGGCAATCGTTGCCGACCGCGAAACGCTGCGGTCGGCGTTCACCAACCTGATAATCAACGGGCTTCAGGCGATTGACGGAGATGGTGGTAACATCGTCATCAAACTTTCGAGCGAAGACAGCGAACGCGTACGGGTTGAGGTGACTGACACTGGCAGAGGTATTGCGCCCGAGGATATCTCGAAGGTGTTTGAGCCTTACTACTCGACCAAAGACACAGGAACGGGCCTGGGCCTGGCGATTGTAAGAAAAGCGGTTGAGGACCATGGCGGGACCGTCAGTGTGCATTCGAAACAAGGGAGCGGGACAACTTTTACGATCATATTGCCGGTGAAGCCGCAAGACGTTTAAGGATGCGGTGACGGGGAGACACAGTGACGAAAGCACTTTCTTCGTTCACGATAACCTTAAATAGCAGTTTCTTTTTGAGACTCAAAACATGTCGCGCAAAAACATATTGGTAGTAGACGACGAAAAGTCGCAACGAGAGATTTTGGAGATGATCCTGACGAGCGAAGGCTACGACGTCACAACCGCGTCGTCCGGAGAAGCGGCAATCAAGTTTGCCAAGGATCGGCGATTTGATTTGGCGTTGACCGATCTGAAGATGACAGGGATGGACGGCATCGAGTTGCTGCAACACCTGTTGGGACTCGATTCGTCGATCATTGTGATTCTTCTAACTGCACACGGATCGATTGAGTCCGCTAAAGAGGCACTTCGCCGCGGCGCGTTCGACTATATGGAGAAGCCGTACGACAAGGACGCCTTGCTCGCAACCATAAATCGCGCGCTCGACAAACTCGATGCCATCGACGTTGAAATCATTTCCGCCTCACCAAAAATGGAAGCCGTCAAACGGATGATCGTCAAAGTCGCGCGCTCGAATTCGACAGTACTGATCCGCGGCGAGTCAGGCACGGGTAAGGAGCTTATTGCGCGCTCAATTCATAACCAGTCGCCGCGCGCGCAGGAGATGTTTCAAGCGGTCAATTGCGCGGCAATAAATGAGAACTTGTTGGAGTCAGAACTCTTCGGACATGAGAAGGGCTCCTTTACGGGAGCGCACGCTGATAAGAAGGGACTGTTTGAAATTGCCGATCGGGGTTCGTTGTTTCTCGATGAGATAGCGGAGCTCGACGTCGCCATGCAAGCGAAGCTTTTGCGCGCGCTACAGGAGCGAAAGATCCGGCGGGTGGGCGGCACGCATGAAATCGGCGTCGACGTGCGCGTCATCGCTGCGACCAACAGAGACCTGCGGGCTATGGTCGCCGATGGCCGCTTCCGCGACGATCTCTACTACCGCATCAATGTGCTCTCGGTTGATGTCCCGCCGCTACGCGAACGTCGCGACGATATTCCGGTCCTGATTGATTTCTTTTTGAAGAAGCATACTCGTAACACCTCGCGGCTGGTGCGCGGCCTGACAGCTGAAACCAAAAAAGTGATGCACGAGTACAGTTGGCCCGGTAATGTGCGCCAACTCGAGTCAGCAATCGAACGCGCGATTCTCCTCTGCGAAGGTGATCTGATCACCATCGACGACTTGCCTCTCGAAGTTCGCCAGGAGGCGCGACCGGCCGCCGAGGGCGCCTTCAAGTTGCCGCCGGAAGGTATCAACTTTGAAGAAGTCGAGCGCAACCTGTTGACTCAGGCGATGGAGCAGACTGATTACAACATCACCAAGGCCGCGAAGCTGCTGGGTTTCACCTTCCGTACTTTGCAGTATCGACTCGAAAAGTTTGGGATCAAAAAGCCGGAAGATAAGAAAGAAGCGGTTGGCGGGGAGTAAGCAGTTTCAAAAAAGCCTTTTGTTTAGTTTCGGGCGTGCAAGAGGGTGCGTATTCAGCGTTCTAAAAGTGCAGCATTCTCAATGAACGAGGCTAACACCATGAAATCTTTGTTTCTTGTTTTGCCACTCCTCCTTGTAGCCGGATGTGGGCAGCAAGAACCATCCACTCGGCAAGCAGCGGGGACGACAAACACATCTACGGTCGTTTCCAATGAGCAGGTCATGCGTGATCAGGCGGGCGCTGGCACTCAAAGCCCGATGATGCAACAAGTGTCGCTTAGTCAGGCGGACCAATCGCAATCAATGGCTGAGGCGATGAATCGAAAGATTCTGCGTAATGCCGAACTTACACTGGAAGCGCCGGATCCTGGTGCGGTTCAACGCAATATTACGTCGATCGCGGAATCGTTGGGCGGATTCGTGGTCACGTCCGAGTCGAAGCAACGTCAAACCAGAGAATCGGGCCAGCAACAACTTGAGGTTAACGTTGTCGTGCGTGTTCCGGCTCCGCAATTCGGCGCTGCCTTAGACCAAATCCGCGCGCTGGGTGGTCGGGTGATACAGGAGAAGGCCACGGGTCAGGATGTAACCGAGGAGTTCATCGACCTCGAGGCGCGCATAAAAACGCAGAAAGCTCTGGAGCTGCAATTTCTCGAGATCATGAAGCAGGCCAACAAAGTCGCTGATGCTCTCGAGGTGCAGCGTCAGATCGCCGATGTCAGGACGGAAATCGAAAAGCTGGAGGGCCGCAAGCGCTTCCTGGAGAACCGCGCCAGCTTGTCAACGATCACCGTCAACCTGCAAACTCCGGCAGCCATCTCCGTTAGTACATCAAGCTTCGGCAGGAACGTAAGAGAAGCTGTGGGAGACAGCGTTTCTGTTGCGACGGGAATCGTGCTGTTTCTCATTCGCTTCGTAATCGTCATGGTTCCAATTTTTATCTTGATCATTATTCCGGGTGGGCTGTTGGTGCGATACATTTTTCGTAAAGCGAAACGTATGCAACTTTCACCTCGATCCAGCTCAACCTCAGCAGATTAATCTAGAGGAAAAAATGAACCGATTGAAACTTGTAATTGCGATCTGTCTTCTATTACCTGCTCTGTTGGCTTGTTTAAAAACCAGCAACCCGGCAGCGTCACCTTCGCCGGAGCCAGCGCGGATCACTTCGGAGACGCTCGTCAAAGTCACGGCCGAACCAATGGAAGTGGCGGCGGGACAGCGGAATGAAGCGGTTGTGAAGATCGCTATTCAAAGCGGCTATCATATAAATGCCAACCCGGCGAGCTTCGACTACTTAAAGGCCACGGAGCTGGACCTGGCAGACACGCCGGAAATGTTTGTCGATTACATTTACTATCCCAATCCACAGGTAAAGAAGTTTTCGTTCTCGGACCAGGCACTCAGGGTCTACGAGGGCGAGACGCAATTGAAAGTTATGTTGAACGCCGACAAGGCGGCGCCCAAAGGTGCGCGTACGTTGCCTGCCAAGCTCAACGTGCAGGCTTGCGACGATAAGGTTTGTTATCCTCCCGGCTCTGTCAGTCTCTCCATTCCGGTAACGATCAAGTGAAGACTCTGTGGCTGGTGCTCGCCGGCTTTTGTATCGCCGCTGCGGCCGTGCTGATGGTACTTGGGCATTTCGATGGCGCATTTGTCGTGGCCGTCGTCGGCATGATCGCCTGGTTTCTCAATTATCGGGCGCAGGTTAGGAAAAGTCTGGACGCCGCTGATGCAACCACAGAGGATGAAATTGAAACTGAAAGAAATGAAGATCAATAAGCAAGTCGTAATTGGGGTTCTCTTTTTCGCCTTTATAACGGTGCTTCCGGCACAAGCAGCCGATGAGGCGGAAGTGCGCGGCACCGTGCAGCGAGTCTTTCAACAACTGAAGTCGCGCGACTACAGCGCGCTTTATGATTCCCTTCCCTCATCTTCGCGCGCGAGGATGACGCGCGACCGCTTCGCGACCGCCTTAAAGCGCGCTCAAGACATGTATGTTCTGGATCGAATGGACGTGGGGCAGGTGCGGCTGGCGAAAGACATCGCCGTAGTTGATACAGTCCTTTACGGTAGAGTGGTAGCGCCGTTAGCTGCTGAAGGCAAGATCGTGGTGCAACAGTATCTGGTGCGCGAAGATGGCAAGTGGAGGGTAGCTACCGGTGACTCGGGAACGATCAAGCGCTTCCTGGCGAATAATCCGGCTTTCCGCGCCAAGTTTCCGATCCGGCAGCCACGAGTTTTTGTGAAGCAGGGGAATAACTGGGTGGAATTCTCGCCAGGTCAGAAGCGAGCTTGATCTCGCCGTCTCAACGACGCGGAGACGCGGAGGCGCAAAGAGCATTTTAGGGAACACCGCTCAGCGAACTAGCCTGTAACTTTTCTTAAATTTCTTTGCGACTTTGCGTCTCTGCGCCTCAGCGTTGAGCTATCCTCAAACTTAACTCAGCAACAGATCTTCAAAGGAAAGTTGGCCGTCATCCACGGTTTCGGTGTACTCGCCATGACGAATGCGATGCTTGGGAACGTCCAGCGACTCACGAACTGCATCGAGATGGAAGCGGATGATCTTAGGTGTGACGCGAACTGAGGGAATGCGGCGCTTGCGGGCCAGTCGCCGCACTGTAGACTCGCTGACTTGCAATACTTTCGCAAGCTGACGAGCGGTCAGGAATTCCTCACGCTCTTCCATGGTTGGGTGGCTTTATCCTATCGTAGGAAACCAAACCGAGCCAAACAAAAATTGCCGATTACCGGGATCGCGGGCGTCTCGCCCGCAACGCACCGATAGGTGCGCATTCTTGCGGTTTGATTCGTGAGCCGGTTCAACGCGCGTTTCGCGCTACACGCTCAGTGCGGGCGGGACGCCCGCGATCCAACCTGCCTTCACTTGGGACTGGCAACCAAAGAAATCGCCAGCCGGTAGACGGCGGCTCCATCGATCTCAACATCGCTGCTGCCCGGTTCGGCGCCACTGATTTTCGCCGTAACCCGATACTTGCCGGGCTCGGGAGTCAGCCTGAAAACGAAGGAACCAGTTTCCGTCGTAACGCGGCCGTCAATCTTTTTCGTCGAGCCGTCCTCAAGAATGCGCGCGAGCTCCACGCGCGCGCCAGGAACGCTTCTACCACTGGGACTGAAAACACTGCCGCGAATAAAAGCAATCGAGCCTTCATCGACAGAGAGCACTAGTCGTTCACCCAGCGAACGCGTCTTTCCCGATTTGACTTCAACGTTTTCAATCGTGCCCACGCTCAACCCGGGTTTCCGAAAGGTTAGACCGTACCTGCCTGGCTGCAATCCCGAGACGACAAAGCTTCCGCCTTTGTCGGTAGAAACACGTTTGACTTCCTGCTCGCCCTGGCGTACTACCACGGCGACACCGGCGGGCGTTCCGGTCTCTACTTTGACCTTTCCTTTGATGGCGCCGGTCCCGCGATCCTGACCCAACGCCGCGAATTGCACGGCCAGTAATAAAAATACGGCGGCGATTTGTTGTCTCAATTTCACTAAATTTCTCCGAATTGCTAAGGCCGCAATATAGCACCGCTCGCTTAACGGAGACGAGCGTAAGGTTGATGCCCAGAACTTAGATGATTGTTGCCTTAACGTCCGCGTTGGTGCCGGAGCAAAGTTCGTATAAGCTTCCGCTTGCCCAGCATCAGTCTTAAATTCGATCCCAATATTTAAACTTTTCGGCATCTAACGAACGTAATTCGTCGTTGTAATAACCGTGACTTATCTCTTCACACAGCTTTGGAGGCACCGCTCCCGAGTATTAATCATCCTTTTATGCCACTTGGCCCTGAGCTGGAATGGTTTTGCTCAAGAACCAGTCGATCCGGCCGCTGCTCAACGGCCGCGGAAAGTCTTCCCTGCTGAACCCGAACGTCCCGACGATATCCTGCGCATCGATACAGATCTGGTATCGGTTGATGTTTCAGTTACCGACGTCCAGGGCCGGCCAGTGCGAAATCTGACTAAAGAGGACTTCAAACTCTTCTCAGATGGTCAGGAACAACCATTGTCATTTTTCCAGGTTGAGCGACGCACCGGACCAGCGCGTCCTTTGGCGATCGTTTTTGCAGTGGACATCTCCGGCAGTATGACAACGGACGAGATGCTGCGACTGCGCAGCGCTCTCCGTGCGTTCTCGGCAAACGTCGCTGATCAGCAAGCCGTCTATGCGGTAATGGCGTTTGGGATGAACGTAAAAATGCTGCAAAAATTCACGACGGAAGCAAGCAAGCTCGACCGAGCGCTGGAACGTGTGGCTCGCGAACCAAACGGGTTATCCACCCACACTTATGATGCAGTTGATGATGCGATTCGGCTGCTGGTGCGCCAGGCGCCGCGCACGCGTGACCGCCGCCTACTGAAGCGCGCCGTGATTGTTGTAACCGATGGCTTTCCTGTCGGCGACACAGTGTCTGCGGAGACAGTGATCGAACGTGCGAATCAAGCCGATGTAAGTGTGTACACCGTGACGCTGCCGTCCTACTCACGAGTGATAGCGAGTACCGCACAGACTCCGTTGCCGACCCCGCTCGACGTCAGCGAACTGGCGGAACGCACGGGCGGAAGAAATCTCTACGCAGATCAGAAAGACTATCAACAACTCTTTCGGGCCCTGGCAGAGGAAGTGACTTCAACTTATGTGTTGGCTTTTTATCCAGCAGAAGAGAAACGGCGCGACGGGCAGTTTCACGAGGTTAAAGTGCAGGGACCGAATGGTCTAACAGTGAGGCAAAGCCGTCCGGGCTATCAGGCGCAGGAAGGAAACAGCAGGCCGAAGCGGTAGTCAAAATACGCTAAAGCAGACTCCTCGCACGGCTAGAAGTCATCGTCGTCTTCGTCGTCGTCCAGATCTTCTTCCTCAGCAATATCGAGCTCCAGGGGGTCGAGTCCGACCACTTCAAGTTCGGTTCCGCACTCATCGCACAAAACGCTGTCGCCCTTGTCCGCGTCCGAATCTACGTGAACATCAGCATCACATTCCGGGCACGTTCCTGTAGGCACTTGTTTCTACCTCCGCAAAATATTTAAAGGTAGACACACGCCGAGATGATTCGGAGTCCGCCACCTTGTTGTTCGGATCGACCGGGTTAATCTAACTGTCACTGGTGGAATTTGCAACACTCTTTTTTGTTAACCGCTACCATCAACATTTCCACCATCACAGCCACACCTTAAGGTGTCCGCTGCGCAAAGCACGAGCAGTTTCTGGGGAGTTTTGTCTTGCTTTTGTAGAGGGCTTGGCGGACGATGCGAGCAGTTGCTTTGCTCACCGCTGGAGCAAAAAACCATAGGTGATGAAATCATGAACATCCTCCGACGAGTCAGCCTCCTCCTCATTGCTTTTCTTCTTTTGGCAGGTAGCGTTGCCGCACAGAAACGCCGTGGAACTCCGCCAAAGACTCCCGCTCAAGCACCCGCACAACGACCGGGGCCAGCGTTTGAAAATGTCCTGGCCGTAGACACCTATCGAGTCCATGTGGAAATTCGTGGCTTGGGGCAGTTGCTAAAAACACCCTCATTCAACGACGTCATCGAACCGGTCATGAAAGTGGCCGGTCCGCCGAAAGAGTTTAAGACGCTCCTAACCTGGCTGAACTCGCAAGCGGACGCGCTAATAGCGTCGCGAATGATGGTTGCTTCCTGGGCCGTGCGGCCCAACGTTCCCAACGTGTTGCTCGCTATTGAGTTTGCTTCTCCCGAAGAAGCGCAAAAGTTTGAGCCGCGACTGAGAAACTTTCTGCCCAAGCTCTTGCCAACCCCGACACCGTCTCCATCACCAGGACCGGAAACAGCGCCATCTGCAAACTCGCCAATCGAAAAGAAACCAGCCACTGCGCCCGAGCCCGGGGAAAATCGCGAAGCGCAGGTAAAGGAAGCCGGACCTTCATTTGTGATTAAGCAGGCTGGCTCGCTGGTTTATGTCAGCGACGTGGCTTTTACATTCAAGAACTTGAGACCGGCTGGCAGCAAGCTACTAACTGAAGATCCCAATTTCCGACGCGTGCATGACAGATTCGAAACCGAGTCGGTCCTTGTCTTTGTAGATACTGCCGGGATGCAGCGGGAAGACGAAGAACGTCGGCGAAAACTCGAGGAAGAAAATCTCAAGCTCGCTCAGACCCAAGCGAATGAGGCCCCGCCAAACGAAGGCAACGAGCAGGAAGCAAAACCATTGGAGGAACCGCAGGACGAAGGTCCTGCACCACCGGAGCCGTCTGATCCTGACGTGATTGCGCTAGCTGAAATGAATGAGCGCCAGTCACAGGTCGAGCTCGTCAATAAAAATCCGCAGCCACCCCCGCCGTCGCCGAACATTGCCGGAGAGTTGCTAAGCCGGATGGCGAGCCTCTTTTTTAGCGGTCCCACCACTTTGCCGGACGCAGTTGGTTTGGCGCTCGCCTTTGAGCCTGAGAGCTACGCGTTGCGTTTGCTGCTAGTGAATGAGCCGAGCGTCAAAGGAAATCCGATACCTTTTATGCCGCAGTTGATCTCGGGCCCGCCCTTAACCCTGGAAGCGGCTGGGGTATTTCCGGCAGACACCGAATTCTTCGTCTCGCTTTCGCTCGACTATAAGCAGATTCTCGATGGCATGGTGAAAGCTCTTGAGGAACAATCTCAGCGAGTCGGAATGACGCCGGCTGCGGGTGAGGGTGAAGCAGAATCGCCTTTCGCGGTCTATGAAAGAAAGGCTGGTCTCAAGTTGAACGAAGACTTGATTCCCTTACTTGGTAACGAAGTCGCGGTAATGTTGCCGCTACAAACTCTCGATGTCGGTCCCAGCAAAGTGGCTGCCGAGTCAACGCCGGGTGAAACCGAGGGCGCGTCAAGTAAGGGAGCGGCTCCGCCATTGCCCAATCCTGTGCTCGCGGTTGCCGTTCGCGATCGTGATGGCTTGCGTGCCGTTATGCCCAAGGTAATCGAATCTTTCGGTTTCAAGGGCGCCAGTCTCTTAGCACAAACTGAAAAGCGCGGTGATACCGAGATAGTGTCTTACGGCGGGGCGCTGTCGTATGCCTTCGTGGGCAACTTCCTCTTACTCTCCACCTCGTCGAAGGAAGTCAGCCGGGTCGTCGATTCGTACCTGAATCATGACACGTTGTCGTCGCAAAGCCACTTTCGTAATTCCACTCGCTGGCAACCACGCCAGGTGCTAGGGCAGTTCTACTTGTCACCGAAACTGATGGAGAGTTACCGCGACTTCGCGCGCAGCATGGACTCAGCGCTAACCGATCAACTCGGCGACTTGCTTTCACGTCTCAGTCCGACTTCGGAGCCGCTCACGTATGCCCTCTCGAATGAAGGGCTCGGTCCAATGCATGAATTGCGCTTGCCAAAAAACCTGGCGCTGCTAATGGTGGCTTCGATGTTTGGTGGCAGCCAGGCTACGTCGGCGAGTGCCAACGAGTCACTCGCGGAGGGAAGGTTGCGCGCTATTTTCAGTGCCGAGTCAACTTTTCGCGCCACGAACAAAGATGGAAAATTCGGAAGTATCGATCAATTAATAGCCGCGAACCTGGTCGTTAAGGAGTTCTTTGAGCCATCGGGCTACCGGCTTGAAGTGAACGCTTTGGGTTCGAGATTTGAAGCGACGGCAGTGCCGGTGGAATATGGCAAGACAGGAAAGCTATCGTTCTTTATGGACGAGAGTGGGGTCTTGCGCGCGGGCGATCACGGGGGCGGTCCCGCTACTGTCGCGGATAAGCCGGTGCAATAATTTGAACTTTGTACTTTGTGCTTTGAACTCTGACCTAACTTAGAAGATATCAATTTAAACCTCAGATAGAAATGCAAAGAACTAAGTTCAAAGAACCAAGTCCAAAGCTCTTTTTTACAGGTTACTAATCTGAAGCGGTTCAACCGGATCCGCCAGTTCGAATCCGAAAACACGAGAATAGAAATAAAGCTCGCCTTCGAGTGAACGCTTAATGTTCTGCGCTTGGCGGAAGCCGTGCTGCTCGCCCGCAAACGCAACATACGCGACCGGCACTCCCTTCTGCTGCAATGCCGCAACCATCAGCTCCGCTTGATTCGGTGGCACCACCCGGTCTTCAAGTCCTTGAAAGAAAATCACCGGACAGGAAAGCTGCTCCGTAAAGTTGATCGGCGATCGTTCGTAATAAATATCCCGTCGTTCGGGATAGGGGCCGAAAAGCCTATCGAGGTAGCGCGACTCGAACTTATGCGTCTCCGCCGTCAGTGCTTCAGCGTCGCTAACGCCGTAGTGGCTGGCACCAGCTTTGAAAGTGTCTCTGAACGTCAGCGCACACAGCGTCGTATATCCGCCTGCGCTGCCACCGGTGATCATTAATCGATCGGGATCAACGTCTCCGCGGGCCACCAGAAACTTCGCGCCATTCGCGCAATCATCAACGTCAACTACGCCCCACTTATCATTTAATCGTTCGCGATATTCGCGTCCGTAACCGCTGCTGCCACCATAATTCACATCAAGCACGGCGATGCCCCTGCTGGTCCAAAATTGAATATAAAGGCTCAGCGCCGTAGCGGCGGCCGACGTGGGACCACCGTGACTCTTCACCAGCAGTGGCGGAAGTTCATTTTCAGGCGCTTGATAGTCGCGATTCTGTGGTGCGTAATAAAAGCCGTGCGCAGTTAGCCCGTCGGTCGTCGGAAACTCGATTGCCTCAGGAGTCGAAAGATAGCCCGGATCGAAATTGAGATTGTTGGACGAGCGCAGTGTCTCCACTTCCCGGCTTTGCAGATCGAGTCTCACGATCGCCGGAGGAGTGGAGGAGGATCCGGCGCGAAAAACTGCTTGCCCGGAGGCGGCTCGCACAAAACCCAGATCTGTATAAGGAACATCGACCGGCTGCAGTTCCAAGGTCTTAGTGTCAACAACTGCCAGCCGGGCCATTCCCCGAACGTAATAGATGCAAACGATCTGCTGCGACGAGGCGAACGCATAACACGACAAGCCAAAAACCCAGTGGGGCACGCCTAGCTCAGCGGTGAGTTCGGTAACGGTCGCGGCTTGTCCTGCGCTCAGCCGGTAAAGATTCCACCAGCCGCTGCGGTCGGAAATGAAATAGAGTTGGCCGTCGGGAGACCACTGCGGTTGTAAGATCGATTCGTTCTTTCCTCCGGCGATCAACCTTGCCCCACTCAACGAGCCGTCTGTTTCGACGTGAGCTTGCCAGAGCTCGGTTCCATCCCAGGGCATGTTGGGATGATTCCAGGTGAGCCAAACCAGTTCGTGTCCATCCGGACTTAAACGCGGTGTGGAGTAGAAGTCGTTGCCGGCTACGAGGACTTCGCCACAATCGCGATTGGCATCCGCACTCAGACTTACCAGGGTATTCACCGCTTCACGAGCGGGAACAGTATGATCCTCGCGCACGCAGATGAGGCGCTTCCGGACGTTATCGATGATCGCGTCCGCATAACGCATCTCCGCCGCGGGAGTAATCGGTTGTGGCGCTTCACCTGCAACTTGTTTGTAGAGTCGTTGATCGACAAAGTTTGAAAAATAAACGGTGCCGTTGCTAACCAGGTAATCCCCGCCGCCGTATTCGTGAACCCGGGTCCGCGCATTAAACGACTGCGGGTTGATGTCAGTGAGTTGGCCGAGCTTGTCCCGTTTCACTATTACCTGACGACCGCCTTCAGCGGGCCGCAGCTCAAGCCAATAAATGTCACCCTCATCAATTGCTGGCTGACTCAGGCCTACGGCACCGTTAACAATAAGATCCGCTGTAATTGGCGATTTCCACGAGCCATAAGGTGCTGTTTTGTTCATCGGGTTCTGTTCGACTTGATGGTGCGTCATATTTCGAGATTCTTTTGTTACACTCTCGTAAAGCGTTTGCAAGACTGCTGCAACCTATGGGTTTGGGCTTGGGTCTAACCTTCGCGCATCGTTAATTCTCCATGGGAGAACTGAGATAAAGGCAAGGGCGTCGGTCTTGGGGGAGGTCGACGCCCTCTCTTTTTGTCTTCTACTTCCGCACCGAACCAACTCTCACTCCAGCTGTCTCTTTTCGTACCAGCACCTTGTTTTTCACTGTAGCTGGCACAATCGCCACAACAACTGTGTAGTGTCCAGGCGCTACCCAATCCAGCGCCTCGCGTTTGGAAAGTGTGGTGACGCCGGCTCGAGTTGCCTCGGCGTCACTCACTTTCGTCTGCCGCTTGAGATTCCAATTCACGCGGTGAATTCCCGCGGTGCCTGGCCGTGTTTGCGTGCGCACTACATTCTGTTTTTCATCTTGAATCCTGATTGACACCTCTCGACCCAGATTTCTGGGAACGTAGTAACTGATGCCATTAGATTCCTCGAGAATCAGCGGAATGCGGGGAGCGGGGAATTTTTAACCGCCGGAGCAGGGTTAGTCAACGAATTGTGCCAATGTCGTGAATAGCTTCCATTACGGCTGATCGCACTTCGGCCGGTAGCGAGGCTATTACAATCCCACTGACTTTTTTCTCAAGTCAGGATTGTCGGCGTCCAGAACTTTTCTGCCAAATCCAGTTCGCGTGCGATAATTCACGGACTCAAAAACATTTAGGACTTCTGACGAGGAGGGGCAAGGTATGCGCTGGAGAGGACAACGGGAAAGCGAGAACATTGAAGATCGTCGCGGAATGGGGCGCGGGGGCCTCGCGATCGGCGGAGGCCTCGGCGGCATTGTCGTTTTGATAATTGCTTTGCTGCTGGGCGCGGATCCCAGGCAACTACTAGAGCAAGCCCCTGTTGATCCTGGCACGGGAACCCAAAACTCGCGTTCCACAAATCCCGAGGAGGAAGAGCTCAGGCGTTTTACTGCGGTCGTGCTCGCCAGCACCGAAGATGTTTGGACCGAGATCTTCCGCCAGTCTGGCGCTAACTATCGCAAACCTACGCTCGTGCTTTTCACCGATCAGGTCAGTTCGGCCTGCGGGCAAGCTGGGTCCGCAACCGGCCCCTTCTATTGTCCGGGTGATGAGAAACTCTATCTCGACTTTGCGTTCTTTCATGATTTGCAATCACGCTTTCGCGCTCCCGGAGACTTTGCCCAGGCTTATGTGATCGCGCATGAAGTTGGTCACCACGTACAGCGATTGTTGGGGACGATGGAGCGCGTCAATGCTGCCCAGCGCCAACGAGGCGAAGCAGAGGCCAATTCCCTTTCGGTGAGATTGGAGCTGCAAGCCGATTTCCTGGCAGGCGTTTGGGCGCATTACGCGCAGCGGCGGGGGCTACTCGAGCAGGGCGACATCGAAGAAGCGCTTGGTGCCGCCAGCGCGGTTGGCGACGATCGCCTGCAACGCGAGTCGCAGGGTTATATCGTGCCCGACTCGTTTACTCATGGAAGTTCCGAGCAACGAATTCGTTGGTTTCGCCACGGACTGGAGACCGGAGATATTCGTCAGGGAGACACTTTCAATACACGCGATCCGTAATCAATTTTCGTTCAAATCCAAGTGCGCCAGCAGCGGCAAGTGATCCGAAGCCTGCGTTACTGCGGGCGCTTCGGTAATCACCTCACACGTTTTTAAGCGATCAGCGAAAACCGCCGGTACAAAAACGTAATCCAGCCGCACGTGTGGATCCCAAGTCGGAAAGGTGTAGCCCTTGATATCCGGATGAAGACGCCGGTAACCGTCAGCGTAACCGGCGTCGAGCATTACCTGGATCGTTTCACGTTGGATATCGCGTCCACTGATCCAAACCAGCGCTCGGATCCAGGCAGGCATTTTCTGCACTTCCAGCACCTCACCGGGAGCTAATGTGTTGAAATCTCCTACCAGGACATGAAACCCGCTTTGATGTCGTTCGATGCCCTTAAGCAGATTGCGAATCTCCCGCGCTCTCTGGCGTTCGTCCCATTTCGAAAAGCGCGCGCTCAGATGCAGGCCAAAGATGCGAGCTTCGCTGCCCTCCGGAACGATTTCCAAGAATGAATGTTTGGCTCCTGCCGGGTAGTGCCATTCATGGTATGCAACCTTGATCCGACTGATGTAGGCGATGGAGTGAGATCGTTGTGCAGACCAGTAGGGAGAAGCGGTTGCTTTCGCCAGTCGCTCAATTACCAACGGGTCAGTGGCCTCCTGGAAAACAACCAGGTCCGGTGAGATCGTGCGAATAACTTCTGCGAGGCGCGCTTCTCGACCTCGGCCTCCAAAGCGAATGTTGTAGCTGAGGAGTTTGAGGTTCACTACTCTTTTTCAGGTTCAATTGCGATGAAGTAGGGCTCACCAAAGAGGACGTCGCGCGCATAGAGCACGAGATTGGAAGTGGCTTGCATGTTGACCGGCCGGCCAACGAGGCTCTGTAGATCCTTTCTCAGTTTGTTAAGACCGATAGCGATGGTTGGATCGGCGTCGCATAAGGGCTTCGTGTGTAATCCCGGAATATAAAAGGCGTCCTTGTCCCAGTATTCCATCACCTTGGTTCCCACGAGGGTTACATCAAGATCGCTCGTACCTTCACCGTCAGCATCGAAAGGCCGACCGTCTTCCCACTTCTTGTTTGTCACCACACTGCCACGCAATGCGACTCCTGTTCCCGCTGGCAAGTCAGCTTTCAGTCGTTTGCAAAACGACATGAAGAGTCGCTGATCTCCGCCGAAACCCAACAGCAAAACGCGTTCGCGAATTTCCTGTTCGGTCATTTCCTTAACTTCCTTGACCATAGTGGTT
>DASSCX010000057.1:0-5622 GCA_035697425.1 Pyrinomonadaceae bacterium | reverse complement strand
GGCCAGTACGCGAGTGCCAGTCGGACTAACAGGTGATGTTGTTATCGGAATCGCACCTGCTGAAGAAGGAACCAATGACCTCGAGGGCGTTTCTGCCCAACTAAATTTGATGACTTCAACGCCAACAGGTTTCTCCTGCAGAGAACGCGAGATTGCGCGTTGCTTCAGTTGATTGGCGGCAAGTTTGAATTGAGCCTCAAGTGTACTATCAAGTTCAAAACACTTCTTTAAGTCCAACTCAGCATCCGCGGTCTCACCCCGCATCAGTCGAATCAGGCCTCTATCGCCGTAAGCTTTAGCGTATTGCGGCGCAATCTCGATCGCTTTATTAAGGTCGACGATTGCTCGGTCAAGTTCGCCTTGTTTGGCTAGCAGGTTTCCGCGATCATCAAAGAATCGCGGGTCAGGCTTGAGAGCAATCGCCTTACTCAGATCGTCGATTGCCTGATTGGAATCTCCCTTGCGATAGTGCGCCATACCCCGGAAGTAGTAACAGAACGCCTGATCCTTTCCGTTCATTTCAATGACTTTTGTAAAGTCAGCAATTGCACCATCAAGGTCATTCTTTTGAAATCGGGCAATGCCTCGCTGTGAGTATTCGTCTGCCGATTTAAGCTCTTGTCCTTGCGCACCAGGCGTCAAGATAAGAAGGTAAATGAAGAGGATTGAGAAGAGATGCATTAGTCTCTCAATGGGACGCGGAGACGCGGGGACGCGGAGATGAGGGGACACGGAGACATCCCGCACCACCTTTCCTCACTCTCTCCGATTAGTGTCTGAATCTCCGTGTCTCCGTGTCTCCGCTTCAGTTTTTTGTTGCCGGGTAAAGTCGCTCGAATTCGGGATCGTCGTGAAGCAGCGCCAGATCCGGATCCTGTCGAGCCCAATCAGAATCGCGAAAGCCGGCGTCATGTGCCTTGGCCAGCACCTCCAGAGCTTCCGGTTTTTTCTTCAAGACACAAAATGCGCAGGCGGCGTTGTACAGCACCGATGCGTCGTCGGGGCGGAACCCGACGGCGAGATTAATTTCGCGCAGGGCGTCGTCAACGCGGTCAAGACTCCCGTGGTCGATCGCCAGCATTACACGCGCTCGCACGTCTTCGGGCACCTTCCGCAGATGGGCTTCGAGCGTCTGCACGCGGCGCAGCCGCCAGTGACGCAGGAGATCGGTCTTTCCCAAGGCTCCCAGCGCGTTTGAGATGGGCGTGTAGATATTGTAGTCCTCGCCAGCCATCTGCACCGCGGTCTCGGCCATTTCGACGATCTCGTGATAGCGGCCCATGGAAAAAAGCGCGCGGCCGAGCAGGTAATATCCGCCTTCGCAGTCGGGTTTGCGATCCAGCGCGCTGCGCGCGAGCCGGACCGCTTCGTCATACTGCTGGTCGGCATAACAGACCCATGCGCGGGCGACGTCAGCCTCAGGCAGATGCGGCTGAAGTGCCGCGGCCCGGCTGGCCGCTGCCTTGGCACGCTCCATCCAAACATCTTCATGTCCGTAGCGGTAGTAGTGCAACGCGGACACATTTGCCACCGCCGCGTAAGCGAGCGCGAATTGAGGATCGAGCGCCGCTGCACTCTCGAACATTTCGCGCGCCAGCTCGAGATCCTGGCGCGATTCCCGCCGCGCATAGCTTCGGCCGCGCAAGTACAGGTCGTAGGCCTGCAGGTTCTCCGTGGGCTTCGCGGCGAGCTCTGCCTGTTCCTGTGGTGACAATGTAACCCGGAGAGCTTCCGCGATCTTGCGTGCGATCTCGTCCTGCAACTCGAAGATGTCCTGCATCTCCCGGTCATAGCGCTCCGACCACAGTGGAAAATCGGTATGGGTGTCAATCAACTGGGCACTGATACGCAACCGGGAGCCGGAGCGTCGCAGAGTTCCCGCGAGCACGTAGGCCGCCGAGAGCTGCTGGCCAATCTGCGCCGGCGTTACTTGCTTGTCCCGGAAGGTAAGCACCGTGGGTCGCGAGAACACGTGGAGGTCCTTAATCTTGGAAAGCTCGGTGATGATGTCCTCGGTGATTCCGTCTCGCAGGTATTCGTCCTCTTTGGCGCCGCCGACGTTTTCGAAATAGAGCACAGCAATGGGCCGCTCAGATTGTTTCGTCGCGGCTTCGACCCGCCCCGAACCACCAGTGTTCACTGAGCGCTTGCGGCCGGAGTCGAGATCCCTTTTGAGGCGCAGCAGGTCAGTCTTAAACTCGGTCGCTGACTGGTAGCGTAATGAGCGATCCTTTTCGAGTGCCTTGTCCAGAATCCGGTTCAGTTCCTGTGGCAGCGATGGATTCACTTGATTCACGGGGATTGGATCGCGATTCAGGATCGCATCAAACATGACCGCCGATGTATCGCCCTGGAAGGGGAGCACGCCGGTCGCCATTTGATAGAGAACGGTGCCGACGGAAAAAAGATCCGTTCGCGCGTCAGTGATCTCTCCGCGGGCCTGTTCGGGCGACATGTAGGCGACCGTGCCCATCGTCGAGCCAGCCGAGGTCAGCTGGTCCCTGCGTATCGTCTCGATTATCGAAGAAGGGTCGGGTTTCTCTCGACGGTCAATCTTGGCAATACCAAAGTCAAGGATCTTTGCCTGCCCGCGCGACGTTATGAAGATGTTTGCAGGTTTCAGATCGCGATGAACGATTCCCTTGGAGTGAGCTGACTCGAGCGCATCGACAATCTGCGTGCCCAGGGCCAGAAGAGATTCAACATCGAGTGGACCGCGGCGAATCCGATCGGCGAGTAACTCACCGTCCAGCAACTCCATGACAATGAAATGCTCTGACTCGAAATGTTCGATTCCGTGGATCGTGCAGATGTTGGGATGATTGAGCGCAGATGCGGCGCGCGCTTCTCGCTGGAATCGCTGAAGCAGATTGGCATCGTTGGCCATGGCCGGTGTCAGGAACTTAAGGGCGACGTGTCGCCCCAGATTCATATCTTCGGCCTCATAAACCACTCCCATCCCGCCTTCGCCTAGCTGAGAAGTGATGCGATAGTGCGAGATGGTTTTGCCGAGCATCTGCTGCCTCCGAAACAGGGAATACTGAAGCTGGTGGGGTCGCAATAGTAGTACAGTACAAACGTGTCGAGCAACGTATTCCTAGTTGGGAAGAGGTCTAGTTTGGGTGTCCGAATTTTCGGCGGACGAGTATTCTTTTTGAACTTAGTGCTTGGAACTTTGTACTTTGTTCTTGTCGTGTACCTTTGTTCAAGCAGCGAAAGACATTGATTGACAGCGTTGCCAAAATCAACCGACGCGAGTTTTGCATAATTGCTGGTGGAGCCGTTGCCTCGCTAACGTTCGGTGCAGCTTGCCGAAGTAGTCGGTCAAACGGGTCAAGCGTCTTGAGCGAGGGACGACTCACTGCACGACCGCATACGTCAGGCACGTTATCCGCCAACACATCTGTCGGGAAAACCATAAAGCTTGGACTGGATCGGGAGCGTGATGCGCTCCTTTACGTACCGAAGTCTGCGACCAACTCGCCGCTGCCGCTGTTGCTATTTCTACACGGTGCCACGCAGAGCGCGGACGATATGTTCTGGTATCTCGATTCAGCGCCTGACGAAACCGGGGTGGCGATCCTGGCGCCGAACTCTCGCGACACCACCTGGGATGCGTTTACTGACGGCTTTGGGCCTGATGTGGAGTTTGTAAATCGCGCTCTCGATCGTGTTTTCGAGACGGTGGCCATCGATCCCGCACGCGTCGCTGTCGGCGGCTTCTCGGATGGTGCAACCTACGCAATCTCCCTAGGGCTAATCAACGGCGATCTCTTCAACCTCGTCGCCGCATTCTCACCCGGATTCGTGATCGACGGCACGCGGCAGGGAATGCCGCAGTTCTTCATCTCGCATGGAACACGCGACCGCATCCTGCCGATCGACAGCTGCGGTCGTAGAGTCACGGCTGAATTGAAGGATCGTGGTTATAAGGTGACCCTTCGCGAGTTCGATGGAGGTCACGAAATACCGGCTAACGTCATCCTTGAAGGTCTGCGTTGGGTGGCCGCTCCCGTGGTCAGCGAGAAGTGAGCGAGGTGCGGTGTGCCATGGGAAGAGCCCACTCGATTAGTTTCGAGCGGGCCTTGGTGTTTTGGCTTAGCTTGCCGTAGTTCGCTCTACGGATTTGATTTTTTTGACAGCTTCATCAAGCTAGGGTGCCAATTTCTGATTTTGTTCCGGCTCAATAGCAACCGCATAGCCGGCAAATACTCCGATCGGCGGAATCGCCGCCGGCGGCGCACCGCTGTAAAACTGCCTAAACTGATCTTTCGGCTTGCCCAGCTGATAGCGTTCACCGTCGATCTCGAAGATCTGAGCTTCCGCGACGCTGAGGAGGTTCATAACCGTAAAAGTGCCAGTTCCGGGGAACCCCACAACAGTCTCGCCTACATCGAGGATGACCTGCTGCCGATAGGCCATTGTCATTACAAGAGTCCCGCTTCTAAAACTGTCACGGTTGGTGAAGTCTCCGTTGGGCGTTTCATCAAAGTAGATGGTAGTCGTGCCCGTTCGATTGACGATCCTAAGGCGTCCATTGCTGATTACGCGTTGAGTGACCGCGTCGGTGAAAAAGGTGAAGTGGGCGGTTACCTCATTTTGCAAGGTGGGATCGGCAGTACTGAAAATCTGATCAGCATTCAATCCATTGACCAGGCTGAGATAACCATATTGCTGGGATGTCGCTGGTTGTCCCGGCCCGGCCGGAGGAAAGTTGGTCACTTGACCTACAACTTCGAAGGCAACTCCGCCGGCTGGTGTTGTCAGTTTGTGGAGCACTTGCGCTTGAGCGCTGCTGGGCGCAAAGACCCCGGGGCCAACGACAAATAACATACAGGCGAACGCGATTAGTGACTTCTGGACTTTGGACATATGTTCTCCTTTTTGGGCTTATTCCGTGAGACGGATTCTTGGAGCTGCCCTTATATCACGCCATTGCCGCCACCCCACGGTTGCAGTAGTATCGGCGCAGCTTTACTGACCGACCTCAAAGAGGCCGCGAGGGTCTGACAGGTCACAGACACTAGTCTTAATCCCACTTAGAAGTCTTTTAGGAGTTTTGAAGATTTCCTTCGGAAGTTCTTTAGGCCCCGAGTTGAACACCCAACCCAACATTTTTGAGTTCGGTCGTTTTCGTTTGGATACGGAAGAATCCAGGTTACTGCTCGATGGGCAGGCAATCCCGCTTGAACCGCAGGTCTTGAAGACCCTGCAGGTGCTCGTTGAAAACAGCGGCCACCTTTGTGAAAAGTCGTGGCTAATCGCGCAGGTCTGGCGCGACACGATTGTCGAGGAGGGCAATCTTGCTCGGAACATTTCGGTGCTGAGGAAGGCGCTGGGTGACCGCGAGCATGGCAATCATTTCATCGAGACTATCCCAAAGCGCGGTTATCGGTTTGTTGCAGCCGTGACAGCGAACGGCCAGAAGCACGAAACCCTTGTTTGGTCAGCTATGGCCCAGGAATACAGCGCAACTTGGCTGGTTAGACGGAAGAGGTGGCCTCTCATTGCAGTTCTAGTCGGCGGCGCTTTTGTGATTTTGATAGCCTCGTTGTTTCTTCGGAAAGCGAATTCAGGAGTCAGGGGAGTAACAAAAGCGGCGCTGAGCGTTGAATTCACACA
>DASSCX010000056.1:0-30892 GCA_035697425.1 Pyrinomonadaceae bacterium | reverse complement strand
AGAATAACTACATTGATGGCCGCAAGCTTGATTACAACTCGGTGTTCAAGTCTTCGATCACGGGCATGCTCAAGGTGCTCGATCCGCATTCCACCTATTTCGATCCGATTGACTTCGCGGCCTTCAAGACGGAGCAGCGTTCCGAGTATTTCGGGATTGGCGCGACGATCGATCACATGCATCAGGGTGATCAAGTCAATACTTATATTCGTGCCACGTTCGACGATTCACCGGCGGCGCGCGCAGGATTGCGCTTTGGTGATCGCATCCTGGAAGTCGACGGCCAATCGATGGTGAACAAGAGTTATCCGGAAGTGCGTAAATTCCTTCTAGGAGCACGCGGGACTGTGGTGAAAGTCACGGTTCTGCATAACGCGACCGGAGAGAAAGAGACTGTCAGCATCACGCGTGATGCTGTGCCCCTTCCGTCCATTCCCCAGGCGTACATGGTTTCACCGAGTGTCGGCTATGTGGCCATGACTGGTGGCTTCAACCTGACAACGAACAATGAATTTCAGGAAGCACTCGCGGATCTGCATGCGAAAGGCATGAAGATGCTGGTGCTGGATCTGCGCGGAAACCGCGGCGGACTTTTGATCCAAGCGGTGAAAGTCGCCAACACGTTTCTCCAGGATGGCCAGTTGATTGTGAAGCAGGAAGGCCGCATTCGCGGCAGCTCCGAGGAGTTTGTTGCTGACAATGATTCACCCGATCTCGTGCCTCTGGTAGTGCTGGTGAATGGCGAGTCGGCATCGGCAGCAGAAATCGTCGCCGGCGCGTTGCAGGATCACGATCGCGCGCTGATCGTTGGTGAGAATACCTTTGGCAAAGGACTGGTGCAGTTGCCGATTCAACTGGAATACGATTCAGCCTTGCTCTTGACGATTGCCAAATACTTCACGCCCTCGGGTCGCCTGATTCAGCGCGATTATTCGAACGGCGATTTTTACGACTACAGCACGCGTGGTGGGCTCGGGCCGGAGAAGAACGCTAATCCGGTCGCGCCTTCGGGACCGGAAAGCCGCACCGATACAGGTCGAACCGTTTATGGTGGCGGCGGTATTGCACCCGACGAGATTGCCAAACCCGGCACGATTACGGCCGGTGAAGCGAAACTCGCCGACCTGCTCTTCGGGTTTGCTTTGGAGCTGACGAGTGGTCGCGTGAAGGGATTTGAAAATTACAAAGTCCAGCGCCCGATCGAGTTTGGTCACGAACTGCTAGCAACCGACTACCCGATTACGGATGCGGTATTTGCCGAGCTTAAGCGTTTCGCGGCGGCCAAACCGGAATTCAAAACCACTCCGGAGCAGCTGGAAAAGTTCCGCGCGCATGCTGAGCGCCAGCTTCGCTACAACCTGACTTCTGCTGCTTACGGAACAATGGTCGCAGTGCAGGTTTTCAATAACGACGACAAGCAGATCGCGCGCGCGATTGAAGCAATGCCGCGCGCCCGGGAACTTGCGCAATCGGCTCGCCGCGCACGCGCACGATCTTAGTTGAATTGCAATATAGGTACGGACAAAAAGACCTGGGCGGCCAGGTCTTTTTTGTTTGTCACGCAACTTGCTTTTCATTCACACCGCGCTTCAGCGCTGTGGTGGCAAGTAGACAATGTCGGGGAAACCGTTTAAACGGTTTCAGATTTATTAGCGTTGCCGCACCGCGCTCAAGCGCGGTGTGACTGAGAGTTTCTCAACCTCACTGTTTACGATTCCTGATTTAACTTCTACCATCCCCGACGTGGTTGATCAGTCGAACCTGTTCATCATCATCAACAACGTCGCTGCGAAAGCGCGGGCGGTTTGGCCCACCGTGCGCCAGCGTCTAGACGCCGGCGGGATCGATTTCGACGTTGCTGAAACAACCTGCGCTGCTGATGCGACAACACGAACTCGCGCTGCTCTGCGTGCTGGTTATCGAACGATTGCCGTGATTGGTGGCGATGGCACGCTCAGCGAAACTGCCGAAGGGTTTTTTGAACTGGCGCAGAGCAATCTCTCAACGTCGCTTCCGACTGCCATCAATCCGGCAGCTTCCCTGGCCATACTGCCCGCGGGCACTGGGGACGATTTCGCGCGTGGATTGATGAAGCGGCGTGCGCCGCTTTCGGAATGGCTTGAACTCCTCGTTTCTTATTGTCAGCAGCAGGACAAGTCCATGACGCATGCTGTCGATGTCATGGCAGGAGTGTGCGACAGCGAGCGAAAACAGTTCATCTGCTTGAATGCTTCGACGATGGGGATCGGAGGTGAGACCGGCGCCCGCGTTGCGGCTCAGGGTAAGTTTATGCGGGGGTTCCCAGGCGAAGTGCGTTTTCTCGTAGCTGCACTTGGGGCATTAGGTGCCTGGCGCGAACGTCGCGTGCGCATAGCGGTTGATAAACAACGGGTGATCGACGCGCCGATGAACCTGGTCGCGGTAGCAAATGGCCTTTATGCCGGCGGTGGAATGATGCTTTCGCCGCAAGCAAGGAACGATGACGGAATCCTCGATGTGGTAACAGCCAGCGGCCTGAATCGTGTCGCGGTAATGCGCGAACTGCCTCGCATTCATAGCGGGGGACACGTCGCCAATCCGAAGGTGCAGATTTTTCAGGGGCGGCAGGTGAGGATTGAAACGTTTGCCTCAGAAGATGCGTTGCTGATCGAAGCTGACGGAAATGTGCGAGGCAGGACTCCGGTCGAGTTTCGTATCATGCCCCGCTCGCTGAAGGTACTAACCGGGCTTAAATCTTAACCGTACACTGACACCGCCAAGGAGGAAAAACCGAGCTTAGTACTTGGTTCTTTGAACTTTGTTCGCTGATGAAACTTGAAGGATAGATTAAGGCGAGCTACTAGAACAAAGTACTAAGAACAAAGCACTAAGAACAAAGTACTAAGCTCGTTTTATTCTCCTTGGCGTCTTGGCGGTTTCCTTTTGAACTTAATTCTCCATTTCCGCAATCTTGCGCAAGCGGCGCCGGTGTCGTTCTTCGCCGCTGAAGCGAGCTACCACAAACGCCCGCACGATTTCCAATGCTAACTCGACTCCAACAACACGCGCCCCAACGCATAGCACATTACAGTCATCGTGTTCCCGCGATTGGTGCGCGGAATATGTGTCGCCACACAGTGCCGCCCGGATCCCGCGAAGTTTGTTAGCGGCCACCGCGGCGCCGACACCACTGCCACAAATCAGAATCCCAATATCCGCCTCACCCTTCTGGATTGCCTCACCAACCTGCCGGGCGTAATCAGGATAATCATCCGGTTGCGATCCATCATGAGTGCCGAAATCAATAATCTCGTGCCCGGCTGTCCTTAGTTCTGCAATCACCCGCTCGTTCAGCGGAAAGCCTCCGTGATCAGCGCCAAGAGCGATACGTGTTCCCATGAGAGTAACTAAAGCAGCGGCGCCACCTTGCGCGCAAACTTAAAACTAAAACGATCACGTCGCAAAACCTCTACCCGATTTAGCGCGAAGAGATCCACCGGGTTTGTCGGGCCATAGATTGTCGAGAAACCGGCTATGTGTCCAGCATCGCGCGCTATGCGCCGGGCTGTGTCTGTGAAATATCCGGCTGGATAGGCAATGGTCCAGCAGGGTTTCTGCACCAGACTTTCGATTTCCCGTTTGGCCGCCTCGATTTCTGTTTTCACTTCCAACTCGGCTATCTGATTTAACCAGGCATGGCTCATGGTGTGGGATCCGAATTCGATCCCAGCTTGCGCCATTTCCAGAATCTCTTCCCGTGACAAATGCGGATAACCGCGATCGCCTGGAAGTGTAGTCGCAGGCGTGGACATCTGCCCAATGCTCGCGGGAATGATGAAGATGGTCGCCTTGATTCCCAACTCCTGCAACACCGGAAAGGCATTTGTGTAGTTGTCCTGCCAGCCGTCGTCAAACGTAAGGGCAACGGCTCGCGCGGGAAACTCTCCGTGACTTTGGAAATGTTTGATGAGTTCTGAAGCGGTATAAAACTGAAACTCCTGCTTCTTAAGGTACGTCATCTGCCGGCGAAATCGTTGTGGCGGCGTGAAAGCACCGCGAACCTTTGAGTCGCCGCGCGGTTTGCTGATCTTGTGATAAAGCAGGACGGGCGTCAGCATGGGCCTACAAGTTTGGTCCTTCAAAAATACTCACATCAGAATCCGCGCGAGTGAGAAACCAGTTGCGGGGTTCATACATCAGCTCGCGCTTGTCCGGCGAATAAACCATAAACGGCGGCGCATGTTTGATACGGAAGAAACCAAACGAACGGAGTCGCTCCACCAGGAGTGGATCCCGCACGTCGGTAACAAGGCTCCCGGCCCGCCTTTCAACGCTTAGTCGCAGTGCTGCCTTCAAAAGTTCGTCAACTATCTCAGCACCGTATTCCGGATCGTAACAGATGTCGGTGATCGCGGCCTTTGACGGCGCGTTCGCATGTTCGGGTTTGCGAAAAAAAAGGACGGCGTAACCAACCAATCGTTCGCCTTCATAGACACCGAGCACCTCAAATCGTTTCCCCGGTTGGCGCCGAAACTGCCAGTTGAGAAAAGCTGAACGTCGTTCTATCGCACAAGGAAAGGTTTGGGACGCTCGTTGCCACAGTTCATCAAAAGCGGAATCAATATCGCCGATTTCCCTGATAACAAATCGACTGCCCGGAACTGTTTGGCTACGGGAAGGACGAAAAGGCGCATATCCCATATTAATCAATCCTCTTAGCGGCGCGATCGTAGCAACCTCTTTCAACCCATACCCGGGAAACAAAAGCCGCTGATAGCGGTCAATCATTCCCATGCGCACCCACTCCAAACTAGTCAGCACATTTCCTGACATCTCGTTGTAACCGAGGGCCAGCATCGTCGGATAGGTCTGGCGCGCCAACTGAAGTAAACGCTTTCCCAGCTTTTGCCCGCGATACTCAGGCAACAAGATGAAATCCAGGATCCACACAGCTCTACGAACTTCCTCCTCAACTTTTAGCTCGACCAGGATCGTCGCGGCCTGACCGACAACGCGTTCGCCATCTTTTACGATCCAGAGGGGAATGTCGTCGAGAGAAGTGTAAGGGTTTTCGAGGTAGTGCCATTTCCACACTTCGGGATCGCTCTTGCGTGGATCGTCGCGGTAAGCTTCGCGCAGGAAAGCCAGAAGCGCTTCCTGCTCAGCCAACTCGAACTGTTTGATTTGTACGTCGGCGGGCATTAAGACAAGGTAATTCGCGGAACACGAAGCCACCAAAAGCGCTGACGAGTCAATGAACTCCAAAAACCTTGTTCGATGCGAGTGTTGCTCGACTTTGGAGTCGGCGACTAGTTGCTTACACCAGCCGAAGAACCTCGCGCTGGCTTAGTTCGATAACAGTGCTCGAGCTCGCTCGACTACGTTATCGACGTTGAAACCGAGGTTTTTCAAGGCCACATCGCCGGGGGCGGAAGCGCCAAACCGATCCAGACAAATTACATCGCCGGCAGGACCCACGTAACGATCCCAACCCTGGCGTACTCCGGCCTCAATCGCCAGCCGTGCAGTAATGGATGGCGACAGGACTTCGTTGCGATAAGTTTCGCTTTGCTCTTCAAACAACTCCCAACAGGGCATCGAGACTACGCGCGTAGGAACTCCATCGCGCTGTAAAGTTTCGCGAGCTTCCAAGGCAAGGGAAACTTCTGAACCCGTGGCGATAAGGATCAAGCCCGGGCTGTGGTTTGCCGCTTCCGCTTCGGCGAGAACGTAGGCACCTTTACGGGCCCCCTCAGCGGAACTGAAGCGTGTCCGATCTATTAACGGAACCTTTTGGCGAGTTAAAGCCAAAGCCGTTGGCGCATGTTGTCGCAGAATCGCCGTGCGCCAAGCCTCGCGCACTTCATGCGCATCAGCGGGCCGAATCACGAATAAATGCGGAATGGCCCGGAGAGCAGCAAGATGCTCGATCGGTTGATGCGTGGGGCCGTCTTCTCCCAGCCCCACTGAATCATGAGTGAAAACGTAGATCACCTGTACTTCGGAAAGCGCCGCGAGACGAATCGCCGGGCGCATGTAATCCGAGAACGTCATGAAAGTCCCACCAAACGGAATCAACCCGCCGTTGAGCGACATTCCCGTCAGCGTCGAACCCATCGCATGCTCACGAACCCCGAAGTGAATCGTCCTGCCTGCAAGAGTGCCAGCTTCAAAATCTCCACCGCCTTTAATGTCCGTATTATTCGACGGCCCGAGGTCAGCGGACCCTCCAATCAACATGGGCATATGTGGAGCAAGTGCATTAATGACTTCGCCACTCGCCGCGCGTGTAGCCATCGCCTTAGAGTCGGTAAACGCCGGCAGATGTTGTTCCCAGTCTGCGGGAAGCTTGCCTGACATGGTAGTGCGCCAAAGTTTAGTGAGCTCCGGATGTTTCGCCTGGTACTGCGACACTAGTTCGTTCCACTCGCTCTCTTGTTTCTCTCCCCGGGCTGCACCGCCGCGGAAATGCGCGAGTACTTCATCGGGAATAAAGAACTTTTGATCTTCCGGCCAGCCGAGATGGCGTTTGGTTTCGCGCACCGCATCCTCGCCCGGCGCATCGCTGTGGGCTTTGCGCGTCCCCGCGCTAGGCATGCCAAATCCAATCGTGGTCTTCACTGATATCAAGGACGGTTTCGTGCCGACTGATTGCGCTTCGCGAATAGCCGCATCGATTGCGTCCAAGTCATTGCCGTCTTCCACTGTCACCGTGTGCCAACCGTAGGCCTCGAAGCGTTTGGGCACATCTTCGCTAAATGCCAAATCAGTAAAACCTTCGATCGTTACGCGGTTGTCATCGTAGAAGTAGATCAGTTTGCCGAGTTTGAGATGGCCTGCAAGCGACGCCGCTTCGGAAGCTACGCCCTCCATCAAATCGCCATCCGAAACGATCGCGTAGATATGGTGATCGATGACAGGAAAGTCCTGCTGATTGAATTTTGCTGCCAGGTGAGCGGAAGCCATAGCCATTCCCACGCCGTTAGCAAAGCCCTGTCCGAGCGGACCGGTTGTTATTTCCACGCCCGGGGTCAGAATGTTTTCCGGGTGTCCCGGAGTCTTTGAGTTCCACTGGCGGAAGTTTTTGATTTCATCCAGAGACAGGTCATAACCAGTGAGATGTAGTAGCGAATAAATCAACATCGAACCATGGCCGGCCGAGAGTAAAAAGCGATCGCGATTTTCCCATTTCGGGTTTTTGGGATTGTGCCGGAGAAAACGCGTCCACAAGACGTAGGCCATTGGCGCTGCCCCCAACGGCAAACCCGGGTGACCTGATTCCGCTTTTTGCACGGCATCGAGAGAGAGTGTCCGAATCGTGTTAATGCAAAGTTGATCAAGCTCAGGAGTGGTGTCGGAATGCTGGGGCATTGGCGCGCTCATTTGTGATTTTGTCCTTGGTTGTTATTTGGAAGACTCAGGTCTTGCTGATCAGTTGCTTGTAGATCTTTTGTTGCCGCTCAAGCCCGATCTGGTAGCGGGCATGTTTTGAGAAGTCGGGTTCGAAAGTGACTCCGGCGACTACGTTCCGTGTTTCGAGGTTTTCTATTTTGCCCGCCGCTTCCAATGCAAGCAAGGCGGCGCCGAGTGTAGAGCTTTCGCGATATGTCGAGAGCGTAATGGGAGTGCCAAGCACGTCCGCAAGAATTTTGATCCAGGTTGGCGACCAGCGCAATGCCGTCCCGGAAGCAATGATCGCGGCGTCAGGTGCAAACGGCGAGAGAGCACGATGAATAAGAGCGAAGCGATAGGCAATAGCTTCCATTGCTGCGCGTAGAATTTCAATTGGCTGGGTCTTGTTTGTCAGCCCCAGGATTGTCCCTTTGGCCCTGGGCGACCATCCCGTGCTGCGTTCACCTGACCAGAAGGGAAGGATCGTCAGGCCGTGTACATCAGGTTCCAGCAGAGCGAGGGATTGTTCGATCGATTCGTCTGTTTCACCAGGCAGCAGGAAATCGCGCAACCATTCATAAAGGTTACCGCCATCAGAAAGAGCGCCGCCGAGAATAATGCGTTTCTCATCGGCGCGATAGCACCAGAGCTCCGTTGGTAATTGCGCTGGTGGCTCACCCCGGTACATTAAACGCAAGGCCCCGGAGCTGCCCACCATCAAGGCTAGATTGGCGCGAGTCGTACAACCGCTGCCAATTGCATCTGCGGCGCCGTCGCCAATCGCGGGGAAAAATTTCGCCTCGCTCAACTCCGGCCAGCGGGCAGCGTACTTTGCAGTCAATCCCTGGAGTGCAGTGTGAGACCCGGCAAGTTCAGGCAAAGTTTCAATTGGAATTTGAAGCGCTGCGGCTAGTTCAGCATCCCAGTCGCAGAGTTGCTGATTGAACAACCCGGTTCCCGAAGCCATCGAAACACTCGCCGCAGTTTCGCCGCAGAGCTGTAAGACCACGAATTCTCCGAAGGACATCCAGTAACGTGTGGCCGCAGCCTGTTCATGTTTCTGCTGGAGCCAGTGTAGTTTCGCCGGCCAGTAGCTGGGATGAATACGACAACCAGTGCGCGCGTGGATCGAAGGTTCGTCAAATAACTCTCTTAATTCATGCGCTGCGCCGGCGGCTTCAGTGCTGGCCCAGGTGAAGACAGGAGTAGTCGAGCTTCCGTCCGCAGCAACACCGACCAGGCTGTGCCAGAAACATGAGATCGAAATCAGTTGAATCTGGCGATCGATTGAAATGGATCGACTAAGCAGGTCGTCGATTGCGGTCGCGATCCAACTCAGTCTCAATTCAGCATTGAATGCTGTCGCTTCGTCCACCCCCGGCCAGGGCAGACGTACGCTTGCGCTTTCGATTTCTTCACCGCGTTCATCGAACAGTGCCGCGCGAATGCCGGATGTGCCGATGTCTAACCCCAACACCACCGCGGGACGCGATCCGGCCATCACGGAGACGATTTGAGCCGATGGCTCAAACCCTTCGAGGACCTCATCCAGTGCGCTGCTCATCGGCAGTCCTGTGCGCGTGATCGTTCACGCGCGCTCGAAATGTTTTTTAGAAAGTTGGCAGAAACTGACTTGCGAGTTCGTGAGCAGAATCGCACAGGGAACAAGTGATAGTCCAGTGTTGCCCAAGACCAAGTTCGCCAAGATAAGTCCAAGGTCCAACGTCCAAGGTCCAAAGTCCGCTGGCGGCAAGGCACTGAATCCCGTTCAAGCGCAGTAGCGGACATTGGACATTGGACCTTGGACTTATCTTGCTAGAATGAATTTGATGCAAGCCGAGACACTCAATTGCCCGATGTGCGGAGCGGCCGCCGCGAGCGACGACCCCACCTGCAATTATTGCGGCGCCCGCTTGGCAACCGTGGCCTGCGCCTCGTGTTTCGGGATGATGTTTCGCGGCAGCAAACATTGTCCTCGCTGCGGCGCCCCTGCGAGTCAGCGCGCCTGCGCTGATCTGCTGCCGCGAAAGTGCCCCCGTTGTGCGATCGAGATGCATTCCCTCATGCTCGGTGCCACAGCGATCAGAGAATGCGAACGTTGTCTCGGGCTCTGGGTTGACGTGCCCGCGTTTGAACAGATTTGCGCGAATCGTGAACAACAAGCCGCAGTGTTAGGCGCCGCATCACCGGAGCCAATAAAGTCAGTTCAGACTGTGGATAAGGTTCGTTATGTTCCCTGTCCGGAATGCCAGCAGTTGATGAACCGGATTAATTTCGCCCGTTGCTCAGGAGTAGTGGTCGATGTTTGTAAAGGGCATGGAACCTGGTTTGATCGCGAGGAGTTGAGCCGCATTGTTGAGTTTATTCGCGGCGGCGGTCTCGATGCGGCACGGTCAAGAGAAAAAGCGGCGCTCGAAGAAGAACGCCGCCAACTGGAAAGGCTAAGCCTGGGGGAACACTCGCCGTCCATCCTCGGGATTGCTGAGTCGGATGACGAGCGCCGTGCGGGTATTGCCTCCGCGGGAAGTTTGTTAAAGCACTTGCTTGGTTAGCGCGCTTTGAGAGTGTCCTGCCTAAGAGTCTTCCCGAATGAAGTATCGGCCTGCCGCCCGATGTGAGGCGGTGGCTATGCCCCCGCAGTAGCGCCCAAATTATTCCTGGGCTATGCCCTGGTCGGGCTGACCTAAACTTGCATGAACTTGAAGCGGCACTAAGGGCGCAGCCCAAAAAGATAAAAGCACCATGCGGCGGGGCACAGCCACCGCCTCACATCGGGCGGCAAAGCCGAACCGAGCATGCCCGGTTTTTTTGAGGCAAAGTTTTGAGTGCGTCAGTCTGGTCAACTTCATGAGCAGCAACACACTATCGCTAATCTACACTGCCGCCTTATTACTCAAACGAGTCTCAACCTGAAGGCGTTTTGCCACCGCAGTCCAGTCAATGTTTGAAAAGAACGCCTCGATGTATTTCGGTCGCTCTGCCGGCTTGTAATCCAGGAGAAAAGCATGCTCCCAAACATCCATCACCAGGATCGGAGTAAACCCGGCAACATTTCCGGTCTCATGCAAAGTGATCCAATGATTTGATAGCCTGCCGTTCGCTGGATTCTCGTAGCAGATAGCCCAGCCTACGCCCCGCATCTTGCCGATACCGACAAAATCGGCTTTCCAGATATCGTAACTGCCGAATGATGCCTCTGCCGCCTTCGCGAATTGTGATGTCGGTTGGGGATCTCCGGTGCCGCCGCCCCTTTTGAGATTCTCGAAGTAGTACTCATGCAGCACCATGCCGTTGTATTCAAAACCGAGACGGCGCGTCAACTCGGAGTAAGCAGGCATTTCCTCCTGATCGACTTTCGCGTCCTTAATGAACTCGGCAATGCGCGTGGTGAGGTTGTTGGTCTCTTTTACATAACCTTCGTAGAGCTTGAAATGCATCTCCAGGGTTTTGTCCGAGATGCCCTGCAGGCCGCTAAGATCAAACTGTCTGGCTTTGTAGTTCTCCATAAAATCCTCCTTAAGATGTCCCGAGAACTATCCCGCGCATGTATGGCGAATGCGTGGAGAGTGTGGTGATTTAGTGTGGCGCCCCTGACAGTCCAAAGTCCAAGGTCTCAAGTCTCAAGTGTTAGATTGCGAGACTTGAGACTTGAGACCTGAGACTTGAGACTTGAAACCTTGGACTTTGGGCTTCGCCTGTCAGTTCTTCCCAAAGATCACCCAATCCCCGTGGGCGGTGGCCATGAATAAAAGAAGTGGCAGCGATAACCAGGCATTCGTGCGCGAAGCGATGAACGCTTGACGAGCCAGCTCCGGAGGCGCTGCGGGACCAGTGCCCGCAGTTGCCGCGATGATGCGTTTGTTGTTCGGCCAAATAATTCCCCAAACATTCAGCATCATGACGATGCCGTACGCACCGCCAATGCCGATTGAAAAGGTCTTGTTGCTGGCCCAACTCTCGCCGTTCACTGTGAGAATACTGCCGAAAAACTTCAGCAGACCCCAGGTGACAATCGCCACCATAACAAACATAACGATCGCGAAGACACGACCATCCTTTGTCAGTGCCGGCACTTTCTTAATAATTAAAAACTCTACGATGAACAGGACGATCGGATATGACAGCCACGCCAACAGCACCCACCATAGATTTATGTCGCCGCCGCCAATTGCGTTGGCGTTGTTCACATCAGCCTTAAGCGTATACATCGCGAAGTAGGCCAGCCCCGCGAGCACAGTAAAGACCGCGCCCCAGCGGAAAAACCAAAGTGTGCGCGAAAGAAGATCGGGATTGACCTTTTTCTTGGTATCGGCATCGAGAGCTTTCTGGAAGGGGACATTTACGAGGTTGAAAAAATAGAGCAGACCGATCCAGGTGATCCCGGCAACGAAGTGAGACCAGCGCAGAATAATTCGCGGCAGTGCCTCCCCGGTCGGACCGTGAAACACATCTTGAAACATGGCCAGACTGATGGGGAGATAGGCAGTTGACTCAATTAGCATACGACCTCCGGAGTTTGGATGAGACTGGCTGACATTGTAATTGGCTTAGACAGAGTCGTCCGCTGCCAATCTCGGTTCAATTCAAATGCGGTGTGACGCGCGCAGATTACACCCAAGGACAGGCACGAAGCAATAATCGGAATACGGAGGCTTGAGTCTCAGGTCCATCATCTCACCGCCGAGAAGCTAAGTCGCAAAGACGCAAAGACGAAAGAACGATTTGGCATAGATTCTGAGTTTCGAGTCTCGGCTCTTAATTTGTCCGACCTGGGGTCTAATCGCTCGATCTGAACTGCCAAACCTTCCTTTCCGTCTTTGCGTCTTGGCGTGGCGGGGAAACGTTTGAGACCTGAGACTTGGGACCTTGGGACTTTAGACCTTAGTCATCAAACGGTCGAGGTCCGGCATCCATGCCGCGTACGCTCGCCTGGTTCACCACCTGCACTTTTAGATCGTCGTTAACTCTTATCTGACAAGAGAGGCGAATGTTTGCGGCGAGCTCGGATTCGATCGCCAGGCGATCGCGTTCGAGTTCTTGCATTTCGCCAGGATCACCGGCCAGCACCGCAACCCGGCAGGTAGTGCAACGAGCATTGCCGCCGCAACGATGCATGATGTCGATACCGGCGTCTTCTATTGCGAGAACAAGTTTCTTGCCTTGCGGTGCGTCAAACGCCTGCAGACCAGTTGCGGTCTCAGCTTCAATCTTGGGCATGATCTAAACTCCGAAGAAATTGATTTGATTGCGGAATGAATTTGGCACAATGAGTGTTAAGTCTCAAGTCCCCTTGAGATTTCCAATTGGCGATTGCCGATTGCCGATTGGTCTTTAATGTCGGCACATCCCTGAGATTGAGGGTCATTTATTGGAGTGATAAAGAGGAACTAGATTCAATTGAGAATCGGACAAATCGCCATTTGGCAATTGGCAATTGGCAATTTCTTAAAGCCCCAGTTCCATAAACGCCACGCCCGCGACGGGATTGTTGTAGTAGGGCGCGATCTCTTTGAATCCCAATATCTGATACATTGCGATCGCCCGATCCATCTTTCCGGGCAAAGTATCAAGGCGAATATGCTCGTAACCGATTGTCCGCGCTTCAGCCAGAATCATTTCTGCCAGTTGCCACCCTAAACGTTGTCCGCGAAAGTCCGGCCGCACAAACAGGCGCTTCATTTCGCAGACTCCATTTCCGAGGTCGCGTAAGGCAGCGCAACCGGCGGCCGCGCCGTCATCAGCAAGAGCCAGTAACAGACATCCACGTGGAGGTGCATAGTCGCCGGGCAAATCTGCTACTTCTTTGTCGTAATTTTGAAAGCACAGATTGATTCCCAACCAAGCGACATACTCACCGAACAAATCGCGCACTTGCTGGATTTCTCTGTCGGATTGGGCCTGAACGATTCGCATTAGGTAAATATGGAAACAAATAAGGCTGGGCGTCTTGATTAGACTGCCCAGCCTCAAATATGCACCGCGCCGTTTTCATAACAGGCTGTGCGCCTGTCTTTGCACTGGCAGGTAAGACTGCCTAAAACTATGCCGTAAACGAAGTGCCGCAGCCACAGCTCCCGGTCGCGTTCGGGTTGGTGAACGTGAAGCCTGAACCCATCACGCCGCTGACGTAGTCAATCTGCACACCGTTCAGGTATTGGGCGCTGAACATGTCGACAAACAGTCGCACGCCATGCTCGTTGAGAATGAAGTCACCCTGCCGCGATTCCTCTTCAATATTCAAACTATATTGGAAACCGGAGCAGCCACCCGGCACGACGCGGACTCGGAGTCCGGCGGTTTCCGGTAGGCCTTCCTCGTTTGACATGAATTTCTTGATCTCGGCCGCAGCCGGCTCGGTAACGACGAGCGTCATGGCTGGAGCCATGGGGGCGCCGCTGGTGGTGCCGGTTGATGTTGTATTTGCTGACATTTCTTTAGAATCTCCCCGTCAATAATTGCCGATTGCCAAATGGCGATTGCCGATTGCCAATGGCTGTTCTTGTTACCAAGCCCTTAGGCCGACCTGGTGTAAATTATAATTTGCCGATTCTGCCGCCAATTTGCAATTGGAAATTGGCGATCGGCAATCGCCAATTCGATGTTACTGGCCTTTTCCCAAAACGACAAGTTCAGGTTTCATGGCTTCAATTGAGACCTGCCGGGCCACTTCTTCGGCGAGACGACGAAAAGCCTGAGCTTGCATTGAGTCTGGTTCGCTGATTACCACCGGTCTACCGGCGTCGCCGCCTTCTCTCACGCTGATACCGAGAGGTATAGCCCCCAGAAAAGGCACGTGATACATAGCTGCCAGTCTTTCGCCTCCACCCTGGCCAAAAATGTCGTAACGGTTTCCGGTATCGGGCGCGATGAAGTAGCTCATGTTCTCAACTATTCCCAGGATCGGAATTGCGACGGTTTCGAACATTCGCAAAGCACGTCGCACATCGGCTACGGCTACTTCCTGGGGAGTTGTGACCAGTACGGCGCCCTGCACGGGTACAAGTTGCGCTAGCGATAATTGTACGTCCCCGGTGCCGGGCGGCATGTCAACGACGAGATAATCGAGTTCGCCCCACTTCACGTCTGAAAGAAACTGTTTGACGAGGCCGTGCAGGATCGGGCCGCGTACAATCATCGGCTTGTCGCCCGGTTGCAGGAAAGCCATCGACATTACTTTTACGCCATAAGCTTCGATCGGAACCAGTTTGTTGCCTTCGACAATTGGTTGCGCATTGCTGGCGCCAAGCATTATGGGAACGTTGGGACCATAAACGTCCGCGTCCATTAAACCCACGCGCGCGCCATCAAGCGCTAACGAGACGGCTACGTTTACTGCGACAGTTGATTTGCCGACACCACCCTTGCCCGAGGACACGGCGATGATGTTACGAACTCCGGGAACGGAAACCTTTTCGCCAATGCCTCGACCTTTGGGAACTTCGGCATCCATTTTTACGCTCACTGTCTGCACGCCGGGAATGGCGCCCACCAGGTCTTTGGCGGCGCCTTCCATTTGATCTTTGACGGGACAGGCTGGAGTGGTAAGCACAATCCGAAACGAAACGTTGCCACCATCAATCGTCAGGTCCTTGATAAACCCGAGCGTGACGATGTCCTTGTGTAAGTCTGGATCGTTAATCTGCCGCAGGGCATCAAGAATAAGTTCTGGTGTTAGTTGAGACATGTGGTTATTGGGCTGAAGTAGGATTATGCCGCATGTCGAGAAAATTTGCAGGTGAGGAAGGGGGCCTACCCCCGCTTCTTCTAATTGTCAATTGCCGTTGCCTGGATGGTCTACTGCTGGTGGTGATGGGGACGATAAAGCGGTGGGCAGGCCTCCTTCCTTACCCGCAAATTCTTTGGCGGTCCCAATAACTCGCTACGGTGTTGAGACCTTGCCTTACTCGAATCATCATTCTTTGACAAACAAAGTTGCCACTACTAGCTTTGCATCACTAATGCCAGCAAGTGTCATAACTCAACACTTCTTTGCGCCGGTAAACGTGGGACACATGGATAATCCGGACGGGGCCGGCAGCGCTGCATCCGTTAGCTGCGGTGCCGTGCTGCGAGTCTATCTAAGAGTGGATGAAGCTCAGCGAATTACCGCAGCGAGGTTCAAAGTCGTCGGCTGCAGTTACCTCGTCGCTAGTTGCTCGGTCTTAAGCGAGGCGTTGACGGGTAAGACCACGGGCGAAGCAGCGGTCATCTGCCAATCACCCGCGTCCCTGGTTGCACTGATGGTCCAGGATTGGCCCGCTGAGAAGGAAAACTGCCTGGCACTCGCCAGCCAGGGATTTGTGGCGGCGATCAGAAATTACAGCGACGCCGTGCGCGATGAATGGTCGGGAGCTGAGGCTTTAATTTGCACTTGCTTTGGCGTCTCGGACAAGACGATCGAAGCCGCGATTCAAACAGGCGGACTGCGCACGATCGCTGAAGTCACCAAAGCCTCAAACGCAGGTGCGGGTTGCCGTTCGTGTTACCCCTTGATTGAAGATATTTTGGATCAGTGTGCGCGTGAAGGTGACGTTGTTTTCGGCGACTCGCCACGTTAATTCCTTTGATGAAACGCCCCACACCTTCGCCAGACCGCCAGCGAATCATTTCGCAGCTTCCGCCCCTCGTAATCGTGGCCGGAGTTTTTTTGATCTACTGGTTTTCAAATCCTGCTCCCATGGAGCACTTTGACTACACCTATCGCATTGCGGAAGCATTTCTTCACGGAAGATTAGGGCTAAATGAAACTCCACCCTCCTGGCTCAACGAGACGGTGCAGGTGGGCGATCGCTATTATTCGGTATTTCCCCTGGGCAGCGTTCTCAGCATGCTGCCCTTCGCATTCCTGAAGTCAGCGCATGTGATTGAAGCATTTCCCGCGCGTTTTATTGCAGCCTTCCTCGCTGCTGCGTCGGCCCTGTTTTTCTACCTGCTTTCGGGAAAACAAGATATATCCACGACGCGGAGGGTGTTGCTGGCACTCTTTCCCGTCCTGGCCACCTGGGTCTGGTGCAATCTTGCTTACGCGGGCGCGTGGCAGTTGGCGCTTGGTTTTGCGCTGCTGGGCGAGGCGGGGGCGCTCTACTTTACGCTCGTCGATCGACGACCGTTGCTGGCGGGATTCTTTTTCGCAATCGCTCTTGGGAATCGCACCGAAGTTTTGCTGGTGGCGCCGCTTTTCATCTATTTATTGTGTCGCACGTCAAGCCGCGCGCGAATAAGTTTGTCTACGCAACTGCTGGCGCATCGTGGGGAAATAATTTGGTTCGTTTCAATTCCGATCCTGCTCGGGCTGGCCACGCTTGCTTATAACTACGCGCGTTTTGGGTCCATCTGGGATTTTGGTTATATGCGGATCCCGCAGGTCGCGCAGGAAGAGTATTTCAAGCACGGTTTGTTTTCGATTTACTCGATTCCGCGGAATGCGAAGGCCATGCTTTTCGAGGGCTGGAACTTTGTGGAGCACGAGCCCTACTTGATGCCGCATGGGTTTGGTGGATCAATCTTTATTAGCTGCCCGCTGCTGTTGCTACTGTTCAGAATCGGAAGAGGCTTGCGGAACCGCTCGCTGATTATTGTTTCATGGATCGCCATTGTGATCTTAACGTTAACGTTGTGGCTGCACGCTAATCCCGGAGGCTGGCAGTTTTCCTATCGTTACGGCATGATCCTCTTGCCGTGGATGTTTTTGATCCTGCTTAACAACGGAAGGAAGCAGGCTTCTCTGTTGGAAGTAGCACTGTTCATTGTTTCGGTCGCAATCAACGCTTACGCAACTTACTTGTTTCTTTGGACTGACTACGTCCAACCATAGAACAAGAAAGTCTTAGGTCTCAAAGACTCAAGCCTCAAGTCTCAAGCCAAGTCCTGGCTGAGACCTGAGACCTTGAGACCTGAGACTTGAGACTTACCTAAGAGGTCACCGTGATTTATTTAGACAATAACGCTACCACGCGCATCGCGCCACAGGTTCTTGATGCGATGCTGCCTTATCTCTCGGAATATTACGGGAATCCGTCTTCGGCGCATTCGCTGGGACGAAAGATGAAGGCCGCCGTTGAGCACGCGCGCCAACAAGTGGCCGAATTAATCGGAGCCGCGGATAACAGCGAAGTGGTGTTCACTTCCTGCGGTTCAGAGTCAGACAACTGGGCAATTGGCGGTTTTCTCGAACAGAATCCCACGCGCCGTCACATCATCACCACGCGCGTCGAACACGAGGCCGTCCGTAATCTCTGTGAACATCTCGCGGAAATCGGTTGCGAAGTGACGTGGCTGGACGTTGATGGAAAAGGCGAGCTCAATCTCGACGATCTGCGCAAAGCGCTGCGTCGTGACACCGGGATCGTTTCTGTGATGCTCGCCAATAATGAAACTGGGGTATTGTTTCCGATTGCCGAGATTGGAAAGATTGTCAGGGAAAACTCTGACGCAGTCTTTCATGTGGATGGAGTGCAGGCAGTAGGTAAACTTCCGATCGATCTGAAGAGCATGGAAGTAGATTTGTTTGCGCTCTCGGGTCACAAACTACACGCACCGCAGGGCATTGGCGCGCTGTATGTGCGCAACGGGGTGAAGTTGCCGCCGTTTATTATCGGCGGCGCTCAGGAACATGGGCGCCGCGCCGGAACGTCCGCAGTGCCAAACATTGTGGGCTTGGGCGCTGCGTGTGAGTTGGCGCGAGTCTCCAACGAACATGAGGAGATCGAGCGACTGCGAGACAAGTTAGAAGCTGAGATTCTCAAGAAAGTTCCCAACGCCCGGGTCAACGGCGTGACCACTCCAGGCAAGCGGCTTCCGAACACAACCAACATTTCGTTTGAATATGTGGAAGGCGAGAACATTCTGTTGCATCTCGATCGCGAGGGAATCTGCGTCTCGACCGGATCGGCCTGTCATTCAACCACCAAAGTGTCATCGCCGACCTTGCGCGCTATGAACGTCCCCTTCACGGCGGCGCGCGGTTCGATCCGGTTTTCACTCGGACGTTTCAATACAGAAGCAGAAATCGATCGCACTCTCGCGGTGCTGCCCGGGATCGTTGAAAGACTTCTGGAGATGTCGCCCTACGCGAAGTCCCAAGTCTCAAGTCTCAAGTCTCAAGTTTGAGGGACGTGCTGCATAGTGGGATTTCGTGGATCGTATTCCCCCCAGTAACAACAGCGAGCGATCCACGAAATAACACGAAACCTCACCAAGCGAATCTCAATTCATCGGACCTGAGATCTGTGACCTGAGATCTGTGACCCATGTCACACGTCACTTTCAAGCGCCCGAGACGTGACCTCCACACCTGATCACCCGACACCCTTGTGATACAATTCGTTTGCGTCTTCAAGAAAGGACTTCCACTGCAGAAGCATTACACACTCCAAAAAGGCTTAATAAATCAATGAGCACTGTTATCGAACCCCCGCACGAACATGCGGAAAAGCACCTGGAAGAAGTCGAAACTGTAACCATCCGCTTTGCCGGTGATTCCGGCGACGGTATGCAGTTAACCGGAACTCAGTTCACGAATACGTCGGCAGTCCTCGGTAACGACATCTCCACCTTACCGGACTTTCCGGCTGAGATCCGCGCTCCCGCAGGCAGTCTGCCGGGTGTCAGCGGTTTCCAGCTGAACTTCTCCAGCCAGGACATCAAGACTCCGGGCGATCAGCCGAACGTGTTGGTGGCGATGAACCCGGCGGCGCTGAAAGTGAATCTGGCCGATCTCGAAGATGGCGGCACGCTGATCATCAACACCGATGGCTTCACGCCGGAGAATCTACGGTATGCGAAGTACGACTCCAATCCACTCGAGGATGGGTCGCTGGCGGGTTACCGCGTGCACAAGTTGCCAATCACCACACTGAACATGAATGCGCTGAAAGGCACTGTCGAGCTGACGCGCAAAGAGATCGATCGCTGCAAAAACTTTTTCGCGTTAGGCGTGCTCTATTGGCTTTATGATCGGCCGCTCGACAATACGCTCGCTTGGATCACGGCGAAGTTTGGCAAGAATCCGCAACTAGCAAAAGCCAATGAGATCGCCCTGCGAACGGGCTACAACTTTGCAGATACTACGGAAGTCTTTACGACGCACTTCACCATCAAGAAGGCGAAGATTGCGCCGGGCAAGTATCGGAAGATCACTGGCAACGAAGCGACAGCAATCGGCTTTGTAGCCGCTGCCCAACTCGCTGATCGCGAACTGTTTTATGGTTCCTATCCCATAACTCCGGCGTCTGACATTTTGCACGAGTTGTCACGGCACAAGAGCTTTGGGGTGAAAACGTTTCAAGCTGAAGACGAAATTGCCGCCGTGTGTTCGGCGATTGGCGCCAGCTTCGCTGGTCAGATTGGATTAACCGGAACCTCAGGACCGGGAGTGGCGCTCAAGCAAGAAGCCATCGGATTGGCGGTGATGACTGAATTGCCGCTCGTCATCGTCAACGTCCAGCGCGGCGGCCCTTCGACAGGCTTACCGACGAAGACGGAACAAGCAGATCTGTTTCAGGCAGTTTGGGGACGTAATGGCGAATGTCCCGCCATCGTCATAGCCCCCGCGACGCCCGCAGATTGCTTTCATATGGCAATCGAAGCTGTGCGGCTCGCCTTCAAATATATGAGCCCCGTGTTTTATCTCTCAGATGGTTATTTGGCGAATGGCGCCGAGCCGTGGGCCCTACCCGAAATTGATCAACTGCCTAAAATCGAAGTTTCCTTTGCTACTGATCCGGCGGGCTTCATGCCGTATGCGCGCGATCCGGAAACGCTCGCGCGGCCATACGCAATTCCCGGCACGCCGGGATTGGAGCATCGTATCGGCGGCATTGAGAAACAGCACATCACCGGTAACGTCAATTACGATCCGGAAAATCACCACCTGATGGTGAAACTCCGCCAGGAGAAAATCGATCGCGTCGCCAACGATATACCCCTGGTGGAAGTTCTTGGTGAGTCGAGCGGGAAAGTTCTGGTCCTCGGTTGGGGGTCAACTTACGGTTCGATTACCACTGCGGTGGAGAAACTTCAGGCAGAAGGGAAAAGCGTTTCCGCCGCCCACCTGCGTTACTTGAATCCGTTTCCAAAAAACCTGGGAGACGTGCTTGCCGGATTTGAGACCGTAATCATTCCGGAGATGAATCTGGGGCAGCTTTGCACAATGGTGCGCGCGAAGTACCTGGTTAACGCAATTCCGTTTTCGAAGGTTAAAGGACGACCCTTCCAGATCCGGGAGATAGTCAGGAAGGTAGAAGAGTATTTGTGAGTTAGACGGTGGTGAAATTTAACCAATTCCAGCATGTATCAGCGATCAATGATCTACGTATTTCTGCTGGCGATTGGTTTGACCGTCACGCTGGTGCCGAGCGTCAAAAGTGAGGAGCAAGATAAACGTCAGTCCGATTTGCGCATGACTCTTTCTAGTAAGTCGCTGATGTTATGTTTGGGTTCGCCGCTGCCTTTGGATTTGGAAATAGTGAATCAGGGAGTCGCGGACATTAAGATAGACAAATACGATCTTTGGAATCAGTTTTCGTATGGCTTCTCAGGGACGAATGGCCTGGGGCGCGGCGGCGGCAGGGGCTCAAGTTGCTCTCACTGTCGTGGCAACTACGTCGTGTTGCAGCCCGGCAGTCGTTATGAAAGTTCGTTTGAATATGTTCTGGACGACTTTTTTAAAGACGCTGGCAATTACACGATCAAGATGACCTATGAGCAGGTCTCCACCAATGAATTGGCTTTTGAACTGTACGACTGCAATCCGCAATAAAGATCTTAGGAGTAAAGATGAGCACAGGTGAAAATGGTCAACACGGCAACGGCAAAAAGCCCATTGTTGAGACAGCAGTATCTGCCGAGAGTGAAGGCGGTGGTGTTTCCTTCAAGATTGCGCCACCACCCGGCGAATTAAAGAAAGCCGATTTCGTTTCTGATCAGGAAGTGCGCTGGTGCCCGGGGTGCGGTGACTACGCAATCCTTAATAATGTGCAGAAAGTGATGCCCGAGCTTGGTATCCCACGCGAGAAAATTGTCTTCGTGTCTGGCATCGGTTGCTCGTCGCGCTTTCCTTACTACATGAACACGTATGGCTTTCACAGTATTCACGGACGCGCGCCGGCAATCGCCACGGGCATCAAGTGTGCGAACCCCGAGTTGAGTGTCTGGGTGATTACAGGTGACGGCGATGCGCTCTCGATTGGTGGCAATCACTTCATGCACGCGATCCGGCGCAATCTCGATCTCAATTACATTCTTTTCAACAATCGCATCTACGGTTTGACGAAAGGGCAGTACAGTCCCACATCGGAGTTTGGCAAAAGAACAAAGTCGTCGCCAGTGGGTGCAATTGACTATCCCGTTAACCCTTTGTCGCTGGCAATTGCCAGTGAAGCAACCTTCGTCGGGCGGGCGATTGATATTGATGTAAAGCATCTCGGCTCCGTGGTCGAAGTGGCGGCAAGACACAAAGGGATTTCGTTCGTCGAGGTTTATCAGAACTGCAACATCTTCAACGATCACGCCTTCGATCAATTTGCCGAACGCAGTGTGCGGCAGGATCGCGTGCTCTACCTGGAACATGGCAAGCCGATGATTTTTGGTAAAGAGCATAACCGCGGCATTCGCATGAAGGGCGCGCTACCGGAAGTGGTGACGATCGGCGAGAACGGAGTCACTGAAGCCGACTTGCTGGTGCACGATATCTATCTTGAAGATCCTTCGGTGGCTTTCATGCTCGCACGGATGGAGCAGCCTGAATTCCCGCAACCGGTGGGTATTTTCCGCGCCGTGCAGCGTGCTACTTACGAAGATTTGCTGACTAATCAGATTAACGACGCGATTGCGAGGAGCGGACCCGGAAGTCTCGATAAGCTGATTCATAGCGGCGACACTTGGGTCGTTGAATAAAAACGTCCAAGGTCTAAAGTCCAACGTCCAAGGTCCGCTTCCGAAGCGGACCTTTTTCGTTTTGATAGGAAGCTTCAAACGTAAGCGATCCAGATCTTAAGTTTGCGGTCGAACCTTGGACTTTGGACGTTCGACTTTGGGCGTTCTTATTCGCCCGAACGCGCCTGGGCGAGACGGTTAGCCTGGCGCCGGATGGCGTCGGAGACGTTGCGATTCTGATTGAGGTTCTGCAGATCCTTAGTGCGAATGCGTGGCAGGATGTTGAGGACGGTGGGAATTGGAGTCCGAGGATTGCGCACCAGGTTATGAATGATGGTGTACGAGCGCGCCCAGTTGCGGTTCATTGCCATAAGGCGCAAGACCTCATCGGCAACAGTGCGCATCGTCGCAATGTTTTCCGCTTCCTGTTCGGTAATGCGCGGATTGGCGATTACGGCGCAGGCCACCATCCTGTTTGAATCGCGAATCAGGATACTGCGCGCCTCGCGATCACCTTTGCGCGCGAGTTTCATCCGGTCGCGTGCGTTCATCAACATCAAGCGTCTAATCAGAGACACACGATCCGGCGCTATTGGTGCGCCCGCTTCCAGCGTCTCGTATTCGATTACTTTATGCATGGCAGCTGCGAGTGTGGCTGGGTCTTCCACTTCGTCATAACGTTCCGCAGGCAGCCAGGAATCGTCGAGCTCGGCATCGGAGACTTCGATGTGCTCGGCAATCAGCCACGCATCTTCCAAACTGAGCTCGCCATGGATGGTCGTCAGCTCGGCAGACTCAAAAAACTCAGCCGCCGCGCTCTTGCCGCGCGCGCGCAACTCGCCGGCAATCTGTTTGGCACCACGTTCCTTCTCAAAGAATTCAGTCTGCGTTTCCCGTGCCCGGCGTTCAGCCTCAGTCGTGCGCGCTTGGTTTTGCAGAATCGCATCGATGATCCTGGGCACACGCACCAGCCGTTGCTGGTTTTGCGTGATCAATTCCAACAGCGAACCATCTCCGATCGTCGCTGCGAGCTGTACGATGGCCGGGTCCGGCGTGTTCTTGTTCAGGATCACTGCTTCATGAATCTCGCGCGCGGCCGCGACACTGCTGAGATAGTCCAGCACGGCCGGTGAAGTTTCGGCATTTTTTGCGGCGTTCAGGAGATCCGAGTTGTCTTGCCCCTGCAACGTTTCCGCAGCTGCGGTGGCTATTTCCAGGTCGTCTGATTTTTGCAGTGCGACGAGCACTTCAAGAAGATCGGCTTGGGGAAGTGGCAAGAGTCCACTCGCCGCCGCCAGACGCGCTGGTTGCGGGGCTTTGCCGCTGATGATGGCTTCAACGACCGGATTTTTTGTGGCAGTAGTCATGAGAAAAGCAACCCGGGTTCGAGTGTACCTTAAAAAATCGGTTCCGGGTTTCGAGTTTCGAGTTTCGGGTAGGGAGTTCAGTAGAGGTTAAAGTTGTATTCGAGCTGAACGAACACTGAGACTGGAACTCCATTGACCAGAGCCGGGGTAAACCTAATGCTGCGAGCTGCGTTTAGGGCTTGCTCCGTTAGGCCGTAAGGCAACCCTTTGACGATCAGGATATTGCGAACCTTGCCATCTGCCGAGAAAACAGCGCGGAGTACAACTGTACCTCTGATTTGAGCGCCCCGTGCTGCGTCTGTATAGCGCGGCTCGGGTTTAGCGAGCACGCGGGCTTTGGTAGTTACTTCGTCTCCGTGCTTAACCACCTCACCAGTCCCAACATTGCCAAGAACTTTCAAGGTAGCTAATTGCTCACGCCAAAGAGCGGCCGAAGGAGCGGCGGGACTTAGTTTTAGATACCTTTCAAGACTCTTTACCGACTCAGCGAGGATAGCGGCTTCTCGGCTTCTTTTTTCCCGGCGCTTCTCGAGCTCTTCCGGCGTTGGAGGAGTGACGGCTGCGGGACTCGGCTTTGTCGGCAACGAAGTATCAAGAGGGCCAGCATACATTCCCCATAGCGCTTCACTCTTCACCAGATAAGCGCCGGCCAAATTCTGATTGAGTCTAATAGCCTCACTGGCTGCTGCCAATGCTTCTTCATAAGCACCTGCGTTCAAGCGCACAACGGCAACGACATAATGCGCATTCGCAATTCCTGGGTCGAGCTTAATGGCTATTTGTGCTTCACCCAGCGCTTCGGAGAATTTGTTACGGTGGAGCAGCACATAGCTCAATCCTGTGTGGGCGGCAGCAAAATCTGGTTTTAGTTTTATTGCAGTCTCAAACGCCTTGGAGGCGTTCTTCAATTCTTTTGGTTGTTGCGTAAGGGCTAAGCCGAGGTAGAACCAAGCTTGCTCATCTGCAGGGTTCGTCTTAACTGCAGTCTTTAGGACCTTCGACGCGGCAACGATATCTTTGGCGCGATAGAGTTCTAAGCCCCGTTCGCGCGCTGACGCCACTGGAACCGAGGGAGATTGAGCCAGAGTAGTAACCTGGGAGAACCAGAGAGTTAATGCGATGAGGATGAATACGATTGCACGAGGCTTCAACACTGGTCTGACCTTGGCTGTCGCCCGCTAAAGCGGGCTTTGAGATTTTCTTTCAAGGAGTCCTGGGGCTTGCGCCCCAGGCTTTACGCTGGACGCGTGCTTCGCACGCTAGTTGGAACTCGGAACTCGAAACGCGGAACTTGAAACTCTACACCGCGGCTCCGTGGCACTTCTTATATTTTCGTCCTGAGCCGCAGGGACACAATTCGTTGCGACCGACCTTCGGCTGATCCCGCACAATCGTCTTAACTTTGCCACCTTCCTCGCCTGCAGCCGCCGCTCCCTGGTTAGGTCCGGTAAACGTCAACGAAGTCGAACGCCGCGGCAGGCGTCGTTGCCGCAAAGCTTCCGGTGGTTCTTCCGCGACCACCTGAAGATTGAAGAGTGACCGAATTGTGGTGGTATCAATCCGGTCGAGCATCTCCTGGAACAAATCGAAGCTTTGTTTCTTATACTCGACGAGCGGATCCTTCTGTCCATAACCAACCAGCCCGATGCCCTGCTTCAAGTGATCGAGGGAAAGCAGGTGATCCTTCCACTGCGCGTCGATTATGTTGAGCATGATGATGCGCTCGTAAGTGCGCATCGCTTCGACGCCGATTTGCTGTTCCTTGAAATTGTATTTCTTCTTTAGTTCCTCCCAAATGTGATCGGCAATTTCCGGTGAGGTCAGCTCGTTGAAATCAATGTGCGCGGCCTCAGGATCGAAGTCATAAATCGTCTTGACCTGAATTGCGTAGTTTTCCACGTCCCAATCGTCCGGCGAGACGTCGGGATTGAGATATTGTCTTGTAATGTCACTCAGCAGATCGTAGGCAACACCAGACTTCGGCGGATCACCCATAAGGTAGTCACGCTGGTCCGGTTCTTCCATCAACTGGCGGCGCAAGCCGTAGATCGTCTCACGCTGCTTGTTCATTACGTCGTCGTATTCGAGCAGGTGTTTGCGCGATTCAAAGTTGCGGCCTTCGACCGATTTTTGTGCCGCCGCGATGCGTTTCGACACCATTTTTGACTCGATGGCGACACCCTCTTCCATGCCGAGGCGTTGCATCAAGGCTTTCACCTTGTCGCCGGCGAAGATGCGCATCAGATCGTCCTCGAGCGAAAGGATGAAACGCGAGGAGCCGGGATCGCCCTGACGACCCGCGCGACCACGCAACTGATTGTCGATGCGCCGCGACTCGTGACGTTCGGTGCCGAGAATGTGCAGGCCGCCCAGTCCCACGACTTCCTTGTGTTCTTCTTCGACGATGCGTTTAGCGCTGGCGAAGGCTTTTGCCCACTGCTCTTCCGTCACTTCATCGGGATCAATCTCTTCTTTCTTGAGAAACTCGCGCGCCATGAAATCCGGATTGCCGCCGAGCAAAATGTCGGTTCCACGACCGGCCATGTTAGTTGCGATCGTCACTGAACCCTTGCGGCCCGCCTGGGCCACGATCTCCGCTTCGCGTTCGTGATACTTGGCGTTGAGGACGTTGTGCGGTACCGCTTCTTTCAGTAAACGACGAGAGATCAATTCGGAGTTCTCAACCGAAACGGTGCCGACGAGTGTCGGCTGGCCGCGTTCGTGGCAGTCCTTAATCTCCTCGATTACCGCATCCCACTTTTCCGGCAAGGTGCGATAGATCATGTCAGAAAAGTCAGTGCGCACCATCGGCATATGCGTCGGAATGACGATTACATCGAGTTTGTAGGTTGAGTGGAATTCCGCGGCTTCAGTCTCCGCGGTACCGGTCATCCCGGAGAGTTTCTCGTAAAGGCGGAAGTAGTTCTGCAACGTGATCGTCGCGAGAGTCTGGTTTTCCTTCTCAATCTTGACGCCCTCTTTGGCTTCCACCGCCTGGTGCAAACCATCCGACCAGCGGCGGCCTTCCATTAAACGGCCAGTGAAGTCGTCCACGATGATTACTTTGTTGTCCTGAACGACATACTGGTGATCAAGGCGGTAAAGCGTGTGCGCCTTGAGCGCCTGCTCTACGCAATGAAGCAAATCCATGTTGACTGGATCGTAGAGATTGCCGACACCGAGGAGACGCTCTGCCTTATCGACACCATCTTCCGTCAGCACCGCCGTGTGCCCTTTTTCATCGACGATGTAGTCACCCGTCTTGACGCCGTCGACGTCCTCACCGCGTTTGAGTTGCGGCACTATAGCGTCAGCCTGGTAATACTTGTCAGTGGCTTCGTCAGAGGGGCCGGAGATGATCAGCGGTGTACGCGCTTCGTCGATCAGAATCGAATCTACTTCGTCAACGACGGCGAAGTAATGCCCACGCTGGACGCACGTAGCGAGGTCAAACTTCATATTGTCGCGCAGGTAATCGAAGCCAAACTCATTGTTGGTGCCATAGGTGATATCGGCGGCGTAAGCAGTCTGCCGCTCAAAATCATCCATGTCGTTTTGAATACAACCAACTTCGAGTCCCAGGAAGCGATGAATCTGACCCATCCACTCGGCGTCGCGTGAGGCTAGGTAATCGTTCACGGTAACCACGTGAACGCCACCGCGTCCGGTTAAGGCGTTGAGATAAGAAGGCAAAGTTGCCACGAGGGTTTTGCCTTCGCCCGTTCGCATTTCGGCAATCTTTCCCTGGTGCAGCACGATGCCGCCGATCAATTGCACGTCGAAGTGGCGCATCCCCGTGGTGCGCACACTGGCTTCGCGCACAATGGCAAAGGTTTCGGGAAGCATCTCATCAAGCACTTCCCGTTCAACTCGCTTGAGTTCGTCCTTGTCCTCGATGCCGGCGACAGCCTGCTGGACTTTGTCCTTGAAAAACCCAGTGCGAGCGCGCAGTTCGGCGTCGCTTAGTTTCTTAATGGCGGGTTCGAGCGCGTTGATTTCATTGACGAGGGGCTGAACTGATTTCAGAAAGCGTTGATTACTACTGCCGAATACTTTAGTTAAAAATTTGTCGATCATTGTCTATTCCATCTCTTACGGCTCAATTATTAAAAGTCAAAATTCAAGTCATCCGTGCAATTTGTGATTGTAATGGAGAGGCCTAAGCGAGGCAACGTGCGGAATTAGAAGCGTAAGAGCGGGGGCAAGCCCGCCTTCCTGACCATGAGACCGCGGGTGTCGCCTCATGGTCCGCAAGGTGGGCTTGCCCCCGCGACTTTCCAGTCTTAACCCGCTTTGGGCAGCTGTTTCTTCAGCATCTCACTCGCAGTCTGACGGGGCATGCTGAAGTTCACGAGGATCTTTTTGTCCTCTGAGGTCACCTTAGTATTGCGATAAAGGACTTCTTCATCTTTCCCGCGCCGCGCGAATTGTCCCACCATGAGGAGTCCGTTGTAGCCGCTCGCCATCTCCGTCGCGCGCTGTGGGGTATCTGCTTCAGTTTCCACCTTGGCGCTAATCTCAGCCTGGTCGAGTTTGATCGTCAGCTGCAATGGCATTGCGTCGCAGCTGAGGACCTTAGGATCTTTAACCTTTTTGGGGTCGCGCAGAAACGAAAGCATGCCGCTATCGCCAATTGCTCCCACCATCTCTTTCGCTACATCCACAAGCCGCGCGTCACCCGTCTTCTGAACCACGTTCGCGTCAATCAACTTACATTCAGGGCTGAGCTTCGCGGCAATTGTGATCTCTACGGCGGCAGTCAGATCCAGTTCTCCCCGGCTGCGCATGCTGTCCGCGCGTGCCAGCCAGTCCTTCAGCGGCCGGGTGTTGATTTCGTTTTCGTTCGGACGTACGACGCTGTTTTCCGCCGCTATCTTGTTAAGCTCGGCTTCAGCCTCTTCCGGAGTCTTCGGTGTTTCGGGTTTTGCATTCTCCGCCGTTGTCACTGTAGGCGACGACGTTGGGGATGCTGCCGGGGATGCCTCTGCGGCCGGAGACGGTGAAGCTTCTGGCGTCGGGCTGGGCGATGGGGTAGTTATTTGCGGTAGGTCAACCGTAATCGGAGCACTGGCAGCGGGGGTTGCTTGAATTGCCTGAGCGAGTTGTAGCTGAGTTTCGGTTGCGAAATATCCTTCGGGATAACGAAATCTCGCGGGGGGTAATTGCAACATCTGCACGTCTTCGCCGATCGCAGTTTTTGTATACGCCTTGTCTACATAGCCAGTGTCGGAGAGCAAAGCGGCGATATTGAACGTATCCCGCACTGCGGGAACGTAAATCAAGGATGCCAGCACGGTGGCATGGAGCGCGAGCGAGGCAACAGCAAGTTTCGAAAGTATCTGCCAACGCGGCTCACGATTTATCTCAGCATTTGCGAAAAGTTCAGCCATAACCCTAGCAAAACGCGTTTTCTAACCCGCGAGTTCCCCTTTGTGCACAATCGTCCATGCATTAGACGCTTTCATCGTTTACTTCGTTGCGAATATTCAAAAAAGCAAAGATAAGTTAACACTTTGCGTTGCAGAGGCTCAATTTGGGACGGAGAAGCGGAGAAGCGGAGACACGGAGACACGGAGACACGGAGAAAGGGAGAAGCGGGGACACGGAGACGCGGGGACACGGAGACACGGAGATGAAGAAGAGGAGTTGGTCAGCCTAATAGGAGGCTTCATTGCTAATGCTAATGTCCCCGTCTCCGTGTCCCCCTGTCTCCGTGTCTCCGTGTCTCCGTGTCCCCGCGTCTCCGTGTCCCCGCGTCTCCGCGTCTCCGGGTCGCTCGTGCGGTAGAATGGCCGCATGCGGCGTGGAAACAGAGGCGGGAGCGGACGAAAAGGTCAGAGACGAGATCGTGATCAACCCCGATCTGCTGCTGTACGTCATCGCAAACACCCACACGACCAGCGCGTTGCGCCATCCCCCTCCAGAACGCCGGCTCAATCCCCAGAGACGCGCCGGTTACTTGAAGGCATCGGTACTCCCGCAGCAGGTCCGTTCAAACCGGATCCTTTTCAACTGGACGCACTCGCTGCTTTGGAGTTTGAAGATGTGCTCGTAACTGCGCCGACCGGCAGCGGCAAGACCTGGATTGCCCGCGAGGAGATTCGGCGCTTGCTAGAAAGCGGACGCCGCGCCTGGTACACAACGCCCCTTAAGGCCCTCACCAATTCCAAGTACCAGGAATTTTCCGAGGAGTTTGGCGCCACCAACGTGGGAATCCTGACGGGCGATCGCAAGGAGAATTCTGACGCGCCGCTGATTGTTGGCACGACCGAAATTTTTCGTAATCAACTTTTTGATGCGTTGCGCGGCGGCGCCGAAGTGCGCGCCGACCTCGTGGTGTTGGATGAAGCGCATTACCTGGCGGATGAAGATCGCGGACATGTGTGGGAAGAAGCAATCATTCTGACCCCGCCGCGCATCCGGCTGTTGCTCTTGTCGGCAACAATCGGCAACGCGAAAGATTTTGCCGGCTGGATCGAAGAAGTAAGGGGCGTTCGTTGCGGCGTGATTACGCGACCTGGCGCACGTCCTGTGCCGCTGCGCGCTGCATTCCTGGTTCCGGACCAGAGACTCGTACCACTGATGAATGATGCTGGCCGGCTCAATCCGGAGCTGGCGGGAATGGAAGACGAACATAAAAGAGAGCGGCGCCGGAGGTATTGAACCGCCAAGACGCCAAGCCGCAGAGAACTCAAAGAAAAGAGAACAATATGAACGGTTAGTTTGTGACTTGGTGCTGCTTTACTGTCGATGCAATTCTTGGCGACTCTGCGTCTTTGCGACTTAGCGATTCTGCGGCCAGCGGTCGATCGACGCCGCTGACGGATGCGATAGCAAAACTACTTTTTCATGAAACTCTCGATGCCCGAGATGCCGCCTGCAACCTTGTTGGCGGCGCTCGGCTCCTACAACTTGTTACCGGCGATTGTGTTCTTGCCGACGCGCCGGCGCTGCGATCAGGCTGCGACTGAAGCTGCGCTGATGAGACGCGATCCGAATATTTCGCGACGCGACACGCGGCGCGAAATAATGATGGAATTTATCTCTGAGCACACCGAGATCACAAATCATCGACATTGGGACAGCATTATCAGAGGCGGCGTGGCTTCACATCATGCCGGACACATCCCCAGTTGGAAACTCCTAATTGAAAATCTCATGAGCGCTGGTCTGCTTGACGCGATCTTCGCCACGGCAACTGTCGCAGCGGGAGTCGATTTTCCTGCGCGCACAGTAGTTCTGACCGGAGCAGATGCACGCACCGCAGGTGGCTGGCGACC
>DASSCX010000055.1:0-8757 GCA_035697425.1 Pyrinomonadaceae bacterium | reverse complement strand
CGTCGGTGGGGTGACGTTAGACTTCAATAACACACCGATCCTGTTCACCTTCAACGACACCAATTGCGGGGCGACGACCATTGTCGGACAACAAACCACGTGCGGCGCGGGCTCGTTCCTGTTTCGTGTAAACGATGTGTCTGTCACGGCCGGGCGGGTGTCGGCTATTACCGGCGACGTACTGAGCGCGCAGCAGACCGCTATTCCCGAACCAGCCAGCATGTTGTTGCTCGGAACGGGACTAATCGGAGTGGCTGGTTTTGCACGGCGTCGTTTCAAGGGCCAAAGTTAAATAGGCGCCTCTCAACTCTAAAGCTGCTAAGGTTGTACCTAGTGCGCGATGAATACCGCCCGCGGGCCTCTGGTTCGCGGGCGTTTCTTTATTCGCGTTACGCGCATCAAGGCTCGAATCCATATCCCGCATAGGGCGCTGGGACCTCTATTGGGCAGGCAGTCTTTGGACGTAAGAGACTAACAGCCCTAAACTAGCTAGACCGTGAAGAAAGAGAATTTGCGACTCTTAATTGTCGATGACGAAGAAGCCGCGCGCTATGGCATACGCCGGGCGCTGAGCACTTTCGGCTATGAGGTCTCGGAAGCAGAGTCGGCGGAAATTGCTCGTGCCTTGATGAAGCAACAGGCTCCCGATCTGATGCTTCTCGATGTAAATCTTCCAGGTCTCAGTGGCCTTGAGTTTCTGCGCGAACTGCAAACCTCCCCAAATGAAAGTCCACTTGTAATCATCATCACTGCGCACGGCTCCGAACGCCTGGCTGTCGAGGCCGTCAAAGCTGGGGCTTACGATTATCTAGCCAAGCCATTCGAACTTGATGATCTGAGACTGGTCGTCAAGAACGCCGCTGAAACACTCAACCTCCGCCGCGAAAATCTTTCTCTACGCCAGCGAATTGAAAACGAGCGTGCTCAAAGAGGCGCACTGCTCGGCAACTCCGCCGGGATGCAACGAGTGCGCGACATCATCGAGAAAGTCGCGGAAACCGATGCTACCGTTTTAGTGCGAGGCGAGTCGGGTACTGGCAAGGAATTAGTCGCCCGGGAAATCCACGAACGAAACAGCGTTCGCAGTGAAGGTGCTTTTGTGGCCGTCAACTGTGCCGCGCTTCCTTCCGAGCTAATTGAGTCAGAATTATTTGGTCACGAGAAAGGTGCCTTTACGGGGGCGGCCACGCGACGGCAGGGCAAGTTTGAGCAGGCGAACGGCGGGACGTTGTTTCTGGACGAGATTGGAGACATGAGCGCGAATGTGCAGGCGAAACTGTTGCGTGCGCTTGAAGAGAGACAAATTGAACGGCTCGGCGGTAACGATTCAATTCCGGTTGACGTGCGCATAGTGAGCGCGACGCATCGTCCACTCGAACAGGAAATTGCGAACGGAAACTTCCGCGCGGATCTTTTTTATCGTCTACAAGTAGTGACGATCGAGATTCCGCCGTTGCGCGAACGGCGTGAAGACATACCTTTGCTGGCTGAAAAATTTGCCGTCGCTGCTGCCGAGAAGTTTGGTTTGCCCGTGCGGCCGATTGCGCAGAGCGCTTTGCGCCGCCTTGTGGATTACAACTGGCCGGGCAATGTCCGGGAACTGAAGAACACGATGGATCGCGCTGTGATTCTGGCGGAGGGCTCGGAATTGACGGCGGGCGATCTGCCTAACGAAGGTTCAGCTGCATTAGCAACAGAAGAAGTGAACGACGATGGCGCCGCAGGCGGACTCAAAGTTCCTTTCACTGCCGACTTCCGCGAGGATCGGCGCGAATTTGAACGCCGGTACATCACACGCTGCCTGGAACACACGCAAGGAAACGTCACGCGCGCTGCGGAAATACTCGGTATGCACCGCCAATCTCTGCAACACAAATTGCGGCAACTGGGGTTGGGCAGAAGGTACGTATCAGTCGGGGACGAATAAGGAATAAAGGCTATGAAAGTAGGGGGCGTCCAACGGGTGTGCCTCATTTCCAACGGATTAAGGGGCGGCACCCCCTTCACCGGGAGTAATCAATGAAAGCAGCTCTTGACGCAATCATTCAGCGGGACCAGGCAGACTACCTGGAGCGGCTGCATCCGCAAACCGATTCATTGTTGCGTGAGATGGAGCAGTACGGCGGGCAACACAATGTTCCCAGCGCTGATCGAGAAGTCGCAGCATTCGTCGAGATCACTGCCCGCGCCATCAACGCAAAACGGGCGCTCGAGATCGGAATGGCGATTGGTTACACGACCACCCACCTGGCTCGCGCCGTTGGTGATGGCGGTTTGGTCGTAACGATCGATCCCAGCGATGAGATGATCAAGGCAGCGGAGGGTTATTTCGAACGAGCCGGGTTGCGCGAGCGAGTTCGTATCGAGCGTGGCAAAGCACTCGATGTCATCCCTCACCTGCGTGAGACATTCGATTTGATTTTCATCGACGCGGTTAAAGAAGAGTATAAGGATTACCTCAAGCTATCATTGCCGCGTTTGCGAAGCGGCGGCGTAGTGATTGTCGATAACCTGCTGTGGGGTGGCCAGGTCGCCGGCGAGATTCGCGCCCCCGACCAGGAAACTTCAACGAATGCCCTGCGCGAGTTTAATAGTTACTTCGTCAACCATCCGAAACTGCGGGCCGAGGTTCTTTCAGTTGGTGACGGATTGGGATACGGTGTGAAGGTTTCGGAAGATGGCACCCACCGTGGTCACAGCGGACCGCAAAGCCCAGCCTGAGTCGACGCGTTTTCAATGATAGTTACTGAAGGTGAAGCGGCGTGCGCTAAAGCGGCAGAGATCGTTAGCCGTGGCGGCGTAATCGGTTATCGTACTGATACCTTCTACGGTCTCGGAGCGGATCCCGCTAACGCGTCTGCTGTGCGCAAGGTCGCTGATCTAAAAGGTCGGGAAGGGAAACCGATCCTGATTTTGATTTCCGATCCTGACCTTTCTTCTAAATATGTTCAGCAGACCTCAGAACTATTCGATCGGCTTGCGAACCGTTGCTGGCCCGGACCGCTGACTTTGATCGGAAAAGCGACGAATGAACTCCCGGATGAGCTGACAGCAGGAACCGGAACTGTCGGCATTCGGCTGCCAGCTGACGACGCGGTGCGTGCTCTGGTGCGCACTTGTGGTGGAGCATTAACTGCCACGAGCGCTAATCCGACGGGGAAGCCGCCCGCGCGAACAGCTGCCGAGGTAGCCCGGTATTTCCCCGGGAGAATCGATCTGATTGTCGATGGCGGCAACGTAAGAGCGAAGGAGCCTTCAACTGTAGTCGATTTGAGCGGGCCGAATCTTGTGGTGGTGCGCGAAGGCGCGATTAGCCGCAAAGATCTAGAGCGGTTTGTAGAGGATAAGAGTTAACTTGCGTCAGCAACATTTTTTTGAATTGCGGCGACCACTCGGTGACAGGTACAAGAGTGGTAGCGACGCGACACCATTCAAACGCGGAAACCACTCGGTACGGAAGCAGCGGGGAGCGTCAGCGACCGCATTAACGAGGGCCACACGTCTGTAGCGTACGGGAGACAGAGCGACGAAGTTATGCTCAGTCAGGAAGGGTGGTTTACCCCGCCTGGTCGGATGGCATTCAACCTCGGCGGCGGCAAGCCAGCCTTCCGGACTGAGCATTACTTCGTCGCCTTGTTGCTCTCGTACTGCACCGAGTGGCACCGCCCCCGTCTGTACCGACCTCCCTATCTCACGGGCCGAGTCAAGGAATCTAATTGGACTGGGTCACGTTTCTCACAAAACCCCAATCGCCACTAGCGTCGACCTTGATGTTGCCGACATTTTTTTTCGCAATCACCATATTGGCCTGATACCACAAAGGAAGAACTGGAGCTTCGCGGCTGACGATTTCCTGAATCCGCGCATAGATTGGCGCTGCTTTAGCCTGGTCGTAGGTATTCACCGCCTCGTCGAGCAGGGCATCCAGTTCTTTGTTGCTATAACGGCTGCGATTTCGTGAAGCGCGCGCTTCGCTGGGTATTTCCGAAGTTGCGAACAGATCTTTAAAGAAGATTGGATCCTGGTTACCGCCGACCCACTGGCCGTATGCGATCTGAAAATTACCGCGCCGCAATTCATCAAAGTGCGTGTTTGTCTCCGCAGCCTCAATCGCCGCCGGCACCCCTACGTCCCTGAGATAATTCTGAATCACCCCGGCAAACTGGCGGGCTTGAGCGCTGCTGCCTGAGATGCGGTAAATGATCGGTTTGGAAAAACGCAGTTGCGGTCCATCTCCATCCGGATCCTTGAAGCCTGCTTCGTCAAGTAACTTTTTCGCCAACGCGGGATCAAATGCATAGGTTTGTCCGCGCGAGTAGGCCCAGGATTCTTCCGGGAGGATCGAGTGCGCAATCTTGCCCTGGCCCAGCAAGAGGGCGCTAATCATCTTCTCGCGGTCGATTGCGTAACAGACGGCTTGCCGCACGCGCACGTTATCCATCGGCGGCGAAGAAGTATTGAAAGTCAGCAATACCAAATTCGAGCCACTAAACTGGTGCACATTCAAATTGGGGTTTAGCCCGAGTTGCTGGATCGAGTCCGGCAATAAGCTGGTCGGCAAGGGAGACATGTCAACGCGCCCGGACTGCAACTCCGCCTGTAGCGCATTCGTGTCAGAGATCACGCGCACGCGTAAGGCAGAAATTTTCGGAGGCCCCTCCCAGTAGTCAGGATTTGCCACCAGATCAACCACACCCTGAGAGTTGTCGTAACTGACAAACTTGAAAGGGCCTGAACCGATCGGATGATCCTTTTGTCCGGCGTAACTGTCTTTAGGGATGATCGAGATCGGAATAAGATTCGACAGCAATCCCACCCATGGTTTAGTGAGAGTGATAATCAACGTCTTCGCATCAAGCGCAGTCACACTCGAGATGTAACTCTTCTTTTGCTCACCCGATCCCTCGAAAAAGCTCGCAGACTTTGCGAAGGCGCTGGAGAACACCAGGTCGAGGGTGTACTTCGCGTCGGCGGAGGTTAGCGGGCGACCATCATGAAACTTCACTCCGTCGTTAAGGATAAAGGTGTAGGTCAATCCATCGTCTGACCTTTGCACGTTCGCGGCAAGCTCGCCTACGTAATCAAATTTCTCATTCTTCCTGACCAGGGAATTAAACATCAACGTACGCACACGTTCGCTGGCGGCATCTACGGATGGCGAACCAATGGGATCAATCGTCCGAATGGGATCACCAAGAGAGATTACGAAGGAAGTACTCTTCCGGCGACAACTGAGCGAGGCGGCCACGACGAGCAGGAAAGTAAGAATAAAAAGACTGATCCTTCTGGCAGTCATACGACCGTCCCTCCGTAGGTGTAACCAAGTTTCTGGTTCAAGTGCTCAATCTCATCCGCGAGACTTGCGACCTTCTCGAGATCCAGGGCGAGCGGTGGTTTTACTATCGCCTTGAGCGCAGCAATCCGGCGCAACGAGGGGCGCAGGCGTTCTTTTGGCACCCTTCCGCTTGCGGCTGCTTTCAGCAATGCGTCGTAGCCGGCGCGAATCACATCAGGTCGCGCGCAGATCAACATCATGTCCGAGCCCGCCAGGAAAGCTCGTGTCGTCGCGTCGCCGATGGTGCAGTGACGCGAGATGGCACCCATTTCCAGATCGTCAGTGACGACCAGGTGTTGGTAGCCGAGTTCCTTACGTATAAGTTTGGTAACTATGTTGTAGCTGAGCGAGGCAGGCTCCAGCAGTCCGCCCGTGACTTCTTGTTGAATGTCGATGTTGGGAAACCCGCCATGGCTGACCATCACGCAACGCACGCGATCGTCGCGGCGTTGGAAGAGTTCGATATAAGGCGCGAGGTCCTGGGCAATCAGGTCATCGTGAGAAAGTTGCACGAGCGGCATCTGTTCGTGTGAATCGACCTCGCCCGCGCCAATGCCGGGAAAGTGCTTAAGACATCCGACTAATCCGGTTTCCTGAAGCCCGCGCAGGTAAACCGTTGTGTAACCCAGCACCTCGCCGGGCGAGCGCCCAAACGAACGAGAATAGAGACCATTGGAAAGCAGATCTCGTTCGTCCGTCATGATCGACATGACGGGGGCGAAGTTCATATTGAAGCCCAACATGCGCAGAACTTCACCGGTTACGCGGCCGAGGGTTCGCGCCGCTGCCAGATCGCCGTGTTCGCGGATAGTTCGCGCCGACGGCATCGGCGTGAAGATCTTCCGCAGACGATCAACCAGGCCGCCTTCCTGATCAATTCCCACCAGCGGTTCAATCGGCAGGAGGTCACGAACGCCATCGAGCAAACTTCGCAACTGCTGGGCGCCAGCAACATTCCTGCCAAAGATGATCACGCCACCTGGCTTTATTTCTTGGATCAACTCGCGCGTCTGGGTGTCGAGCTCAGTGCCGGGAAGGCCGATGTAGAAGAACTGTCCTACTTGTTCGGAAAGGGGAAGCGAGAAAAGTGAGTCCGATGGCATTTTTGACAAGCGAAGTTAGTCAGTTTCGTAGTGCACTTCAGTTTAGCACGGAAGTTTTAGCGATTGGCGATTGCCAATTGCCGATTGCCGATTGCCAATTGGACCCTGGCGAAAGAAGCCAATCGGAGATCCACAATCGGCAAGCGGCACTCGCCAACTGAATTATTTATCTTTAGTCTCTTAACGTAGTATAAACGCCACATGCCGCGCGAAACCCCCAATCAGGAAGCGCTGATTGAAGCTGTCAGGAATCTTCCCCTCACCGCGGAACTTTTCGACGAACAAAACGGAAAACAGAAATACGCTACCGATCTTGAGGTGATTGTCCGTGGACGCGACTACGGAAACGGCAAAAGAGTCGGTCCTTACATGCGCCTGCTTACTTACGACGCAGGCGAAGTAATCATGCGCCAGGGCGAGTGGGGTGGAAACACTTTCTATATCGCTGTCTCTGGTGTGCTCGATGTACTGATCAATGACGCCGGCGGCGGGATGCGCAAGATAAGTCAATTGCCGCCAGGAACCTGCTTTGGCGAAATGGCGCTCCTCGCCGGAGTGGAGCGGAATGCAACGATTGCGGTTCCGGCGGGCCAAACGGCAACTGTTATCGAGGTAACCCGCCCGGCGCTACGCTTGCTGCGTAAGCTGCCGCGTTTTGGTCAGGCACTCGACGAGACTTATCGCGCTCACGGGTTCAGCCGGGTACTCGAGGATTTGGCGCAAGCGATGCGCGGCCCATTAAGCGAGGAGCTCGTCAATAAGCTGCGCGAGGTTTCCAAGTTTGTGGTGTATGGCAAACATCACGTGCTGTGCCAGGAAAAAGCTCCCGTTGAAAAGATCTACCTAATCCGCAGCGGTTGGGTTAGGCGTTCGCGCGGTCTTTCGTTCCATGCCGAATCGGCAAGCACCGTGATGGGTGTGGGCGCGAGCATCGGTGTCGATTTTCTTGGCGCCGGGAATGTCATTGGTCTCGAAGGCGATGTCTGGAAGTACACCGCCTCACTGATGGCCCGTAGCGAAGTGCTTGAAGTTCCCGTGGCTCCGCTCACAGCCGATCCGGAATTACGAAAACGACTGACACAGGCGTTTTCAGCTTTTTCCAACGCTGACGATCACTTACCGCCAACCCTTGAAACGGTTCCGGACCTGCGTCCAATGGCGGCGGCCGAACAAGAGATCGCTACAGGCATCGTCGATGGCGCGAACCTCCTCGTAATGGACATGGATCTATGTGTTCGTTGCGGCAACTGCTCCCTCGCTTGTCACAAAGTCCATGGACAATCGCGTCTGCTGCGCCGCGGTATTCACATTGAACGGCCGATCAAACTTGAAGTCGAGCGCACGCAGCATGTCTTGTCGCCGCAGGTTTGCATGCACTGCAAAGATCCAGAGTGCTTGACTGGCTGTCCAACTGGGGCAATTTTTCGCGATCCGAGTGGCCACGTTGATATCGATCCCGGGACTTGTATCGGCTGCTTTGACTGCGCTACTCAATGCCCTTATGACGCGATCTCGATGGTGCCGCGCCTAAACGCTAAGGAGCCCGTGAAGTTCGACCTCTTTGGATCGCTAAAACAGAAACTGAGCCTCGCTCCGCCCCAGCCGCCTTTGCCGCCGCCAGCCGCCGACGATGTGATCGCAATCAAATGCAATCTCTGCGAGCACACGGGGCTGAACCCTCCGGGTGCAAGACGACCCGCTTACTCCTGCGAAGAGAATTGCCCGACAGGAGCGCTCGTGCGAGTGAATCCGTTGACCTATTTCGACGAAATCAAAAATACGCAGGGAATAATCTTTCGCGACCAAACGCACGCCATTGGTCGCAACATTCATAAGAGCGATCCGCTTGCAAAGCTGTGGCACATCGGCGGCATTTCCCTGACAGTCATCATCGGCGTGCTCGTGATTTGGGGTTTACTTAACCACGGATTCAACGAACCGGTTGCGGGAACCTGGCTGACGATGCGTTGGCTAACCGGACTAATCGGGCTTTTCGGTGTCGCGGCCGTGATGACCTATCCACTTCGCAAACAGATTTACCGGCGCCGTGCCGGGGCATTACGCTATTGGATGCTCGCGCACGCTTATATCGGAGCGATTGCCGGGGTTGTTCTTTTGCTTCACAGCGGCACGCAAACGGGCGGGTTACTTACAACCTCGCTCTATGTAACTTTCGATTTCGTGATTGCTACCGGAATTCTGGCCATCGTTTCTTACATTGTCGCCCCGCGCCTCTTAACCACCATCGAAGGTGAGCCGCTCTTGATCGAAGACCTGGTGGGAAGACAGGCAGAACTACGAAATGAGTTTGACCAGATC
>DASSCX010000054.1:0-3634 GCA_035697425.1 Pyrinomonadaceae bacterium | reverse complement strand
CGGCGCGGTTCACAAGCGTTTTCAGAATCTCGCCCTGCGAAGTCTGTTCGCCCATCTCGGTCACGGCAGCCTTGACGATGGCCATGTCGCTTGAGGCCTTTGCGCGTGCGGATTCTGACACGGCCAGATCGATTCCTTCATCGTGAGCGGCTTTCAGATGTTCCATGATGGAAGCCGCGACGGAGCCGTCCAGTTGCACTTCACTCTGGCGATCGAGGAGTTGGGTGAGAGCTTCATTGAGCCGGCTTTGCAGCTCGGCAATCTCCTGCTTGACTCCGCCCAGGCGCCCCTCGATATAGCTCTCTATCTCATGGCGCAGGCTTTCTTCCAGTTTTCCACTGACCACAGTTGTTTCCTCCATTGCTCGGGTCGTAGGCATGACCCAGGTTCGTAGGCGGGGCTGCTGATTTGGGTCAAACGCTTTCCAGACAGGCCTTGCAGGACCGCACGGGCCTCAAACCGATTATGGACGCGCAAGATATCAGCGGTCAATAGTCTTCATTGGGAGGCCGGACATTAGCGTTTTGGGCGCGTTTCTGCGCAGCCGGCTCGTTTAGCGAGTTTGACAGCCGCACAATTGGCAGCTTATAAAAGTTCGACTCCTACATTGCTAAGGCAGTCCTAACCCCCGATGGCAGCCACGATTCTCATTGCAGACGATTACGAAGACAATCTCGAACTCCTGCGTCTGATGCTCGAGGCGGGATCTTATCGAGTCCGCGAAGCCCGCGACGGTCGTCAATGTGTGACCATGGCGCTCGCAGAGCCACCTGATTTAATCATGATCGACCTATCGATGCCGTTGCTGGATGGCTGGGGAGTTCTTAAGGAACTGCAGAACGATGAGCGTACGAAGACGATCCCGTGTGTGGCGGTGACCGCGTACGGCGACTCAGATCGCGAGCGTGCACTTCAAACTGGCTTTGACGCCTATGTCGCCAAACCTTTTCGCAGCGCCGAGTTGTTACAGGTAGTCTCAAGTCTAATCGGCACAGGCAAAACAAAAAGCGCGGCTCCGAGTTTGGAGCGCGCCGACCTGCCAGCGCTTTGATACGCGGTGACGCGTCTGATAAGCGCCTTCGGCGCTGCTCGCCCTGATTAGCTGTGTGATTTCGTGGATCCTTTTTGAATCAGCACTCTCTAGTCCTTCTGTGAAATCACCACCTGCTGGATCGACGGCGGGAGCTGATGAAATTCACTCTTGCCGAAGCCCGCTGCCGTCATCATCTTTTCAAGGTCAGGAAAAGTGTAGGCGTCACCTGCGGGGGTGCTGCCCAGCATCATCACGGCAAACGAGGCGGACTCAGGAGGAGAAATGCGATCCTCGTTTGGTATGAACTCGAGTGTTACGGCGCGGCCGCCAGGTTTGACTGCCGCATGAACTTTCCGTAAAAGCTTTTCACAAGTTGGCGGATCAAAGTGGTGTAGAAAATTCGTCAACAGCACCAGGTCGTAACCCGTCCCATACTCCACATCAAACGCGCTGCCGGGAATTGTGCTGTAACGATCGGCAACTCCGGCTTTCGCCGCATTCTCTTTGGCGACCCCGAGCACGTTGGCCCAATCCACTGCGACCACTTCGACGTTGGGATTGTTCCTGGCAAAAGCGATTCCAAAAAAGCCGTGTCCGGCGGCGATATCCAGGATCTTCAGTTTCTGTTTAGCTTCCGGATCAACCAGGCGAGCCATTAACTCCGCCGGCAGGGCCATCAGCGGTGCCATCGCACGCGCAAAATCGACCCAAATTGGATGATCTGGCGCGAGTGTACCTTCCTCCGACGCAGCAATCCCTCCCTTGCGTACTGCGGCGGTGAAGTCTTTGTAGCCGGCGGTCAGCATCGGCGAGAGCATGAATTCCGTGGCGCCGCCCATATAGGCCGGCGATTTCCTGTCGAGAAACATTGCCGAGTCGACGGTCAGGGAGTAAGTCTTTTCGGCTTTCGTTAGAAAACCCATGATGGTTAGAAAGTCACAAAGAATGCGAATACCACGTTCGGCTGCGCCGCAGCGTTGTGCAATTTCGGCGGCCGTCGGTTTCCCCTCGCCGATGGCGGTGAAGACTTCCAACTCAATCGCCGCCTTCAGGGCTTCGGTGCGCTGGTACGCATTGATTGTTTGAAACAGAAGTGCTGGATTTGGTTGTTGCATCTGTGGACTAGACATTTGATCTCCTCGAATTTCAGTAACGGATTAAAGGCGCATGTTGCTTGCAGCGCAGCGTGCGGTCACGCGCCGCTGGACCATAGGTGATGGCGGTAACCATCCCCTCCTGAACTTGATATTCCAAACCACGAACGCGATCGTGATAGTAGGTAGCGCCGGAATCTCCGGTGTACCACTTGTACCTTTCGATGTTGCGGATATGCAGGCGCTGCAGCGGAATCTCTTCGTGCAAATGAATGCTGATGTTAACAACCGTATCGCGGGGCACGCGCCAGTTTCCCCAATCAGCCGGCAGGCCTTCCTCACACGGTTGTCGCGCGTACATGATGTGAACCCGTCCTTCGCGCAGGTCATAGAGATCGATTGCCCCGTCACCGCCGATGATCGGCTTACCCAGCAGCTTTCTCACCTGCGCGCGCGTGGTGTGCAAGGGAACAATGCCGCCCCAGGGCTTTGCAGCGACGACGTCAGCAGACGCGAAAAGGGCGAAGCATAACAACAGAATGCCGATGGTGATTTTTGACGGACTCATCAATTTAGAGATGCAACTCCGAAATTGTTTCGTGTTGGTTCGTATATTTCGTGGATGGTGTTTTCCGTTCCTTTTAGAAACGAACCACGAAGAAATCACACGAAGTGACACGAACTCTATTTGTCCCCTGCGTCATTACCCGAAACCGAAACCAACCCCCGAAACTCGAAACCCGGAACTCGGAACTCGAATCTTTTACGCCGGCAGACCCTTCCGAGCAATCATTTCCATGATGTTACAGAAGCGATCGAGCTCGCCGAGGGTAGTGTAGACATTTGGGGTGATGCGAATGCCCTGAAACTCCTCGTGGATGATCGGCGTCGTAAAAATGTGATGCTGCGCGAAAAGATAACTCCCAATCGCCGCAGGATTGATTCCCTCAATCTGCACATTAGCGATTGCGCACGATTGCGCCGGATCGAACGACGTATTGAAGCGCACTTTAGGGACATCCTTGAGCCGGTTCATCCAATACCGCGAAAGGTAACGTAAACGCGCTTCCTTGCGTTTGCCGCCGATGCCGTTATGAAACAGCATCGCTTCACCGATAGCCAAACGAGGCGCGGCCGAGTGTGTGCCAATCTCCTCAAACTTGCGAATGTCTGAAACGTTTTTCTCTTCTGCTGCCATCAAGGGCCATAGCTTTGCGATCTTATCGCGCTTCACATAAAGCAGGCCGGTGCCTTTGGGGGCATAGAGCCACTTGTGCAAGCTCGTGCCGAAGTAATCACAGCCCAGATCCTTTTGCGTGAAGTGGAATTGCGCAAACGAATGTGCGCCGTCGACGATCGTCTCAATGCCTTTGGCCCGTGCCATCTCGCAGACTGCTTTTACCGGCGTGATCTGGCCGGTAATGTTTACCTGATGAGACATCAAAATCAGACGCGTGCGATTTGTGATTCCTTGTTCGAAGGCGGCTGTGATCTCGCTCACGTTTTT
>DASSCX010000053.1:0-3942 GCA_035697425.1 Pyrinomonadaceae bacterium | reverse complement strand
GCCTTTCCGTAAGAGCCTCAATCAAGGAATGCGCCGAGGCTAAGCCTCGGCGAAAGATTTCAAAAGACGAAATTCGGTAAGGCAGGCCTTACCGCACGGAAGGCGGCAGAGCCGCTTTTACAAATACAAAAGCAAGGATCCCGCAATTACACAATCGTTCCTACTAAATCGTAATCTTGAGCCTCGGTAATCAAAACATTCACCATCTCACCCGGCGCAGGGACGAAGTCTGCAGGAGCATCATTGATCAGCACGCAACCATCAATGTCCGGAGCCTGCGTTTCCATGCGACCCTGCCAGAGCAGCTCGCTTTCGTTCGCTTCTCCTTCAAACATCACGCGGACGGTTTGACCAACCATCTCCTTGTGCCGCCGACGCGAGATGCGCGACTGCTCTTTCATCAAACGATCTCGTCGCTTCACTGCAAGTTTGTGCTCGACCTTCCCGGGCAAGTCATACGCCGGGGTTCCTTCTTCATCGGAGTAAGTAAAAACCCCTACGCGATCAAATTCTATGTTCTTCACAAACTGCAGCAGTTCGGCGAAGTCCTCGTCCGTCTCCCCGGGAAAACCCGTAATGAAAGTCGTGCGGACGCCGATTCCCGGAACGCGTTCACGCACGCGTTTGATCAATCTCTCCAAACTCTCACGGTTCCCGCCGCGCTTCATCAGTCTGAGAACGTTTTGCGACGCGTGCTGCAAAGGCATGTCGAGATACTTAACTGCTTTCGGCTCTTCGGCCATCACATCGAGGAACGCATCACTGATATGCGTCGGGTAGGTGTACATCACGCGCACCCATTCGATGCCTTCCGTGCGTGAGAGCTCTTTCAAAAGACCGGCAAGTGCGTCAGCCTTACCAAGGTCTTCACCGTAGCGGGACGAGTCCTGGGCGACCAGCACAAGTTCCTTCACCCCTTCCTCAGCTAACTGTTGGGCTTCCGCCACGATCGAGCCGAAGCGCCGGCTGCGAAAGTGTCCCCGCATTTGCGGAATAAAACAAAAGGCACAGGGACGATCGCAGCCTTCGGCGATCTTGATGAACGCGTAATGACTCGGTGTAGCCAAAATGCGAGGAGTAGATTCGTCGTAAAGATAAGTTGCGCTCTGATTTCCTAACGGCAAGACCGGGAGGGTTTGCGTATTCGTCTGGGGATCACAAACAGCAAGGATGTCGTTGATCTGATTCGTGCCGATGAAAGCGTCCACTTCAGGCATTTCCGCCTTCAGTTCATCGCGATAACGTTCGACCAGACAACCGGCAACTATCAGGCGTGTCGCACCGCCTCCCATCTTCAATTTGGCAGCTTCCAGAATTGCTTCAATCGATTCTTGTTTAGCGGAATCGATGAAGCCACAGGTATTCACTACCACGGTATCGGCCGCGGCGGCGTCGGCAGTTATCTCGTATCCGCTTGCTTTTAAGTGCCCCATCATCACCTCGCTGTCGACGAGGTTCTTCGGGCAGCCCAGACTAATAAAACCAACTTTGTGCATTAACTTACTTCTCTTCTCTTTCGGCCTTAGTTAATAGCGCTTCGATTTGGTTCAACTCCGCTGCTGAAAGGCGCTCGGCACCGAAGCGCACCCGATTATAGGCGCCGGTAATAATCACAGCTTCGCTAAGTCCCGCGCTGGCCGCAAACTCGAGGGGTGTTTGATCCGGCGGGCGCTGAAACCCTTTCTTCACCAGTAACCTTGTCAGACGTTCATAAAATTCGATGGCAGATCGCGCCGAATCAACAGGTCGCGATTTGATCTTCAAGCCGCGCCAGCCGAAACGCTTGAAGCGAATCAAAAAGAAAGCAATCCCTCCTAGTAATATCAGCAAAAGGACCGCCCAGAGCGGCTGCTGCCACAAGGGCGCGGAAAGACGTTGTGCCCGATCAAGTGCTTTGGCAACTGTATATTGGTAGCGCGCGGCCTGGTTGTGCAGCGAAGTCGCCAGAGTGCGCTGCTCCTGCCGGTCATAGCCGACTACATACTGAAACCATAGGAGTTCAAAAGCTTCGGCATACTTTCCCAGAGCCGCAGTAAATCCGGCGTGTTGTGGCTCTACTCGTCCGGCGGCAGGGGTCGGATCAAAAGTGACCCAGGCATTCGTTTCGGGAAAATAAACTTCGACCCAGGAATGCGCGTCGCTCTGTCGTACAGTGAAGACGTCTGCGGTTTCGTTGTATTCGCCGGGCAGGAAACCGTTGACTACGCGCGTGGCGATGCCCTCGCTGCGCAGCATTACGGCCATGGCGGTCGAGAAATATTCGCAGTGGCCGGCTTTGACGCGAAACAGAAAGTCCGCCAACGGATCCGCGCCGCCCGCTGTCATCTGCAACGTGTAGCCAAAGCGCTCGCGGAAGTGCGACTCAAATGCCTTAGCAATATCGTACCGATTGCGAACCCCGGTACTGCGGACGACTGTGCGCGCATATGCACGCACGCGCGGGTCCAGGTTGGCTGGCAGTTTCAGATAGCGCTCGTGGGAAAGAGGGTACGGCTGAAAATCCTGCCGCAAAACTTCGCTGGCCGGTTCCCTCACATCCGAAAAGGCCTTATATATCAGTCGATCAAAATCATGATGACGCGTTTGCAGGCTGCCTTCACCATCAACGCGTACGTAAGGCAGATCGCCCTGCGTCGCCTGTACCGCGAGAGCGCGAGAGGCGGCAAACAGCACGGGCGAATCCATAGGCTCTAGAAAGATGGTCTGCGTTGTAAGCGCATGCCTCGAGTCGGTAGTACCCAAGCGGAAGAAACCTCGTTCACTGACCTTCTCCAGAAGCCGCCGCGCTTCCGGAGACTTCCTCCAACTCTTGCCATTGAACTCATCCAGAGCCACGCCCCGCCATTTAAGCTCAGTGGTATCAAGCGCCCCACGATCTTCAAGTCGCACGCGCATGACAACATCGTCGTTACGCTTCAGTTCGCCAATGGCCCCCAGCGAAACAGTTTCGGAGAAGCCAATCAGGTTTGAAAGACCGCCACCTCCCCTGGTGATTCCCGGCGATCCCGCGCGCGGCGCCACCAGGAACAGTGGCAAAGCGAGAATCACGATGAGCAGGATTAGGCCGCAGGCAACAAGGGGTAAGCGGCGCACGGCCACATTTCTCTTACCGGCAAGAGTTGTGAGCCGGCGAAACAAACGCCCCTCGGGCGGAACCAACAAACGTGTCTCAACCAATGCCACACTTCGTCGCGCCTTGCGGATTTCAAAAGCGATTACCGTTGAGATAGCGCAGGGCAGGTAGAGACTCAAGCTGGCAAGGAAAATCGGACTCAAACTCAACCCTGCGGCCAGCAGCACTTCAAAGAATGAGATCAGATAGAGGAAAACCCAATCGCGATTGGACTTCACCTGCAGCAGTTTGACTGCCGAAAGAAAAGTAATCAGGTGGGCGAGGGCGTTAACGCCGAATCGCTCGCGGACCTCACCGATGGAGCGCTGGTATTGCCAGTCCAAAAAGAACAGCGGGATCGAAATAAGAACGACGACTAATCCGATGCGTTCGGAAATCTGCCAACGCGTATTCTCAGCTTTCCAAGCCAGGACTACTACGGCAGCGAATGCGATCCCGAGACCGAAGTGCAGGCCTCCCGCCAACATGAGCGCGAGCATTGCGCACATGATCATGGCGTAGGAGGACCCTTTGAAATAAGTCTCGAAACTCATGGTGAATCGTTGTTAGTTCTGCTTCAGGCGAATCTCAAAAAGCTTTGGCCAAAGTTTGCCCGTAACGAAAAGCCTTTCACTGGCAGAATCGTAAGCTATTCCATTCAGCACGCCTTCTTGGTCAGTCGCCCCGCTTGCCTCTTGCAGTCCTGTAAGATCAATCCAACCATTGACGAGGCCTGTATTGGGATCAATGCGTGCAATGCGCTGGTCGTGCCAAATATTCGCGTAGATTTCGCCTTTGATGTATTCCAACTCATTGAGACTGTCTATGAC
>DASSCX010000052.1:0-12202 GCA_035697425.1 Pyrinomonadaceae bacterium | reverse complement strand
GGCAGGAGACAGGGCGCAGAGGGCAGGCGTTGTTCGTGTTGGTTCGTGGATCGTATTCCAGGTAACAGAAAAATCGATCCACGAATTCACACGAAAACGACAAGCGACTGAATGGCATTGAGACGCCATCCGGTTCGCGCTTCGCGCTCATTGCGGGCGGGACGCCCGCGATCCGATTAGGCTCGCGATCCGATTACGCCCGCGATCCGATTAGTTCAGATCCGAAGCACGTCGCCGCTCAATCGACGTGCGCAACTCTTCGGGTGTCGCAGCACGGCCATGCACGCCGTAGATCTTTTCCACGTTCAACCCCAACTGCTGCAGTTTCTCGCTAAAACTAATCGTTGGGTCCTGCGCAATGGGAAAAGTTCCGTTGGGAGCCGCGTTCAGCAGGTCAGCCTGAAACAAAATCTTCTCCTTAGGCAAATACACCACCAACATTTCCTTGGCATGAGGATTCGGCCCAATGTCGTACAACTCCACGATGTGTTTGTCGTCCTGAAAGACTCGCTTCTTGTTGTCGAGCATTTCGATATTCAACTTCTTACCCGAGAACTTCGGCAGGAGCGAAGACTCCGCGGCCGCGGCTTTTTCAAGAAAGCTTTTCGTTTCCGCAGTCGTAACAATCGTTGTCCCTTCGGCAACGTACTCGCGAAACCCACCCGCGTGATCAGAATGATGATGCGTCAGGACCAAATACTTGATCGGTTTACCCGGCACCGTCTCCTTGATCTTAGCCAGTGCCTGGACCGAGTTATTGGCATAGAGAATCTGTTCCGGAGCCTCGACCACGAGGACATGATCGTTGAAGGCCACGAAGAGAACGTTGTGTGTGCCTCCTGCCAATCCCTGCAGGAAGTAAACATCTTCGGCGATCTTAGCGACTGCGGGTGGTGGTGGTGTTGCCGGTGGCGCGCTAAGTTCCTCAAAACCCGCTGGCCCGACAAATACACTATCGGCCGGCCGCGTGTTGATCTGCAGATCTGTGTACTCCGTTTCCTGAACCACGCCGCCAGAGTTGTACAAAACACGTCCCTTCGGAAGCTGCAACTTGCCGACTGTGCGATAGCCTGAATACGTTTGTGCGATCTCCGAGTCGCCGGTAACCGGGTCGGCGTAAAGATAGCCATACCTGGTGAGCAAATTGGTTTGGGCATCAAAAGAAAGAGTCAGCAGTTGATTATCCGGCCGCAGCACGCTAATTACTTTTTGCCGCCTGCCTCCAATCTCATCTTCACCTAACCAGCGAAGCGTTGACGCGCGGTCCAATGCTTCGAGCAATACGAATGGAGGCAGCCGGCGAATCTGTCCCCGGAAGTTGTTTACCGATGCGTTGACTATCGGCGTTGCTGTTTTGGACCACATGTCAAAGGTTTGGCCTTCTGTGCCCTTGATGACAGTTCTGATCCAGTTGTTGTTACCGGCGTTGACGGTCTTCAAGTCATCGAAGACCAATCCACGTTCTGTATCAACAACAAGAGTTTCTTCCGACGCTCCGATAGCGAACGGTGGTTCTGCCGCGGGACTTTGAAAGCGCGCGTGAAGTTTGCCCTTCTCTGTGAGAGTAAAGTCTTTGATTGCGCGTAACGCTTCGACTCCGCCGTGGGCGGCGATCGCATCGTCGAGCACACGGCGGGCCTGTTGGTACGAACGGTAGGGAGCGTTTGGTTGCTGCGCGATGATCGGGGTCGATGTCGCTGCATGCAGAATGATCAAGGTAGCGACGACAAATAGTTTCTGCTTCATGGTGGTGCTCCTTCATTTAGAAATCCGGACGGATTTCCAATGCGTCGGAATAAAAGTGTGCGTTGAGTGTTGGCGGGAAGACTGCTGGTCTAATACTTAAAAACGCGCGGAAAAGTTCTGGGAGTTTGTGAGAATAAGAAGTTGTAGAGAGTCCAGAATTGTGGAAGAAGAAACAACACCAAAAGAAACCGCCAAGTCGCCAAGAGCGCAGAGCACGCCAAGAAGAACAGCTTGATATTAATGCTCAGTCAGGAAGGCGGGCTTGCCCCCGCCATCGTTGAATCACATTCAACTAAGCGGGGGTAAGCCGCCCTTCCTTACTGCAGGTTCTCTTTGCTGACTGCACTCTTAAAGAGAGACCCGGTCGCTACCGCTCCCGGTACTGACGTCTCTCCCCGTCATGACTTTGGACATTAGACGTTGGACCTTGGACATTTTGAGCTCATTTCTATGGTGCAAGTTTGAAGATCCGGGATCGGGTGATGATGGACCTGGCCTTATCCGGTTCGGTCGCAGCAAGGAAATCTTCAGTTATTTCGTTGCGCTCCTTTTCTGAACGTCGCGCGCGATCGGCAGCGAATGCCGGTCCAATCTTGTCGGCGGCTGCCATGTTTGCTGTTGCAATCCAGACGAAGTGAGTCCAATCACCGTCAGTCTTCACATCTTCCACGGCCAGGCCATATGCCAACACCACACCGTCGGCGACAAGCTTGTCGAAGATGGGCTTATTGTACTTTTCCCAGGTGCGCCGATAGTCCGCGCCTTTCCCTGGTTTCACTTTCACAAAGTTATAGCGGGTGACCGGCAACACCCCGGCCGCTGGGTTCGGCCCAAAGCCGGCAACGAGATCGCGCGTCAGCCAATCGCGCGTCTTGGTCATGTCAAACGTTGCGCGGATGCGTTCCGCTGTGGTCATCGCGCGGTTACCTCTTCGCGCAGCCTGGGCCTCGTCTGCGGCCAGCTTCGCTTGCCGCGCTTCCATACCGTTCAGAACTTTTTCCACGCCCGCGTAGTTGGCGACGGTAAACCAGATGAGATGTGTCGTACCGCCAGGATAGCGCAGGACCGGGGTCTCCATGCCCCAGGCCAATATGACGCCATCGGCCAGTAGCTTGTCGCGCACTGGCGCGCCGACGGTGTTGATGAGAGTCATAAACTCATCTTCCTTGCCGGCGTTGACGGTGTAGTCGTAATAGAAAGTGAGGGGTCCGGGAGTGGGAGTTGGTTGTTGGGCTTGTATGCCCGTGGCGGCGGCGGAGCAGAGCAAGAGAAGTGTTAGGGAGACTAGTATTAGTTTGCGCATTGTTTCTCCTCTGAGCCGGAATGATCCGGCTCGGTTTGGGGGATGGAAGAACTGAGTAAGACATCTGGGCGACCGCTTGTAATGTGACTTGGGAAAGCTGTTGATTGAGTTCCAACTCAGATTGGACCTCGGTGCACGGTTGGGAATCTAAATGCGGCACTGCTTTTAGTCGATCCGCGGTTTACAGTCAAGGTGCGCCCAGTTCGCAGCCCTGTGAATTCTTCCCCTCCGCTGCTAACATTGCGTGCAATTCCTCCAGTTCAACCTCCCTCAGTTGCCCCTCGGTACAAACTTAGTGGAAATTAACCTGGCAATTCCATAGAGGTGCGATATGACCAAGACAATCTCGCGGAGTGAGTTGAAAGAGAAGATAGATCGTGGCGATAGCTTCATGCTGCTGGAGACTTTGGCACCCACGGCTTATCAACATGCGCACCTACCGGGCGCGATCAATATGCCGCCTGATCAAGTAGAGGAACTGGCTGCAACGCTGTTACCAGACAAGCAGGCTGATATTGTCGTGTACTGCGCCAGTCCTACGTGACACGCCTCAGAAAACGCCGCCCGTGAACTGGCGGCGCTGGGATACGTGAACGTGCGTGATTATGCGGAAGGAAAGTCTGACTGGATTGACGCCGGTTTACCGACAGAGAGCGAACACAATCACTGAACGAGTTTCGTGTCGCTTCGTGGTTCGTTCGCTGCCGTGCGTTAGAGAATACGAACCACTAACTCACACGAAACAACACGAAGCAGGGCATCACCTCTCAAACTATTAAATGCTCTTAACACTAAATCTCACGAAACAACACGACAGAAATCGTCGAGTCGTTATAAGGTTGAATGGTTCTTCCCTAACCCCGGCGCCGCTGAGTAGTAACCGGCTCTAGTTCGTAGTAACCGCCAGCCGCCATCCCCGATAAAAACAGGTGCCCGTCCTTGATGTAGTAGGAGCGCACGGCAGCGCCTTCTCTGACGATCCGGTCGTGAAGAGAACCGGAAGCACACTTGGCACTTGTCATGTTCCACGAACCAAATTGCAGTTCATTCGCGCGGCTCGATTTCCAGGTGCTGCTGCCACGGTTGCAATCGACTCGCGCTGTTACCCGGCCGTTGCTTCCAAAGGTGATGGTGTACTTCGATCCGTCATCCGGCACCGAGGTCATCTCGTCGCCCCCTTGAAGCTTAACGAGTTTCCAGGAAGTGCCGGCAAGCCCGCTCGGGTTCTGAGGGTCGGCAAAGGTCAAGTGTGAGCTCGTTATCGTGGCGGCGATGACGATAGCGGCAACGGCCGTTAACGTTAACAGCCATCGGATAATTTTCGTTTTCATAACTACTCCGTCGGTTGCGGACGCGGGTCGCGGGGAATCATCCACAGATTACGCAGAAGTGAGGCAAAGCGGCAAGATTTTGAGCGCTGAGCGTCAGAGACACGAAGACGCAGAGACGTGAAGAAACCCATTCAATCCGTTTCGTGCTGTTTCTTGTTACTTCCTGGATCGTTCGCTGCTCGTGCGGCAGAAATACGACCCACGAGATAGCACGAACGCACACGAACTAAGTTCTCGTTTTTCATCAAAACTGACGTGGAGCGGTCTGTTCCTTTGCGCCTTTAGCCCGGGCGTCTCTGCGTTTGACGCTTTCGATGGGCTTAGTCCGAGTCAGTCTTTTTAGGCGGATCGATGGCGGTGCGGTTAACGAGTGCTGCGAAGGCTTCAGCGCGCGTGCCTCGGCCGTCGAGATAGGGTTTCCAGATTTCTTCGAGTGGGACTTTGAACTGACCCATGCCACGTTGCCAGACGCCAAACTTTTCAGCGTATGGCACGTGCTCTGCCACGACGCGACGCACAGCCTCTCCAGCCGTAAAGAAAATCAGCGAATGCGTTAAACCCCGCGGAAAGAACTTGTTCAACTTAATTGCCTGGACACGCATCGCCTCGAAAACCTGGTCGTCCCACTGGTGCATCCCTTCGTGAAAAATAGTTTCCAAACCATATAGCTCTTGAAGTGATGGGCTTTGGCTCGAGAGAACCAGTAGATTGCCCGTCGTTGAATACGCTCCCGCCCAATTCGAGTAAGCGGTTACGTGCACAGGAAACCCAGCCGCCGGCCACTCCAACGCGTAAGCCTTCGTAATGAAAGCGAGGACGTTAGCCCCGTGGAGACCTACAAGTTTGTCGATGGATTTTTGCCAGCGCTGGTTTGCTTCGTGATGTTTCCTCCACCAGGCTTTTCGATAGATTGGCGCGACGCGCTGCAGGATCGTCGCAATCGCTGGATCGATTTCAGATCCAAGTGACTTTGAATCCCCTGCACGCGCCAGAGCAGCGGTGATGGCAGGCATCGGATCGTCAAAGACAATATCCTTCTTGCTAGGTCCCGCCGCATAGGTGGCAACGGCCTCGCGCCAGATCTTTTGTTCTTTCGCACTCAGCTTCGTGAAACCGTGTGTCTGATCGGCAGGAGCGCCGGAGACAGCCTCACGAGCTGTATCCGTTTCTTTATTTTCGGCGCGGCCGAGGACGTAAAGGAAGTGGTGCAGGTTGAGCCAAAACTCATTGGTATGAAAAACGAAGATCTTGCTGGTGGGCGTGTCGGAAGCCTTTGCGCAGACGGTTGGGCAGGTCGAAAGCGCGATCAGGATGGTTACGCAAAGAAACTTCATAGACAGGGCATGATACAGAAACATTTTCCATATTGCTTTTTCATCGATAAGTCAGCGCAGAGCCGCTAAGTCACGGAGCCGCAGAGAAACTTTAACCATAACAGCATTGTCGAGGTGGATTCACACTCTTTCGCGCGTTTCATGTGTTTCGTGTGATTTAGAGGATCGTATCCCCTGCTGCGACAGCAAACGATCCACGAAGTGACACGAACCATCACGAAAATAGATGTTAATAGATTTCTTTGCGGGCTCTGCGCCTTCGCGTCTCTGTGTTTGGTGTGCGACGAATGAATTAAGAAGTAAGAATTTCGCACAGCTTCGTGAAGTCTATGTTCCCGCCGGAGACGATGCACACAACTTTACCTGCGCCGGCTTTGCCTGCTAAGGCACAAGCGAGCGCACACGCTCCGGCACCCTCGGCGATAACGCGGTTGCGTTCGGCCAGCAACCGTAGTGCAGACTTAACTTCGTCCAACTCTGCAACGAGCGAGCCATCGAGCAACTGTTGCGCGCGCGCGAGCATTTGCGGAAACACGACCTTGGCGCCGATGCCGTCGACAAAAGAAGGCTGATAATCCACGGCGACTGGAGTTCCCGCTGCCAGCGAAGGAGCGAGCGGCGCTGCCGTCGCTACTTCGGCTGCATAGATCTTGCACTTCGAATTTAGGGCACGCATGCCCGCGGCAATCCCGCACGTAAGCCCGCCGCCGCCCCAGGGAATCACAACCGCCTCAACATTGGGCAAGTCTTCCATGATCTCAAAAGCGATCGTGCCATTGCCGGCCATTACATTCAGATCGTCAAACGCGTGAATGAAGGTTGCGTCCACGCCGGGGAAGGTTCTGATTTCGAACGCTCGCCACCACTCTTCAAAAGGAACCTTGATGACGCGGCCGCCGAGTCGTTCGACGGCTTTGACCTTTGTATCCGGTGCGGTATCGGGAGCGACAACCGTGCAGGGAATACTAAGCTCACGAGCCCGCCAGGCTACACCCTGTGCCATGTTGCCGGCAGACGCAGTCAGAACTCCGCGAGACAGGGTCTCCGGCGAGAGATGACCTATGGCATTGGTCGCACCGCGGATTTTGAATGAGCCGATTGGTTGCAGATTTTCGAGCTTGAGGTAGATCTCGGCTGGTGATTCTTTTAGGTTGAGTTTAACGAGAGGCGTCCGGATGGCGGATCCTTCAATCATCTGTCGAGCGGCTTGAATGTCAGTCAGGGATGGGAGGGGATTATTTTCCATATCTCATTTTTCATTCATCGATATTCGTCAGAAGTTAACGCCGAGACTCCAAGGCGCAGAGCCGCAAAGAAAAACTCAGAACATGTTTCGTGATGGTTCGTGTCACTCCGTGGATCGTTCGCTGTAGCCTCAGGAGACACGATCCACTAAACCACACGAAACAACACGAACTGGTTGTGTCATTCTCATTAAGATCGACTCTTACGGCTGTCTTGGTTCCTTTGTGGCTCTGCGCCTTCGCCTCTGCGTGAATTCTTGACCTAATGAAAAATGATATTTGGAAAATGCTTTTCTAAAACTCGATCCACGAACCATGCTTCTCTTCTTTTGCCCGACGGTAAAGGTATTCCGCCGCAAAAAGATCTTCGATAGCAATCCCCAGAGACTTGAAGATCGTAATCTCTTCCGCTGCTGTCCGACCGGGTTTTTCTCCGATAAGAACTTCACCGAGTTCGGCGCGAATATGATCCGGGCCGATGACGCCTTCACGAGCCGCGAAGAGGTAGTCCCCGGCTTCGTTGAGGGTTGATTCACGCCGATCCACAAACAAGCTCGCCGCAGCGATGGTTTCACTGTCGACTTCGCGAGCTTTTGGAATGCTGGAGCCGACCAGATTCAAGTGCGTGCCCGGTGCGATCCAGTCGCGCTTCACGATCGGCTCTTTAGCTGTTGTGGCTGTGACAATCAAGTCGGCGCCCTCTAGCGCATCTGCGACAGTCGCCACTGGTTCAATTGGGAATGAGACGTGTTTACTCATCTCGTCAGCAAATTTGTGCGCGTGTTCAAGGTGCCGGCTTGCGATCCGACAGCGCTTGATCGCACGCACCTCAGCCATCGCGATTAGATGGGTACGAGCTTGCACGCCTGAACCGAGCACTGCGAGATTCCTCGCATCGGTTCGGGCCAGCAGATCGGTCGCCACACCGGAGGCCGCTGCGGTACGAATGGCGGTAATAGCTGAAGCATTCATCATGGCCAGCAGCTCACCCGTTTCAGCACTAAACAGCAGCACAGCGCCCTGGTGTGAATCCTTACCCAAAGCTGGATTTCCCGGGAAGACGCAGATTGCTTTCAATCCAAACGCCGCCGACCGAGACGTGGCGCCAGACATGTAGGACGGCATCAATCCCATTACACCCTTGGCGTCAGGTGGCCGAATGATTGTTCTTAGGGGTTGATGAGCCTTACCGGAGGCGAGCGCGATCAGGGCCTCACGCATAACGGGAATGCACTCTCTGATGGGAAGGAGCTCTTCAACCTCGTTGTGATCTAGGATCAGAATTTTCATCTTGTCTCTGGAATGGCTGGGCTACGAATCGACAGAGCATTTTCCATATATCATTTTTGATTTCTCATTTGTCATTGGGTTAACGCAGAGAAGCAAAGGCACTGAGCCGCAAATGAAACTGGCGGAATTCGTTTCGCGTTATTTTGTGTGAATTCGTGGTAGCACTTCCTGCTGCTACAGCGAACGAACCACGAAGTGACACGAACCATCACGAAACATGTTGGAAACCTTTTTTGCGGCTCTGCGCGACATTGCGAGAAGTCCTAACTTTCTTGTGGCTGTGAAGTTGAAACGACTTTTTAGGCAAGATACACCTCGACATCGGGTCAGGCAAAGGCGCGCAGCCAAATAAAAAAGCGGGCGAAGTCTATTCTCAAAGACCTCGCCCGCGGGGCGTGCTAGCAGGGACTTACAACTAGTCGCCAATCATGATCCCATCTCCGATCATGATTCCATCGCGCGTCATCATGCCATCGCCGAGGACCACGCCATCGCCGATCATGATGCCATCGCCAAGGACCACACCGTCGCCGAGGACTACGCCGTCGCCGAGCACCACGCCGTCACCGATCATGATGCCGTCGCCAATCATGATGCCATCACCAAGCACGACACCGTCGCCGAGGACTACGCCGTCGCCGAGCACGACGCCGTCACCAATCATGATGCCGTCACCGAGGACGACCCCATCTTTGGTTACGTGACCGTCGCCAATCATGATGCCATCGCCAAGGACGACACCGTCGCCGAGCACCACGCCATCACCCAGGACCACGCCGTCGCCGATCATGATGCCATCACCAATCATGATGCCATCGCTGAGCATGATGCCGTCGCCGAGGACCACGCCATCACGCAGTCTCAAGCTATCGCCGAGGATGATGCCATCGCTCAGAACCAGGCGGCCATTGTTTACCACTGAATTACCTGTGGCGAAGTTGTCGCCGATCATGATGCCGTCGCCGAGCACCACACCGTCGCCAATCATGATGCCATCGCCGAGGACGACACCGTCGCCGAGCACCACGCCGTCACCAATCATGATGCCATCGCCAATCATGATGCCCTTGATTGAAACGGGCTGGTTTGAGAAGAGCACGCCATGCGCGTAGAGCACGCGATTGCTGAGAGCGATATTCTCGCCGCCAATGTTTACTGAAGCGAGCGAGCTGAGGGTGGCGTTGCCGCGGAAGAAGCGGTCGCCGGCGGTGAGGTGGTCAGCTTGTGGGGTGATTGCGGTTGCCATCTGAACAGCAGCAGCAGCGTTAAGCAATCCGGCGCCTTGAGACAGGATCGACTGGGCCTTGTTGTCATAGCCGGAAAGTTTTTGTGCAGTCTTCACTAACACCGCCTTCACCTGGAGTGGAGTCAGGGATTTGTTGGCGTCGAGCATGAGGGCCACGGTTCCGGCGACCACGGGGGCGGCGAAGGACGTGCCTGAGTAAGTGAAGTAGCTGTTCGGGCGACCGTTGGACGAAGTGGGCTGCACGACGCGGTCGGGATAGGTGGACGCGAGCGTCGGATTTACTTCCTGAGACATCGCAGCGACGAGGCGACGACCGGGAGCCACGAGGTCAGGCTTCGCGAGGTGATCGAAACGAGTCGGGCCTTTCGACGAGAAGGTGGCGACCGTGTCGTCAGAGCGCTTGACTGTCTCATGACTATCTGTGGCGCCTACCGTGATTGCGTAGGGACTGTTCGAGGGGCTGCCGACAGCGCCATAAACCATTTGATAGATCGGCGAGCCGTCAGCGTTGTAACCAAGAATCTGTTCGGTGCGACCCTGATTGCCGGCACTGGAGATTACTACGATGCCAGCGCGTACGGCCATTTCGACAGCGTTGCAGAGCGGGTCGCTGTGGAACGATTCGCGCACCGGAGTGCTCATGCTCAGGTTGATCACGCGAATGTTGTAGCGTTGGCGGTTCTGCATCACCCAGGCGATAGCTGACAAAACGTTGCTGGTGCGGCCCATGCCATGCTCATCAAGAACGCGAATGTCGATGATGTCGGCGCCAGGCGCAACGCCCGCGTAATTGGCAGCATAACCAGTTGAGGTTTCGCCACTGCCGGCCGCCACACCCGCGACTCCGGTTCCGTGCCCATCAGCATCACCTGAACGAGTGCTGCCACTGAAGTCCACGGAAGCCACGACGCGCGAATTGTTGTTACGAATGAAGTCGGGATGGTTTGCACTTACGCCGCTATCGAGAATCGCGATTCCAATTCCCTTGCCGTCGAATCCCGGCATCGTTCCGGCACCCTGCTGAACTTGAGTTGCGCCGGTCGTGTCGTTAGTTAGATTGAACTGAGCTTTTACCGGGCGATCGGGAGCGATGTAGGCAACGTCGGCACGGGCTGCAAGAGTGGCTACCTGATTCAAGGGGACATCGGCGATGATCGTGTTGAGTTCAGCGTAGGTGCCGCGCTTATTGCCATTGGCGATAGCGAGTGCACTATCGTGAGCGGCCGTCGGTGCGCCTTTGGTTTGCATCAACACGCGAACGGTGCCGCTGGCATTGGCTGTTGCAGCGAATTCCGGCGCCGTTTTCTTTTCAACGTGGCGGGGCGGATTGCCGTTACCGGAAGCGGGAGCGGCGAAGGTGGTCATTGGAGCAATTGAAACGACCATCAAGCTGCTGATGCTGAGGTAAGTTGCGATTCGCTTTAACATTTGGGGGCCTTCCTTTAGTGACGCTTTATTTTCAAAGTTTCTGTCGCGTGGCACCGGTCTCTATTTCAAGGCTTGTGCCATTCGCAGTCAGACACTTTGTAAGGAAGGTAAGGTATTGCGGCTCAGTAGGTTAGCCAGGCAAATGATAGCGGTCTGAAGCCGATCAGGAAGGCGTAGCGAGGCTGCATACCAGGTAATCAGTTGAGGTTGCGGAACGCGATTTTTCGACGGTTTTTATGGAATTTGAGGCTAATTCGATCTAAAGAGCCGCTATGGCAAGTGGGTATACATTGGTTAGCTAGTATCCACCACAAACACCACGAAACTGCGAAGCGGTGAGTGGAGAAGGGCCTACGGCGAAGGCTCTCCGACTTTCGGGTGCGCGGCAAGTCTCTGACTTGCCCGGTTGAGAGCCTTATTAGGCTAAGGGTCTTTGACCTCGAATCTGGAATTCAGGTCGAAGGCCATTCCTTTGAGGTGATTAGTTGGAGTTGCTCGGCCGCGAGGCGGACGATCAGGCGCTGGCGCTGAGTTGGTAACGCTCGAGCTTTAGGTAGAGACCGCGACGCGTCAGGCCGAGTTCACGAGCGGCGCGGGAAATGTTGCCGCCGTGTTTACGGAGAGCTTCTGAGATCATACGCCGCTCGACTTCCTGCAAAGCGTCTGCAAGGGTGAGATTTTGCATTGAAGCTGAAGGCATCGAAGCGATGGTGGAAGCTGCAGCGCCATGCGAGACCGGAGCGGATGTGCGCGTCAATTCCGGGGAAAGCTGTTCCGGGGTGATGACCGCCCCTTCCTCAGCACGCGCGACAATGCGCTGAATTTCATTGCAGAGTTGACGTACGTTGCCGGGCCAATCGCAAACCATCAAAAGATCAACGGCAGGCGGCGTGATCTGAATGTCTTTTCGTCCAAACTTCGCCGAGTAGTGGTTAATGTAGTAGTTGACGATCGTGGGAATCTCCGAACGTCGCTCGCGTAAAGGCGGGACACGGAGTCTGATCACATTGAGTCGGTAATAAAGATCCTCACGAAAGCGTCCCTGCGCCACCATCTCTTCCAGGTCACTATTCGTGGCCGCGATGATTCTGACGTCGACCTTGATTGGCCGTTGTTCACCCAACGGTTGAATTTCACCTTCCTGGAGGAAGCGCAAAAGTTTCGGCTGTAAATCGAGTGGTAGGTCGCCGATCTCATCGAGGAAAAGCGTGCCTCCGGCGGCGGTGCGGATCACACCTTGCGAATCGGTAACGGCACCCGTGAAAGCACCACGGCGATAA
>DASSCX010000051.1:0-9836 GCA_035697425.1 Pyrinomonadaceae bacterium | reverse complement strand
CGCCAAACTAGAATCAAGGAAAAGCTCGAATCGTTTGTGGCGTCAGGACTGGTTCCGACTGTAGAACATCCTGACTACGACACTGAGGAGATCGAAGACGATCGCCTGCGTCTGATCTTCAGCTGTTGTCACCCGGCTTTGGCTCCCGAGGCTCAGGTCGCCTTAACACTGCGAACGCTCGGCGGCTTACAGACCGAAGAAATTGCTCGTGCGTTTTTGGTTCCAGCGACAACCATGGCTCAGCGACTGGTGCGAGCCAAGCGCAAGATCCGGGATGCGGGAATTCCCTACACCGTTCCCGAGACTCATGAGTTGCCGGCCCGCCTTGATGCGGTATTGACGGTAATCTATTTGATCTTTAACGAGGGCTACGTTGCCACTCAAGGCGACTCACTGCTGCGAACGGATTTGTGCGCCGAAGCGATCCGTTTGGCACGACTGGTTCGCGCCTTAATGTCGCCCCGACCGCCCAGCGAGGCGACGGCATTACTGGCGTTGTTGCTGCTCCACGATTCGCGCCGCGATGCTCGTCTGGACGCTGCCGGCAACCTCGTAACTTTGGAAGAACAGGATCGCAGCCTTTGGAACCAGCAACAGATTGCCGAAGCGTTACCGCTGGTTGCGGAGGCCTTTGCAGGCGTTGCCGGGCCATTCGCGATTCAGGCGGCGATCGCATCAGTGCACTGCCGTGCGCGTCATGCAGATGAAACCAATTGGCCGGAAATTGTTAGGCTCTACAATCTGCTGGCGCGCGTTCAACCTTCGCCAATAGTTTCGCTTAATCGGGCCGTGGCAGTGGCGATGGTGGCTGGTCCCGAAGCGGCACTTGAGATCATTGATGGCATCGCGACAGACGGGAAGCTTGACGAATACCATTTGCTACACGCTGCCCGCGCCGATTTGTTACGCCGTTTGGAATTCTATGAAGCAGCGGCGGAGAGCTACGCGCGAGCACTGGAGTTAGTAACCAACGATAGTGAACGCCGGTTTCTAGAACGACGGCTCGCGGAAGTCCGATCCAGATAGGTCGATAGGAGTGGACGGTATAGTCCGAGAGCGGTGACCCATTTGTACTGCGTTCGTCCCCCTTGTGGTTCACAAATAGTCAAAGTGCGGTTAGAATTTCCCCGACCCACACCAGGTAGTCCCAGTCAGCCAGGTTGGCCTTCTCTGTTTCTCTCTGGTAGTACATGTCACAGCAAAAACGTGGGGTTTGTTTCCAGACACCTGACTCAATCAAGCATTAGCCAGTTTCTCACGACGGAGGCGTCTAGCATTCCGTTTCGCAAATGGCGGTGTACTTTCTCATCCAACTGGGAGGACAAAAATGAATACTCGTCCAAGGTTAATCATTGTACTGGCGGCTACTGCACTACTACTCGCAATAGTAGTGCTGCCTCGAATTAGTCAAGCCAAGTGGTTCAGTGCGGACAAAATTGTTTCGGAGCACGTTGCAACGCCGCTGGTCCAGAATCAAAAGTTTGACATCACTGTCGTTCCCTCGTACCACAACGACACCTCGATTCCCTTAAGCGAAATGAAGCTGCCCCCCTTAGTAATCCGACCCGAGAAGGAAGCCAACCCGCGACGCAAGCTACCGAACAATCACAAAGATACTGAAGACCCCGTAGTGCAAAGCAGGTTTCATGAATTATCAAACCTGGTAGCGGCGAACATGCCGAGCCCGATTCTCAATTTCAACGGCATCGGTTTCCCGGGTGTGGCCTGCAATTGTGCCCCGCCCGACACCAACGGCGAGGTGGGCGCGACGCAATACGTTCAGATCGTCAACGAAGGGTTTCAGGTGTTCGACAAAACCTCCGGTGCCTCCGTATTCGGACCCGTGGGTATCTCAAGTATTTGGACGGGCTTTGGCGGACCTTGCGAAACAGCGGGTGCTGGCGATCCGGTTGTGCTCTACGATCAACTTGCCAACCGCTGGGTTATTAGTCAATTCGCAGGCGTAAACGTACCAACTGATGAATGCGTGGCGGTCTCGACCACCAGCAACGCAGCGGGTAGTTATTACCGCTATGGCTTTCACCTGGGCTCCAATTTCTTCGACTATCCCCACCTCGGCGTATGGCCGGATGCTTACTACATGAGCATGAATGTCTTCAATACTGGCGGTACAGCTTACCTTGGCCCTCAGCCATTCGCCTTCGATCGCGCAAAGATGCTCGCCGGACAACCAGCGACTTTCATCACTACCGGAATCACGGGGGGCTCAGGCGAGGAAACATATCTTCCCGCCGATCTTGATGGTTCGAATTTGCCCCCGGCTGGAGCCCCAGCGTCTTTTGTCGAATGGCCGGCAGGAGGTACCTATCGAGTCTTCCACTTCCACGTCGACTTTGTGACCCCTAACAACTCGACCTTCACTCTGTTTGCGAGTGTACCCTCCGCTGGGTTTACGGTTCGAACGGGAGGGATTCCGCAGGCAGGAACTAGTTCGCTCCTGGATCCAATTGGTGACCGTTTGATGTTCCGCCTCGCAACGCGTTTCTTCAGCGACGGTCATGAATCTACGGTGGGCAACTTCACTGTTAATTCCAATAGCGTCGCTTCACCTCGCTGGTTTGAATTACGAAACGTTACGAGCGGGCCGGTGACAGTTGCCCAACAAGGCACCTATCAACCTGATACGACTCATCGCTGGATGGGCTCCGCCGCAATGGATCAGCAGGGAAATATCGCCCTCGGCTATAGCGCTTCGAGCACCGCCATCAATCCCCAAATTCGCTATGCGGGTAGGTTGGCAGGCGATCCGGTGAACACGCTTCCGCAAGCAGAGGTTACGCTTTTCGCGGGAACGGGAAGTCAGGTCAGCACTAGTAGTCGCTGGGGTGACTACAGCGATATGACTATCGACCCAGTGGACGACTGTACTTTCTGGTATACGCAAGAGTACTACGCGACTACCACAAGCTTTAACTGGCGTACGCGTATCGGGTCGTTCAAATTCCCAGGTTGTGGCGGTTCACCAACTCCCACGCCTACGCCTACGCCCACACCTACACCGACGCCAACTCCAACGCCAACACCTACTCCCACACCTGATCCGTTACCGAGCGCTCCCACTAATCTGACAGCCGATGCTGTTTCTCCTACGCAGATCAACCTCTCATGGACGGACAATTCCAATAATGAGACTGGGTTTAGTATCGAACGTTGCGAGGGCCAGAATTGCGCAGACTTTGTGCAGATCGCTACGGTTGGTGCAAACGTTGGCAGTTACTCTGATACTGGGCTTACGGGCAGCACGCGTTATCGCTATCGGGTGCGCGCCTTTAATGGCAGCGGCAACTCTGCTTACTCAAACACCGTTACGGAGAGAACGCCTAGACGATAATTAGTGCGGGAAACCGCCCATGAGTGCACTCGTTAATCTGTGAAAGATTGCCAACTCGCGCAACTAACGAAACGGACGGCTAAGCTCCCAAGAGTTCAGCCGTCCGTTTCGCTCTTTAGTAAACCCTTCGCTGTTGCACTGTTTCTTTTGTAGATAGACTGAACCTCGGTTCAACCTGGCCGGTCCCTGAAATCAGCGCCGCCACAGCTTCACCCACCGCTGGTCCGTGTTTGAATCCGTGACCTGAACCGCCGCCTACCAGCCAGACATTTTCAAACCCGGGATGGCGGTCAATCAGGAAATCTCCGTTTGAAGTGTTCTCATACTGGCAGACCCGCGTTTCCGTAACTGGCGCCTCAGCGAGCAACGGGACCCGCTTACGCAGAAGCCCTCGCACAGCGGCCAAACCTTCACTGGAAACAATTCTCTCCCCAGTGTCGGGATCAAATTGAGCACCGTGAGCGTCAATCGCAACCTTGAAACCCCGGTTATCAAGATTTGGAATTCCGTAAATTAGATTATTGAAGTCGATCCAGGCTGGCATGTGTTCTGGATCGAAGAAGTCAGAGCCGGCTGGAACGCCGAAGAAGAACACCTCCTGACGCGTGACGTGAATCCGATCGGCGAGTAGCTCGGGAAACAGTTTGGGTAACCACGGGCCACAGGCAAACACAAATTCACGAGCGCGGATTTCGCGCCCGGAAACTGTCGCCACACGATCAAGCTTCACTTGGCCAACGGCCCCGGATGCCGCTTGTTCTCCGCGTCCTAACGGGACAACTGCTGCTTCCAAATACGTCACACCGTTCTTCCGGGCATGCTCAACCACGGCTTGCACGGCGCGGCGGGCGAGCATGACTCCGCTGTCGGGCTCAAGAATCCCCCACGCCACCGATTCGAATTTGAGTTGCGGATAACGACCAGCAAGTTCGGCGCGATCCAGCTTTTCGCAGCGAATCTCAAGTTGCCGGAGTGTTTCGAGAGTCGCTTCACAATACGCGTCAGTCTCTCTCGCTAGCCACAAGACTCCAGAGTTTTGAAACAGGTTGGATGATCCCAACAGCTCTTGCCACAAGACCAGGGAGCGTTGCGCCATTCGTGAATAAATTTGATCGGGGCCGTAGCCCATGCGGATGACACGTGACTCGCCACCGGAGCTGGCCCGGCTATTCCCCGGACCATAGGCATCGATCAGCACGACTGTGTTGCCTGCACGGCTCAATTGGTAAGCCGTCCAGGCGCCAAACACGCCGGCGCCAACGACTGCAACGTCGTATGTCTGATCAGTGTTCATGAGAGGAGTCCGATTGCCGATTGTCGATTGCCGATTGCCGATTAGTGATTTACCGGTTTGTCTCAGGCCAATCAGCAATAGTCAATCGCCAATCGGCAATCTTTTTACGGCAGCCTAAAAGTTCCATCCTCATCGGGTTTGAACTCAGCCACTCGCACCACCGCGTCAGTAGGCAGCTCACCGTAGATGTGCGGGAAAAGTTGCTCGCCACCCTCGAGATTCTCGTAACGGACCTCGGCTTCGACTTTATCCGTATCAATCGAGAGCAAATGCAAATCTGACCGGCCCCGAAAGCGAGTGTTTGCGACTTGAAGCACCTGGGCAGACGTGGAGCAGTGAATAAATCCCTCGACGGGAAACATTTCTGGTCGGTAACTCTTCTTCGCCTCTGCGCCGTCCCATGCCTCACGCTCTGCAATGTGGAAGATAATGGGCATGCTGTGAGTGTATCAAAATGAAAAGTCCGCGAAACTGACGGCCGAGTTAGGAACCCAGCCATCCGCCTCGCGGACCTAATTGAAACGCTTCTGGCGCCTGCCTTCTTGTTATGGCGCTGGGGAAGCTGAAGTCGACTGTTTCAATCCACGATTGAAGAGCATCTTTACTTCGACGCGGCGATTCTGCTGACGTCCGGCCGCAGTAGTGTTCTCAGCTACCGCTTCAGTTTTGCCAAAGCCCATCGGCGAGACGAAACGACGCAGCGGAATCTTATGCTGCACCGCCAGGTATTGAACAACCGCATCAGCGCGCTGGCGGCTGAGACGGAAGTTCTTGGATTCGCTGCCAGTCGAATCGGTGTGGCCGGCAACTTCGATTACATAACCCTTGGCCTCGTTCGCTTTCGAAGCGAGTGCATCAAGCTGCTGCTTCGCTGCCGGTGAAAGCACGGCGCTGTTGGTTCTGAACGTAACTGACACGACTTCCTGTACGTCGTACTCGTCGAGAGCGGTAACACGCTCGTTAACCGCAGTCACTTCCCTTCTCGCCTCAGCAGCTACGGCATAAAGCTCGTCCATTTGCCCGGCCATGCGTTGCTGATTCTCCTCAACCGGAGTGACGCGCGTATCTGAAGTGATAGCAGATCGCATGTCTGACTCATTGAACCTAATTTTTTCTGCTAACAATCTGCCTTGAGCGTCGCCCCGTCCTTCTACCTCGACGATCAAGCCCCGTAGCAGATCGCTGGCTGGATATTTCTTGCCCGAGCGCAGGAAACCACCATGAGTCTTAATGCTGGTGCGGTCGTTTATCGCGACGTGGTAGTCAGTTCGATTGCGATCGCGAATCGTGAAGGTATCGGCTTCCTGTCCAATGACGACGCCCTTGAACTTCAACTTGGATCCATTCGGGATCGATTGGATGTTGGTATTGCGGGCGGGTGCCTGCGTCGTTGAGACCTGACCCGAAACCAGCGGTGTTACCGCGAAAAGTGCCGCCAGGACACAAACGAGGGTAAAAGGTCGAAATTTCCTGATCCTATTAGTGCTCATACTTCGCTCCTCCAACGGTTTTTTCGGGAATGCGCCGGGCACTCCGCGAGGATTATCATGTCGGGGTGATTAACCTGAATGGGGGCAGGAGTGAAGAGCGTAACCTATTCGTGCCGTAAAGATCAAAGAAGCAATCGAAATGATTCCGAATTGATAGCGAGTCGTTACATTACCGGGCTTGGGAGGCACCAAATCGGGCAAACTCCGGTGAAAAGAACCAATCCAAGCCCAAAACCAACCTCCAAGGCCGTCATGAATCAGTTAGCAAAGAGCAGATCCGACTGCGTCTCAATTACGTGTGTTCTCTAACAAAGGGCCTGCGTCTTGTGAGGGGGTGAGTAGTTCTAGGCGTCACTGGCGTGTCTCGGCGACTTGTATCCGCTTTTAAACCTTTAGAACAGCGAACGTTGCTGCGGATTCTTTGGTCGCTGCCCGGGCTTATCGTCATCTGTACTTTGTACTTTGTTCTTTGCTTGAAACGCAATTCTTCCGCATTTTCGACACCTGCTTGGGAATCGAGATCGCTCTCAGAAGGCAAGTTCCATTGGCGAACAAAGTTCAAAGTACAAAGCACCAAGTTCTATACTCAAAGCACCGGGTTACTGAATTGATACCACATCAGCAAACTGCTTCGTATCGGTGTACTGTTGAAACCGCGCCACTCTGCCTTCCTTCAAACTCCAGACGTGTGCAAATTGGGCGCGCACGCGCTTGTTTGAGCCGCGATGCGTTCCTGCGTAGGTGCCCAGAACAACGACGCGATTTCCCGCATCCATCCATTCCTCCGGCGTCACTGAAAAGCCTTCCCACTCACTTCCCAGCCGCATGAAGACGCCTTCAAGCACCGCCTGCGGTCCAACATAGGGATTGCCGTCTGCATAAATGAAATTTTCGGCTTCGTTCCACTCAATGCCCTGATGCATTTTCCCCAGCACAGACGGAACATCGCCCTGGCCGAATGACTCGTACAAACCGCGAACAATCTCAACGTTGTCGTGTGACATGTGTTTTCTCCTTTTCGGCGCGGCTAATAGCCATCGCCGCGAATGATTACTAAGGCGGTGCGCAGGATGATCTTTAGGTCCAAAAGCAGCGACCAGTTTTCGATGTAGAAAAGATCCAATTTCACCATCTCTTCGAAGGGAATGCGATTGCGGCCTGACACCTGCCACAGCCCGGTGAGCCCCGGTTTCATATCCAGCCGCTTCCGGTGCCAGAGTTCGTAAGCTTCGACTTCGTAGGGGATTGGTGGCCGCGGACCGACGACGCTCATATCCCCCCTGAGGACATTAAATAGTTGCGGAATTTCATCCAAACTCGCGCGTCTTAACCAACGTCCCACACGGGTGATGCGCGTATCACTTTGAAATTTGTAGACGGGCTGCTCGCCATTCCCCAGATTCGCCTCGGCACGGCCGGCAATGAATTGTTTTTGATAGTCGCGATGCACTTTGCTGTCAGCACCAGGATGCATCGTGCGAAACTTGTAACAAAGAAAAATGCGGCCATCCATGCCGACGCGTTCCTGCAAATAGAAGATTGGGCCACGCGAATCTAATTTGATTAGCAACGCAATCAATAACCAGATCGGAGCAGCCATGATTAAGGCCAGCGCAGCGATGGCCAGGTCTGAACCACGCTTCAGGAGTCGTGCGGAACTGGAAAGCGGTTCCCGAAAGAGCCGGATCATCGGCAGCGCGCCTATCTGATCGATCTCAGTTTTACGCGGCAGGCAGTTGAAGAGGTTTGGAGCTATGCGAAACTCAACGCCGCGACGGCGGCCGCAACGCATCATCACTTCAAAGAGCGCGTCGCCATCGACATTGGCGTCGGCAATGATCACTTCATTGGCCCCCGCATCGCGAATCGCCTCTGGAAGTTCCTTTAGGTCGCCTACTACCGGCACGCCCTCGAAAAAACTGGCGCCCCCGCGCTGCTCGCTACCCTTGTAACGCAAACTGTTAGTTTGCGTAGCCTCCACCACGCCAATAACGCGATAACCAAGCGCCGGCCGCTCGCGCATTTCCTTGATGCAAAGCGCCGCTTCCGATCCGCGTCCCACCACGAGAGTTGGTATCAAATTGATGCCGCGACCGCGAACAACAGTTTGCGCACTGCGCACCAGCAGTCGCACCAAAACTATGCCGGCCAAAGCCAGCAGAAAATCCAGCAGGAAAACGGAGCGCGCATAGGAGAACGCGCGATATTCAAATCCGCCGCGATAGAGAAAGGCGGCCGCGACGATCAATAGCGAACCAATCGCCGTGGACTTAAAAATCCGGATCGCATCTTCAACAAAAGAGAACTCGCCGCGCAAGCGGTAAAGGTCGTAGTAACGAATAAAGAGCAGTCGAGCGACTATGACAAATGGCAGGAGCAGTGCATACGGAGCGAATTGAGGACTCCAACTGAAACTTCCATCGGCAGCGAGGAGCCAGAGCTGCTGTGACTCACGCAGGTAGAAGGCGCCCGCAAAAGCGCCAGCGGCGATAAATATGTCAACGACCATCATCCCGACTTTTACTGTCGGCATTACCCAGCGCGGGGCTCGGCCGGGAACACGCACGGTGCTCGGGGCAATCGTTTTAATGTTGATCGGCTCGGATCTCATCAAAGTCGGCTAAGCGATCATAAATTCGCAGGTGAGGAAGGGGGCCTGCCCCCGCTTGCATTTTGCTGCATCAACCAGGCTGATCAAGTCTGTCGTCCCTGTTTAGCAGAGCGAGGGCAGGCCCCCTTCCCGACCCGCTATCTGACTTAGCTACCCAAGGATCAAATCCGTAACTTCTTCTTTGACGTTCAATGCATTCCTCGCATTGCTGAGCGGCTTTTTTTGCAGGGGCAAGGCTGCGATATCTGCCGGTGTACTCAATCGAATCAATCGACCCTCGCGCACGAGTTCTTCATCAATGGCGGCCCAACTGCCAGCATAGATCGTGGCCGCAGGGACACCCAAGGCCGCGGCTTCGCGATTCATGGTACCGCCCGCACTGACCACCAGATCGCTGGCGGCAATAAGATTTGCCCCGTGCAAAGGTTCCGCCGGCAAAATCATTCGTTGGCCAACCCACGCTGCATAACTGTCTCGCTGGTCGGCATTGCGCGGCAACAGGATCGTCGTCACGTGGGGCGCATCATGCAATCGACTGAGCAACCCCTCAAACAATTCATTTTCAAAACGATGATAGAGAGCATCGCGCGCGGGCGGACGAACTACCACGATCGTGTCCTCGAACTTCACGCCGAGGTCACGTAGTTTCCCCGCAAATGCGGGATCACTTTCAAAATCAGCCAGGTAGACGTCCTCTTTGATGCCATTGTAGCGCCGAACCTTCGTACGTCCGGCACCGTAACGGCTGAGATCCTCATCAGGAAAAGCTAGCGGCACGATCACTGTAGACGCAAGCCGAAACGCCAGGTGATTCGCCGGCTGATGCTCATAGTCCATCAAGGTGACACAGCGCAAACCCAGACCGCGTGCCGCCAGTATCTGCGAATAGGAGTTATGACTGACAGCCAGATCAAACGATTGCCCGCTTGCCCAAGCCCGCAACGCCCAGGCTCTCTGAAAAAGATTTCCTGCTTTGCCGGTGAGTTCTCGCCCACCATGAGCGCCGATCACGACGGGGTCAAAACCGGCTGCCTTTGCCAGCGGAATGGTTTCAGCAAAGTCGCGTGCTGTTACTTCAATCTCATGACC
>DASSCX010000050.1:0-5590 GCA_035697425.1 Pyrinomonadaceae bacterium | reverse complement strand
GCGTATCCACCTTTCTCGACAACCTTTACCTCGTGGGAGACACCGCCGACTCCTGCTCAGGACTCGCTAGTGTCACCAGGGCCGCTCTCGAACTCGCCAACAAACTCACGAAATCCTAAAGAAATTGCTGGACACCGCTGGATTGTCTGGTGTATAGAGGCAACAGACAATCCTGAGGACTCGTGTATGTATATAACAATTGACGAACGTGATGGTCGGCCGATGTACCGGCAAGTGGTTGACGGAATCAAGGAATTGATTGCGCGAGGGGAGTTGGCGTCTGGCTCTGGCTTACCCCCAGTGCGTCAGGTCGCCGCTGATTTGGGCGTCAATCTCAACACGATTGCGTTTGCTTACCGGCAACTTCAAAAGGAAGGACTAATCCGGATCAGGCATGGTTCAGGGGCGGTGGTGGTGTCTCACGTAACCGGGCAAACGGTCGAAGAGCGGCAACATGCAAAGGTGCGGGCGGCACTCACGGACCTGCTACTTGCAGGCCTGAGCCGCGCCGAAGTCCTCACTATCGTAAATAATGTTTTAAACGGCCTGGTGACTGAAAAAAGCCGCTGACGGTTAGGGGAGCTGCTTACCGCCTCCGCTGCCCTTCGGGAAGGAGCCGCGGCTCGTCGAGCCAGTTCCAGGGGTAACGGTTGGAATACTCTTGCCGCCAATTCCGGAACCAGTTGTTCCGAAGTCGGGGAAGTAGCCACGCTGGGTCGGCCAATACGAGTTGCGAATTTGCCACCAATATCCGCTGTAGAAGGAGAATGGATACGAACGACCGTACGGTGAGCCCCAGCCCGCGTAAAACGGCATGAAGGAATAAAACCCGAAAGCCGTGTCCAGGAACCAAATCCCCCCGATTCGTGGCGAGAAGCGGAACGCCCAATCGCTTGAGAAACCGGATCGCAAGATTCGCCGATCTCTTGAGGTCAATGCTTGATTGGCCTTTGCCACAACCTGTGACCGGTCTTTGCTCCAAAGATCCAGGCTGTCGACGTCTTTCTTTTCGGCGTCTGTGAGCGCGGCGACCGAATAAGAATTCCCACTGAATATAAGCTTCTTGCCGGCTTTGATTTTTGCGTCCGGATCAGACAAGAGCAGACGGCCCTTCCTGACGATCACCTCAGTTACATCGCCGGGAACAACATTCACACGGTAAAGGCCACGGCGCACGATCGCCATTTTTGCGTGCGGCGTAGTGATGTTGATTAGGAGTTCAGTGTCTTCCGCGCCAGTGGCCTCGACAATCGCAGTGCCGCGGATCACGTGAACTTCGAGATTGTCCAGGGAGTTACTAGTCAGCTCAAATTCCGAATTCTCACCCACGCGCATGTAGGAGCCCGGATTGAGCAATATCTCAACTCGGCCATCAAGTCCGGTTTTAACGACATCGCCGCCCTCGAGATTGTCCTTGATGGTGAGCTGCTCCCAATCACTACTTCCCTTCGAATGCACTCCGGTTTTTCCCGTAACCGCATTCACGCCGCCCGCGCGCGCCGAAATAATAAAGCGATCACGTGTCTGTCCTCTCGTCGCTTCCTTCTGGGCAAAGACCGCAACTCCTGAAATCAAGACGACGATGGCACAAAACAGGATAGAGACGGAGGTGGAGGTTTTTCGCATGGAAGGATCTCCTTTTGACGAACCGGAGGCTACGTTTTCTGGGGAGTTTACCGCAGCCGCATTATAGACCCATCGACCCAATTTTCAACCAAGATCCCGCATCCGGAGACGGAATTTCAGTTTTCGAGCCGACTGTAGTAACCACGTTTGGTGCGGGCGCTGACTTCTGGTCGGCCAATAACCTGTACCGTAACTGAGCGCCATTTTCCATCTTGGGATGTGTTGTTTGAGCGGTAGCCGAGGCTATAAACTGTGCTCAAATCCTTAATTACCTGGTCGTAAACGCTTTCCAGATCTTTCAGCTCCTTTGCTGTATACACGCTCGTCCCGCCGATGTCGGCTAGTTGCTTAAGATTCTCGCGCGCAATGGCATAGGCACTCGCGGGGCTGCGATGGCGTTTGACTTCCTCCTTCTCAGTGTCCAGGTAAACTGGGAAAACAATTACATCCGAAGCCTGAACTAGTCCCAGCAGTTCTGAAAAGGATGTTCGCGAACCTTCCCCAAAGACGTCGGGAAGCGCGTTGTCCACACCGTCAGTCATCACTACGACTGCCCGACGACGCATCCCATTCGTAGCCGGCGAATCGAGTACAAACCGCATCGCATCCCAAAAGTTCGTACCGCCGCTCGGTTCGGTAATCTTCTTAATCGACTTCTTCAGAGCCTCGCGATCCAGGGTCAATGGTGAGACGACCTGCGGCACGTCCGTGAAGGTCACGATCGCAACGCGATCGATGGGGCGGGTGGCTTCGACAAATCGCTCAGTCGAGTTCCTGACAAGCTTTAGCTTTTTGGAAGCAGAACCTGACAGATCGAGCAAGAGGACCAGGTCAAAGGGTTCATTCTCCCCAGCGAAAAAAGTAATCTCCTGCGGTTTGCCATCTTCAAGTATTAAGAAGTCAGACTGTTTTAGTTCGCCTACTGGATTGAGGGGTTCACGCCGCACCACGCTAACCCGGAGATCTACTAGATCTGAATCAACGCGGATTACTTCATTGGGCTCGGTGGTTTGTGCAGGCGTTAGGGCCGGCAGCAATGACAAGGCACAAATCAGGCAGAGCTGAAAAACTTTGCCGCGCATTTTCATACTAATTCGCGAAGTAACCATGTTTGCCTCGCGCTACTGCTGCAGGCCGCGCCACGTTGACGCGAATCGTTCGCCACTTCCCATCGCGCGCTTTGTTTGTCGGCCGGTAAGCTAGACTGTAGACGGTGCCGAGATCGGCCACGACGCGCTCGTAGGAACCGGCGAGATCCTCGAGGCGGTCTACCTCATAAAAGACACCGCCACCGGCGTCGGCCATTCCCTTCATGCGCTCATGACTCTGATCGAAAGCTTCCGGTTGGGTGTCGAGCGGACTCAGCGCTTCGTATTCAGTATTCAGCCACAGAGAATAAAGAACGCCGTCAAACTCGCGCACGTGCCCGAGTACGTCGTTATATGAAACCTGTGAGCCCTCACCCTGAACTCCTTCCATTGAGCCATCGAGGCCGTCACTCATGAGCACAAGAGCAGTGCGCCGTGAACCTATTGTCCCGGCGGGCACTTGTCTAAGGGCAAACTCAATAGCGTCGTAGAGCTTTGTATCACCCGTTGCGGTATCGATCGCTTCAACTCTTTGCCGCAGTAGTCCGCGATCTAGTGTGAACGGAGAAACCAGCGTCGGCTGACCGGCAAAAGAAATAATTGCGATGCGATCGGACGGCCGGGCAGCGGCCACAAAGCGAAGTGCAGCGGCGCGAATCAGCTTTACTTTGTCACGCGTTGAGCCAGAAACGTCGATCAAGAGCACGAGGTCAAAAGGAGCTTCCGACGATTCAAACTGGACGACCTCCTGCTTCGTGCCATCTTCAAGAAGTTCGAAGTCTCTTTGCGTCAGGCCCGTCACGCCCCGGCTCGTGGTGCGGTCGACGACGCTGACGTTGAGTATTGTCAGTTGCGAATCGACCCGAATGATATCTCCTTCGCTGATTTCCTCTGTTTCAGCACTAGTCGCTGGTGTGCCGGCGCCTTTGCTTGATTCCGGTCCAGACAAGTGTGGCGGATCGCGTCGCGCGATCGGCTGCTCACTGGCGACCACTGGCTGACTGAGAATAATTGAGCCGCGATCAGTGTTGATCCTGAGGACATGAGCGCCGCTTCCCGCACGCGTTTGCAACAGATGTCCCCCAGCACTTAAAGGAGCGGCCAACTCCGAACGGATGATGCCGGAAACTGTTCGCGCACTTATGTCAGCATCCAACGGGTTGGGCAGATCAGCACGGACGTCGCCGGCGGCAGATTTCAAAGAAGCGGAGGCCGGCAATCCCTGAATCGCGATAGCCCCCGCTCCAGTATTCATCTCAACCTGCACACTCTCGGGCAGCTTTACTGTGAGTGATATCGCAACCGGGGGGTCGAGTGGAGTACGCACCACTGAAATCAGAAGCAGCTGATGGCGGTTGTCGATAACGATCGGCGAGCGCCTGAATGCGGCGGCGCCGCCTTCGATGCTCGCCGCCACTGACACGTACTTCTCTTTCCAAACCGTGGCGGCGATGGCTCCAAAGGGATTATCGATGCGAACGCGCGCAGCCTCGGGAATATCAATGCGAATGTCTGGATTGCCTTCGGCTCGCGAAAAGGATACGACGGGCAACAGGGCAGTCGCGCCGAGAACCACAATCAGGAAGAGGGAAAATGCGCGGAACTTAGAAAACATGCCGTAGAACTTCACTAAATCGGGAATTAACTAAGGAGAGAGTTGAATAATACTGCGAGCCCGCGAAGCTAACAACGCCGCTCAATCCTGGGATCCTTGTCAGCGCTCGATTAAATCCAACATGGAGTCGGCCTCGGACGGCACTTCTTTGATGGGGGCAGTTACGCTGCCGCCCATGTCGTTCAGCCTGAGGAGCAAGTTGTTTGCATTTGTGGCGTAGGGCATCGCTGCTTCTTTGGTAACTACACCTTGCCGGATCATCTTTTCCAGCACGCCATCAAAAGTTTGCATGCCGTCTTGGTCTCCCTGTTCCATCGCATCAATCAACGACTTTCCTTCAGTTTCACCTTTTTCGATGTATTCCCGCGTGCGCATGGTCGACTTGAGAATTTCGACCGCGGCAACTCGACCCTTCCCGTCCGGCTTCGGTAGCAGTCGTTGCGAAATTATGAAACGGAACGACTGCGCGATCCGCGTTCGAATCACTTTCTCTTCATTCTTGGGAAAGACACCGATGATACGATCAACAGTCTTGGCCGCATCAATGGTATGCAAGGTCGACAAAACCAAGTGGCCTGTCTCCGCAGCTTCCAAAGCCACCTCGATTGTTTCCCGGTCACGCATCTCACCGACGAGAATCACTTTTGGTGCCTGGCGCAGCGCGGCGCGCAGGGCCACGGCAAAGGTTGGTGTGTCCGAGTGGAGCTCGCGCTGGTGGACAGTCGAATTCTTATGGTTGTGCAGGAACTCAATGGGATCTTCAATCGTCACGATGTGATAAAATTGGGTTTCATTGATCAGATCGATGATCGCCGCCAGGGTCGAACTCTTTCCACTACCGGTTGGCCCAGTCACCAACACGATCCCATTTTTCATCTCAACTATTTCTTTTAACTGTTCGGGAAGATTGAAGTCGCTGAACTTCGGCGGATGCATGGGAATGACGCGCATCACGATGGCGTGTGTGCCACGCTGCTTGAAAATGTTCACGCGAAAACGTGCTTCGCCGGGAACGCTGAACGAGAGGTCGGCTGAGCCAGTCTTTTCCAGACTCTCGACCGCCGTCTGCTGATTGCCGATGATCACCTTGGCGATTCCCGCAGTGTGGGCGGGCGTCAGCTTTTCGAGTCCGGGAATATTGACGGGTTGAAGTTTTCCAGCCAGCTCAATCTGCGGCGGACGGCCGGGCGAAAAGATCAAATCGCTGACCTTCTCCGAAGCGCTCAGCATTTGACGCAGAACGGTAGCGAAGTTGGGTGGC
>DASSCX010000049.1:0-4872 GCA_035697425.1 Pyrinomonadaceae bacterium | reverse complement strand
GGTGTGGCGATGCCTCCGGGGATCCCCGGGACGTCGGCATCGTTATTGTCGATACCATCGACGAGAAAATTGTTGTTCCTTTCGCGCTGACCGTTAACGATGAAGCCGCCGATGCCGCTTGAGCTAACTGTGCCCGGCGATAGCAGGATCAGTGCACTGGGATCGCGCGACAAAAGCGGAAGATCAATAATTTTCTTGTTATCCAGCAGGGTAGAAAGCTGCTGATCTGTTGTGTTGAGCTGGGTCTGCGCATCCCCGGCGGTTACCGTCACATTCGCGGTAGCACCACCCGCCGCAAGCACGAGAGGAACGTCGGTCGTGAAGGCGACTGAAACTTTCACTTCCTTTGCAGTCGCGGATGAAAACCCGGTAGCGCTGGCAGTGACCGTATAGATGCCAACCTGAAGGTTGGAAATGCTGTAGCTTCCATCATCGGAAGTAGTGGTAGAACGTTTCTCACCAGTCGCATCATTGATCGCCTCTACTGTTGCCCCTGGGATCAGAGCGCCTGCGGAGTCTGCAACTGTTCCTTTGAGATTTCCTGGAGATTGCGCCAGACAAATACTTGTGCAGCCAATGACCATCACAAAAAGAAACACACCTTGCCGTACTCTTGTAAACATGGATTACTCCTTGAAATTTCGTTGCTTCTTGGAAAGTTTATTGAGGGGAGAATTTTTTTCTGGGAAGTGAGGATTAAGCGAAGCAACGACTATACCGATAACTGCAAGAGACAGTTTTCAAGCAAATTCAAATGCTCAGATCGCGATCACGCCTCGGCTATCCAAGAAACGAAATTTATTGTTTTCAATTTCATGGATTAGGCGTTTGAGAACGCACTTTATTCCCCTGCGACGCCGGCTTCAGCGCAACTACGAGAGAATGAATTATTGATGAAGATTTAGGAGGATCGCTATCTGGGAACTTCAGCCGATTTGAGAATGTCAGTGATCACAGCGTCGGGTGTAGCGCCGTCGAGTTCTGCCTCGGCGCGCAATGACAGGCGATGTCGCAAGACGGGCCGCGAGATATCTCTGACGTCGTCGGGAGTTACAAACTCACGTCCGCGAATTGCCGACAGCGCTTTCGAACACAGCAGCAAGGCGACGGACGCACGCGGGCTCGCGCCGTAATGAATGAAGGGGTGTGTGCGCGTGCGACGCACAATGTCCACCGCATAGTGCTGCACGCCCGGCTCCATACGCACGGCGCTGACACCAACGCGACAACGTGAAATCGCGTCGGCGTCAGGCAGAGGTTGAATTGCAACCTGATCCAGACGTCGCGAATTGAATCCTGCGTCCCAATTAGCTACCACTTGCCGCTCGTCTGCTTCATCCGGGTAATCCAGCAGTATCTTCAACAGAAAACGATCGAGCTGCGCTTCCGGAAGGGGATAGGTACCCTCGTATTCGATCGGATTCTCGGTAGCGAGCACCGTGAAAAGTGGTGAGAGCTGTTGCCCCTCGCCGTCGATCGTTACCTGGCGCTCCTCCATCGCCTCGAGTAAAGCCGCCTGAGTTTTTGGCGGCGTCCGATTGATCTCGTCTGCCAACAAAATGTCCGTAAAGATTGGTCCCTGGCGCAGATTAAAGGTGGACGTCGAAATGTTGAAGACATTCGTGCCGGTAATGTCGGACGGCATCAGATCGGGCGTGAACTGGATGCGTCCAAAGTTGGCATTAATGATGCGGGCGAGGGTTTTCACCGTTAAAGTCTTGGCGGTGCCCGGCACGCCTTCAACGAGCGCGTGGCCTTCGGCGAGGAGGGCGATCAAGATCTGCTCGATCGGTTCATCCTGTCCGACGATGACCTTGCGCAGCTCGTCGCGAATGTGAGCGACGGTAGAGGAGATGTATTCAATCATCTGGTTTCCTTAAGTTGAGTTAATAGACTGAAGCTCGAGATTTCTGGACTTAGCACTTTGAACTTGGAACTTTGTGCTTAGAACTTTGTTCTTTGTTCTCTGTCGCAACGGCTTCCGTAAATCAAAGGCACAAGGTAAGTATCAAAACAAATACAAAGTACAAAGTTCCAAGTACAAAGTTCAAAGTACTAGTTCAATGCTGTTGAGTTTGTCTAATGTCGCGCGTGCGCATGCGAAGACCCAGCGCCCCCTCAATCTCGCGCAAACGCTTCACGAGAAAAATCGATTGGCGCTCGCTGATTGCTTCGCCGTTAATTGCTCCTTCACACTGGCGCATCAACACTTCCAAAGAGCGCGCTTCAATGGATGACCGCGCCGCAACGCGCGAGGCAATCTCCGTCCGCGAACTGTTGTAATCAGTGCCGGCGTAGCGCGCCAGGACGCGTCGCGTGCGCGCGTAAATATTTTCCAACGCCAAATCGAAAGCCCCGGCGCGTTGTTGTAGCTCAGCCATTGAGGCTACAAACTCCAACGCTGAACGGCGATCGACCTGGACTAGGGGTATGGGCCGAGCAAAGCGTCGTCCGCGCGTCCAAAGGATCAGAAGTATCAGCAGAATGATCTGCCCCAGCAGTGGCAATACCGGTGTTCCGGAAAAGTAGGCAACGAACTCATTGCGCGTCGCACCGCGGCCTTGATGATATTCGTCGAAAGCAATCAGCCCCGGGTTATCACTAGTCGGCTCAGCAGCGAGCACATTGATTGCCAGTTGCAGATTGTCTTTCAAACTGATTCCGCCATTAGTGAAAAGATAAGGATCGCCAAGCATGATGATGCGGCCGCGGCCGTGAGGGTAATCAATGAGCAGGGGACGGCGCGGGTCTCCCAAGTGCACAACGGGCGCTGGCGAAGTAGTGTCCGGCGCATTCTCCTCGATAGTTACTCGAGTGGGCTTGGACTCTTCGTCGTCAAACTCAGGATCTGTTTCCTCTTCTACAGGCGCCTCGGGTTGGCCGGCCGGCGTTTCCGCTTGGCCTTCGGGAGTTTTTTCCAGACGCACAAAACTAAAACCAGCAGCGAATTTTGAAGGTTGCACCGAATCGATATCTTTCGTGAGTGCGGTGGGTTGCAGCGCGCGAACCGGTTTGACGTTCTCAGTCATAGCCGCTGCATTGGCGGGGTCGATTGTTAACGAAGGCACTTCACCATACTCGGTTGTCACGCGCCATTCGCCTGAGCGAGGTACCAACTGCACCTCTGGCCGTCGATCGACTAACACCAATCTGCCCCCGCGCTCGACCCACACGAGAAGGGTTTTTGCCTGGTCCTCGTCAATCGTTACCGGTGTATCGCCGATGATCACAAAAGTGCGCACCGCTTCATTCCCTTTGCCCAGCAACTTGTCCGGCGTCTCGCGCCAGCGCATCACCTTGCTGCCGGATTCGTTGAGAAAGTCGTAGAGCGCTCGCGTACCAGTGGGGCCTGCGTGATACGTGGAACGATTGGGTGATAACTCAAAGTCCTTGGTCTCATCTTTACTGACATAAGTCGCCGCATTGATCGCAAATAGAACTCCGATCAGCAACAAGATGGTTCCAACGATGGCGAGTTTTTGCCGCATGAGTGAGTTAGCTTTGTCTCACTTCAACTCCTGGAGAGCTTGTTTGTAGCGCGCGCGAAAGTTTGTCCAGTCGGCATCGGATGCTGAGGCAAAGCCGTACCAGTGCCGTTCGAAGCTATCGGTCAACTGTTTGACGTTGGTGTGCAGCGGTTCTACTTCGCGCATTGCCCTCAGGTAATCGCGATTGGTTTTGTACTGAGCAAGACTCAGGATCTTCCGGTCGCCGAGCTCCACCAGTAAGGCAATGTAGGCTTTGCGGATAGCAGCGCGAAGTTCTCCCTGCCGCGCGAGTGCTTCGGCACTCGCAAGGATATCGCCCGCCGATTCATCGGGAGCCAGTGTTTCGCCTAAGATGATGCGCGGCTCTGCCTTGGACTTCTTCTTCGCGGGCCTGTTCCTGAAGATTCGCGGCGCAAAGGTTTTTATGATGTACGCCAGAACCGCGAGTGCGAGCAGCACCACGAGGAACTGCGCTACCACGCTGATCCAGCCGGCGTTTCCCGGCTCCAGTTTTTTTGGCTTTGGGAGGAACTGCTGCAACCATTTCACGAGCCGGTTCCAAAGTCGTGCGAGCGCGCTTTCGTTTTGCAGAGTGCGCCTGTATTCAGGTCGGCTCAGAATCGCTGCGAGCCGCTGTCCGGCTGCTACTTTGTCGCCAGGCGTCCTGCCTGTCTGATCAACCTCGGCAACTCGCTGTTCCAGTCCACGCAAACGTTCCAGGACTCGCGCAAGCGTTCCGGCGCGATCTGTTTGAGTTTTTTCGTAGCTGTCGAGCTCGCGATGCAACCAACCATTGTTAACGGCAATAGTGATCTCGCCGAGTTGCACACTGTCATTCTCCGGCAAAGCGACTCGAACTGCGGCGAGAGTTTGGGCAACTCGCGTCGCGCGATCCGTTTCAGATTCGCTTTCATCATGCTGGCTCATGGTGTCGAGCGCAGTGATTGATTCACGCAATTGCAGGTGATACTCAGCGAGCGATTTAGCGGTAGCAGTGGCGACGGTAAGTGTCAGCAACAACAGCAGTGCTGACAGGAGTCGTATTGCGGCGCACGAAAAGATCGGTACAGCACGGGAGCGGTAGCTACCGCACTGAACTGAGCAACCACTCTGCGTCCGAACCTCAAAGCCGGTCTCGTTGAATGCGGTCGCTACCGCTCCCGTACCGCACCGATTCGCGCAATCCAATCGGCGAGTAAGGATATGAAGGTGAAGTAGTTCGGGCACTTCGAATTCATCTCAATCCAAGCACACTTCCTTGTCCGGCGAAGCTTGGCGGTGGAACAGCTCCGGGACTCTGCACAATCGCCGGAGCGAAGGGGGAGGTGACATTGATGTCCGGCATCTGGCCAAGATGCTGCGCAGCCATTAACTCGATGTCGTA
>DASSCX010000048.1:0-21405 GCA_035697425.1 Pyrinomonadaceae bacterium | reverse complement strand
GAAAAAGAGCACTGAGGATCTCAAAGCCGAACGGCAATCAGATGCTACTGATGATGAGGTGTTGAGAGAGGAAGAAAGTGGGAGTAGCTCGGAACCACAATCTAAAACTGAGGAGCGATCCCCATCACCCGATGGCGCTTTCGATGAGAGCAGAAAAGTGGATGAGGGGGGTCCGATGTAATTCGAATGCGGAATGATGATTGATGAATGATGAGTATGAAAAGTTCTTATTCATCATTCATCATTCATCGTTCAGCTTTCTTCATTTGAAGTATTCCGCGTTCATCGTTCATCCTTTTCTTCTGTGCCGCCCAGCCAGCCGCGATTCCAGAAGAAGAAGAGCATTCCCGAGGCGACGATTACCATCACTGCCAGCACTACGAAGTAGCCGTAGCGCGAGTGTAGCTCCGGCATGTTGTCAAAATTCATTCCGTATACACCGACAATGAAAGTTAACGGCAGCATGATCGCCGAAAAGATTGTCAACACCTTCATCACTTCATTGAGCCGATTAGAGACGACTGAGAGATGTGCGTCCAGGAGTCCGGTAATGAGATCACGATAACTTTCGGCGAGGTCAGTTACTCGTACGAGGTGATCATAAATGTCGCGATAGAAGGGAAGCAGGGACTGCGGGATTAGATCAAATTCACCGCGACTTACGCGCAGCAGGACATCCAGCTGCTTGACCGAAATTCGCCGCAGCCGCAACACACTCCGCTTGATATTCATGATATCGGAAAGCATTTCATTGTTCGGGCGCCTGCCTGTAAAAATCTTCGCCTCAAGCTCATCAATCCGGTTGTCAAAGTCGTCGAGTACAGGGGAGTAGAAGTCAACGATACGATCGAGAATCTGATGCAATAAGTATCCTGCGCCACGGCGGCAAGCAACCGGGCTGGTGCGTATCAGTTGCTTGACCGCATTAATGCTGCGAAATTCGTCGTGGTGATAAGTGATGACGTAGTTCGGACCAAGAAAGCCGTCCAGCTCGATAGTGTTGAATCTGTCGGAGCTCGTATCTGCGCGCACACCGTGAACGATGAAGTAGAGGTAACCGGGAAACTCTTCAATCTTCGGATAGTGACGGTTCTCTCGGCAATCTTCGACTGTGAGCGGATGAAAGTGGAAGACATTGAGTAGGACATTTTCATCTTCCGTACTCGGTTGCGCCATGTCCATCCAGATCAGGGCTTTTTCATCCTTGAGCAAGTCCGGCAACTGATCCAGGGTGATCCCCTCTTCAACTCGCTCAGCACCTTCACGGTAGAGAAAAATTTCCATACAGTTCTCCTGGATTCTGAATTCACCACGCGGTAGCGAGCCGTCGAATTGTCGATTGTAGATTGCCGGCGGTGGTGGATCGGCTTCTTTCGCTACGGGCCAATTTGGCAATCGTCAATCGTCAATCGCCAATCCCAGTGACTCGACGATGATCAGGCAGACTGTTACCATACCGTTTCCGCGCTGGCAAGATATCAAGTTCATAGTGTTGGGCCTTCGGTTGGATCGCTGCGTCCAAATTGGATCGCGGGCGTCCCGCCCGCAATGAGCGCGGAGCGCGAAAATGGATTTGCGAAGATTGGCTAACGAAACGTGTTCCTGGTGTCGGTGCGGGCGAGACGCCCGCAATCCGGACGGGCAGGAGGCCCACGATCCGAAAGCAGTGCGGGCGAGCCGCGACTCCATAAATGACAACTAATCCAATTAAGATTTTCATAGCTGACGAAGTTAGTGACAGTGGACTGGAGCCACTTCGTGCCGCCGGTTTCGCGATCGAGAAGAGAACTGGTCTGGCGCCGGCCGATCTGGTCGCAGCTGTACAAGGCTGCGAAGGTCTCGTCGTTCGTAGCGAAACCAAGGTAACCGCTGCCCTAATGAGTAGTGCGTCGCAACTAAAAGTGGTCGGGAGAGCGGGTGTGGGCGTTGACAACATCGACGTGGCGAGTGCAACCGCGCGCGGCATAGTTGTGATGAACGCACCTGACGGGAACACCATCACTACAGCGGAACACACCATGGCACTGTTAATAGCCCTGGCGCGTAGTGTCCCGCAGGCCAATTCAAGTTTGCATTCCGGACTTTGGGAGCGAAAACGTTTCGTTGGTGTGGAGCTACAAGGAAAGACTCTTGGAATCATTGGTTTGGGCCGCATTGGTCGCGCAGTCGCCAGCCGTGCACGTGCTTTTGGAATGAACTGCGTGGCCTATGATCCTTTTATCGCTCCAGAGCAAGCTCGGGATCTAGAGATTGAAGTGGCCCCGCTCGACGATGTTTTCGCGCGCGCTGATTTTCTTACTGTGCACACGCCCCTAACGAATGAGACCCGGGGCATCGTTGGACGTGAAGCCTTTAGCCGGATGAAACCTGGGGTGCGCATTGTTAATTGCGCGCGGGGTGGGCTTGTAGATGAAGCAGCCTTAGCCGAGGCGATAACTAAGGGCATCGTTGCCGGTGCCGCGCTTGATGTATTTGAAAAAGAACCGCCGGGTGCAGATCACCCTTTGCTGGCACTGCCCCAGGTGATCGCCACACCACACCTCGGTGCCTCAACCACTGAGGCGCAGGAAGGGGTAGCCTTCACTGTGGCCGAGCAGATGCGCGACTATCTTTTAACTGGCGCCTTGCGTGGAGCCGTCAACGTACCGGCGCTGGGCGCTAAGGAGCTGCACGCCTTGCAGCCTTACATTCAACTTGCGGATAGTCTCGGCCGGTTTCAGGCGCAGCTGATCGATGGTGCGGTCGCTGAAGTGAAACTGGAATACTCTGGCGAGCTTGTTGACTTGAATGCCGCACCGGTTACGAGAGCTTTCCTTGCCGGACTGATGAAGGACGTTAGCGCGCGCGTCAACGCTGTGAACGCTTTTCTAATTGCCGAAGAGCGAGGCATTACGGTGACGACTTCATACATGCGCTCGGGCGCGGATTCAGTGCCGGCGATTCGCACGCGTGTGATTACAGGGAGTAGCGAACATACGCTCGCCGGTACACTCTTTGGTTATGGCGAGCAAGCGCGGCAGGGACGAATCACCGAAATCAATGGGTTTCATATTGAAGCGATACCGCAGGGCTACATGCTGGTGATGCGGAACCGTGATGTCCCCGGCGTGATCGGACGCGTCGGGACGATCCTTGGCGAACGTGGGGTGAACATAAGCCGGTTCCACCTGGGCCGGCGCGAGCCTGGCGGCGAGGCAATGGCGGTAATTGAAGTTGACGCAGCAATCGACTCGGAGACGTTTGCGTCACTGCGGAACCTGGAACAAGTTGTTTCTGCGGTGCAGATTGAATTGTAGGCACTACTGGAGTTTTATGGCCACCGCTTCCCCCCAGGATGACTCTGTGCCGCAAGTTCCACTGACGGCAGCCGATGCCGAGCTCGATCCTACACAGCCGGCGCGCAGACGCATTGACTCCATCGATCTCCTGCGTGGCATCGTCATGGTGATCATGCTACTGGATCACACGCGCGATTTCGTGCATCGAGACGTGCTAATGGGCTTTGATCCAACCGATCTTGCTCACACCAATCCGATGCTTTTCTTCACGCGTTGGATCACGCACTTCTGCGCTCCGGTGTTTGTGTTCCTTGCCGGCAGCGGTGCTTATCTGCAATTCGCCCGCGGCAAAAGCAAGCGGGAGCTCTCAAGGTTTCTCCTGACGCGCGGACTCTGGTTGATAGTTCTCGAATTCACCGTCATAAGAACCGCGGTGTTTTTGAATTTTGACTTCACCTTTCTCGGCGCTATGCAGGTCATCTGGGTACTCGGGGTCTCGATGATCGTGTTGGCCGGATTGATTCACCTCCCCTTGGGAGGGGTAGGAGCCTTTGGCGGATTGATGATTTTGTTTCACAACCTGCTGGACCCCATTAAGGTGCAAGGCATAAGGGGTCCCGATAGTCCGCTGCCAAGCGTATGGGCATTTCTTTTCATCGTTCTACACCAGCCATTCGAGCCGCTTCCCGTTTACATGAGCTCACGTGGACCGGTTTTAGCGTTTGTTATTTATCCGCTAATTCCGTGGGTGGGCGTGATGGCCGCGGGCTACGCGTTTGGGAAGCTCTATCAAATGGATGCAGCAAGGCGGCGGCGTTGGCTGCTGATAATGGGCACCGTGGCCACCGTATCGTTTTTCATCATGAGGGCAATAAATGTTTACGGCGATCCCAGCCGCTGGGCGAAACAGAGCACGGTCCCTTTCACAATCATCTCGTTCTTCAACGTTACTAAGTATCCCCCTTCATTGTTGTTTCTCTTGATGACCCTCGGACCTGCATTCCTGGCGCTCGCCTGGTTTGAATCCCGTCGCTCAGCAACCGCTTCAAGGCCAAGCAAGCTCCGGGAGTTTTTCATCACGTTCGGCCGAGTGCCATTGTTCTTCTATCTGCTGCAATGGCCGATGGCGCACCTGACATCCATCGTGGCGCACCTGATCGCGGGCAAACCAATTGGCTGGATGTTTGGGACTGCTCTGCAAACGACCGGGCCGCCGCCGGGGATGGGTTTCAACCTGCTGCTGGTTTACATCTGCTGGATCTCGGGATCTCTCCTCCTCTATCCGGTGTGTAAATGGTTCGCCGGAGTGAAGCAACGCCACCGCAGTTGGTGGCTCTCGTATCTCTGAGATTCACGTCACGTAAACTGTTTTGCCCAATAAAAACCGCCTATTGTAAGCTCCACAAGCCACCCGTCTTGGCTTTAGGTCAGCCGGCGTAAATTCCTGTTGAAATTTTTTCTCGTTCGATGCTAGCCTCGAAGTGCCTTAAGGGTCGAACCTCGCAGCAGTAGATTAGACCCCCCTTCACGAATCAGATCACTCTCACCCTCGTCTCGTTCTAACAACTCTTCAGAGTAGCGTTCGAACCATCTGGTAAATCTTCACCTGCCCGAAGTAACTCCTTCGCGGAAAGGAACTTTAGTATGCACAGTATCAAATGCTCACAATGCGGTTTTGTCTGCTGGTCTGGCGCGGAATCTTGCAAGATGTGCGGTACCCCCATTGCTCAGAAAAGTTATGAGCCCTTGCCACGCGATCACTACATGATCGAGCGTGACCTGAAAAAGGGACTCGCCGTTTTCTCACTCGTCCTCGGCGTCATTAATCTGTTCACCGTCGGCTTGCTTGGCGTGGGGGCAGTATTAGGAATTGTGCTGGCGGTTGTGGCTCTGAACCGGGTGAAGCGTGATCCGTTCGTTTATGGCGGCAAAGGATTGGCGACTGCCGGCTTGGTCACGAGCATCTTGTCGCTCGTGATTGTTGTACCAATAGGCATCATCGCCGCTATTGCAATTCCGAATCTGTTGGCCGCGCGACGGGCGGCAAACGAAGGGGCGACGATTGCCGTGTTGCGAAGGATTCACGCTGCCGAAGCGACGTATCGAGCAACCGCGGGGGCCGGAGAGTTTGGCACGTTGGAACAACTCGTGGAACATGCGCTAATCGCTCCGGAGGTGGCCTCGGGCGCTCGGTATGGCTACAGATTCAACGTCGAGCTCACTGCTGGATTAGACAATGTGGCGGGCTTCGAAGCCACCGCTGTTCCCTTGAGCTATCCCAACAGCGGCCGCCGGTCTTTTTATCTAAGCGAGAACGGAGTGATTCGCGCAGCTGACAATCATGGAAATCTCGCTACCAGAGATGATCCGGCTTTGAATTTTGATCGCGTGGACGAGTTTGAACCAAGGGCGCGCAGATCGGGTTATCAACCGCAACCTGCATATTAGAGAGCAGCGGCAGCCGCTTTCAGTTCGCGAAACAGGCGAGTGAGTTCTTGCAGTTGGTAGTTGGCATTAAGTCCGCTTGGATTGGGCAACACCCAAAGGATCGTGTCAGCGATCATCAGTTGCTGGCGTCCGACAGTCGCTTTAGGTTGTGCGAACGCCAGGCGATAGGCGCCCAGGCCCAACACTGCCAGAATTTGGGGTTGATATCGGCGCACCTTGACCGCGAGACGGCGCCCTCCCTCGATTACTTCTTCCTTCGACAGGGAGTCGGCTACCGCGCTGGCTCGTCGCACGAGGTTGGTCACGCCGTATCCCTGCAGAAGCAGTTCCCGTTCATCAAATGGCGAAAGCAGTCGCTCCGTGAATCCCGACTCGTAAAGAGCCTTCCAGAATCTGTTGCCCGGTCGTGCGAAGTGATGTCCTACCGCTGCTGTGTAGAGGCCGGGATTAATCCCACAAAAAAGAACTTTCAAGCCCGGCGCAATCACGTCGCGCACGGTCTTACCTTCGGCAGCTAGAATCTGCTCGCGCGACGGTTTCCAGTGTTTAGTCATTTAACGGCGGAATTTTTTACTCAATCTCGATCGGAGTTTCCTGCGAGGCGCTACGTTTGGAAACTCTGTCGATGACATTTACCTTCAGCAGGTATCTGCCCGAGGGAAGGTCGGCTAGCGAAATCTCCGCCGCATAAGGGATGCGATTCAGGTCCGGCGCGCCTTCGTTGGTCAGCTTTTTGAGTGGGGTCGTAACCACCGGTTGACCATCTCGAAGTAACAGAACCTGGAGGGCGAGATCGGGCTTAGCGTCGGACGCACGCGCTGCGTTATAGACGAAAACCAGAAAGCGCAGGTAAGACGAGGAGCGGAAATAGTGATCGATGCTGAGACTGACACCCTCGATCGGACTGTCAGGGCTAACAGAAGCGTTCGTTACAGGAGCAGAAGTTCGTTCACCAATATGCAGGCTACTCAACTGCACCTCGCCAGGGACGAGCGGCGGAATCTCAATCCAGGCGTGCGCCGTACCGGTTTTTCCACTAGTTACATCGCGCACACCGAAGCGGCCCTGATAGAGACCGGGCGCCAGGTGAATGGGGAATGTATAACTGAAATTTTTCGGCGGCGGCACGGAAGCATCAGGTGGCGGCGCAGTGACTGTTAGCCGCTGATTGAGCCTGGCTCCTACTTGACCCTTGTCGTTGAAGATGGCGCCCGCCAGCTCAACAACGCTTCTGGATTTACCATCGACGACATTGAAAGTCAGGAACTCGCTCGGAACCTGCATCGCGGTTGAGAGCAGTGGACCCTTCTCCGGCGTATCGATGTAAGTGAGGCTTAGCGAAAAGGGCAATCCTTGATTCGGCATTGCAGCAGCAATCGCTTTCCATAACTCAGATTCAGCCTTTTTGTCCGCAGTTTTCTTAGACTGATCGTTCACCGCTGCGGCTGCAGGCGGCTCGAGATCGAAAAATCCCCGGCGCACTCGAGTCACCAAATCGGGCTTGTTTATTAACTTCACTTCAATCCGGCGAAATTTACTTGACGACGGTTTATCCTGATCAGGCTTCCAGGCGAGCAAGTAATAGACGGAAGTTTCGTCCAAAGCTTTTTTCAGACCTGGTCCGAGGTCGTTAGTGTTGAAGATTGTGCGCCCGCCCGTGTCGTAAGCGAGCGAGTGAAGACCATCCTGCGATGCAGTTATCTCAGCGCTTTCGCTGCGGCGTAAGCGAAACGACGGATCAAATGGCGCATCCGTGCTAGCGTCAATCAACGCGCTTACCAAACCGCGAGCGTCGAGCGAGTAGATGACCACGCCGTTGCGTGCCGCGGCACTCGTAATCCTTTGCAGCCGGTCCCTAACATCCGAACGGCTGTCGTTGACAAAGAACCCGTTTGACAAGAAGAAGAGCAGCTTCTGTCCGGGTAAGGCGGAAGCCGAGCGAACCAAACTTTCCAGACCAACCAGCGACGATCTGGTGATGTGCGCGGCCTGTGTCAAGATCTGACTGGCCCGGCTTTGGACCATGGCCTCTGCCGTTTGCTGGCTGATCATAGGATTCTCACGCCGCACCGCATCGACGTAGAAACCGGTCACGTCACGATCGAAGCCATCGATTCGCAGCGCTTGAAATTCAGACATTGGGGGCTGTTGTTGATCCTGGATCCTGTAAGGTTGCGGCGTGAGTCGTTCCAGCGCACGTCGCAATACAGTCTTGTTGTCGGTTATTTGCTGAAGAAAGCCGAGCTGACCGGAGGCTGACGTCACCGCTGCTTCATCATTTTGACTCATTTCCGCGTCGATAAAGCGAGTGATAACTCTTCGGGCTGCTTTTGCTCCCGCGAGGTCCAGATGCAAGTCGTCAACGTAAAAAAGTACCGTGCGACCCCGATCGAGAGGAACTGGCTTGCCTTTGGTGCCGACCCGCACGGACCCTCGCGCGGCGGCAATTTGAGTTTCTTCGTTAGCGCTACCGGCGGCAACTCGCTCAAAGAATTCAATTGGTTTTACTTTGCCGTCGATGCGCAACTCAAAATCTTCACGACGCAGGTTGTCTTTGAAGTGCCCGTCCTTATCAAAGACCAGCACGTCAGTCTGGATCAGTTCGGTGAAAACACGGATAACTTCAGTCTGATCCCGCGACTGTGTTTGAGTTTGGCTGAATGCTGCTGTCGGAATGGCAAGTAAGCAGATCAATATCCGCGTGACCGTGGCGGTGACAACCCGGGCTGGCACAGGCATGATGCTTTAGCAGCGGAGCGAAATTGAGTTGAGGGGGAGACGTTGACCGTCGATCATGAGCGATAGCGACTCGGAATGGAGACGGCTAAAGCTGCCTAACTATGAAACAGTTGCGGCTGGAGTGCAACAGCTAAACCTTCAACCTGCCCTCGGCGTAATAAGGGGGCAAGAAATCTTATTGCCGGCGGCCTTCGCGTCATACCAACAATTCGGGAACTCTCTTGATGTCTAACTCCCTGGCGACCGTCAAACTCGAACAAGTCGCGAAACGGTTCGGTGAGTTTGCCGCTGTCAGCGATCTGAGTATCTCGGTTTACCCGGGAAGAATCTACGGACTGTTGGGGCCCAACGGGGCAGGGAAGACCACAACGATCCGCATGATCGTAAACATTACCGCGCCTGACTCCGGAAGAATCGAGCTGTTTGGAAAGCAGATAACTCCCGCATTGCAGGATCGCATCGGCTACTTGCCCGAGGAGCGCGGGCTATACAAAAAAATGAAGGTCGGCGACCAAATCAGATTCTTCGCCGAACTAAAGAGCGTGCGCAAACAGGAATTGGGTAGACGGATCGACTTCTGGCTGGATCGGGTGAAGCTGACAGAGTGGAAAAACAAAAAGGCTTCTGAGCTTTCTAAAGGCATGCAGCAAAAAGTCCAATTCATTACGGCGGTTTTGCATGATCCTGATCTGCTGATCCTTGATGAGCCATTTTCGGGCTTGGACCCAATAAACCTGGAGCTGCTGAAAGAGATCATCCTGGAGTTGAAGGGTGCGGGCAAAACCATAATCTTCTCGACCCACCAGATGGAGATCGCCGAGAGAATCTGCGATGACATTTGTCTGCTGGATCGCTCGCGAAAGGTTTTGGAAGGCAGCCTGCGCGACGTAAAGCGCAGTTTTGGACGGAACGCCGTCGCTTTACGCATCGCCGGAGGAGACGGCGTGCTGCGCGATCAATCCTTAGTCTCAGCGACAACTCACCATGCGGACGAAATTGAAGCGCTGCTTGCGCCCGGAGCCGACGTTCAAGTGTTGTTACGCGAACTTATCAAGGCCGGCGCTAGAGTTGAGAAATTTGAAATGATTGAACCGAGTCTTCACGACATCTTCATCGCGAGGATAACTGAGAACCAATGAGTAAGTTTCTGGCGATCGTGAAACGCGAATACGTGCAGAGAGTGCGCACGAGAATGTTTGTCGTCCTCACCATCTTAGGTCCCGTGATGCTGGCGTTATTCGCGGTTGTGCCCGGGCTCTTGTTTAGTCTCAAGACGGGCGGCGCGACTCGTCTGGCGATCATCGATGAAACCGGAGATGCGAAACTTTACGAACGGTTTAGAACAACGCTCTTGGACGGAGATGATTTTGAAGACCATCCTGATTTTGCCAGCAGCATTAATGCAAACACGCGCGATCGAATCGAGCAGGCCGGCAGTTCGTTAGCTGGAAGCTTTTCAACTGAGCGAGTTGATTTAAATGGCCGCTCCCTCGACGAGGTACGGCGTGACCTCAATCGCCGGATTGCCGCTGACGAGCTGGATGGGTACGTCGTTTTGCCGGCGGACATCCTCCAGAATCCCGAAAGCAAACCAGCTTACTACGGCAGAAACGTGGGCGATGTGATCACGCAAAGTCAGATTCAGGAAAGGCTGAATCTCGCGGTCAATCGCCAGCGGTTGATCCTTGCCGGCGTCGACGAAGGACGATTGAATTCTTTGTCGCGGCCTGTTGAGCTGGAAACTTATCCGGTCAATGAAAAAGGTGAAGCTGGTGAACGAGACTCAGGCGCCGGTTTTTTGATGGTCTTTATGGTCGGGTTCGCGATCTATCTGACGATCCTCATGTATGGCCAAGTCATCCTGGGCGCTGTGGTGGAGGAAAAGGAGACCCGAATTGCGGAGGTTCTCTTTTCGTCCGTCAATTCCTTCCCGTTAATGATGGGCAAACTGATAGGCGTCTCATTAGTAGCCCTGACGCAATTGGCAATTTGGGGCGCTGCGTTCATAGCCGCGACGACATGGCTCTTAGGTGCTTCCGGCGTGCAGGATCTAAAGATACCGCACCTACCTCCTCTCTTCGCCGTCTACTTTCTGTTGTTTTTCCTGTTGGGCTACTTCCTTTACGCATCGCTCTACGCGCTGATTGGATCGATGGTGACGACTACGCAAGAGGGCGGGCAATTAGCGATCCCCGTGGTGCTGTTGCTTGTGTTTGGGTTTTATCTGGCTTTTCCTGTTATTCGTAGTCCGTCATCAGCGCTCGCTTTCTGGGTTTCCATGGTTCCCTTTTTCGCGCCCATTACGATGATCATTCGGATTGTTTCGCAAACGCCACCGCTTTGGGAAATTGTCCTCTCGTTGTTTATTGGAGTAGTGACTGTCATGCTCTTGCTTTGGCTCACCGCGCGAATTTATCGAGTTGGGATGTTGATGTATGGCAAACGGGCGACGATTCCAGAAGTAGTGCGTTGGCTCAGGCACTCGTGATCGAACAGCGCTAACCAGCGACAGTTCCCAAGTTTGATGTCGATTGAAATCGAGAAGAAATATCGGCTTAGCGAGGATCAGCGCAAGGCGCTGGTGCGACGTTTGGCGGAGATCGGTGCAACGCGCGAAGGAAAAGCTTTTGAAGAGAACGTTCTTTACGATGGCCCCGAACTAAAACAGCGCAACTGCGTCTTGCGTCTTAGACGGGTCGGCGGCCGCACCCTCCTAACTTTTAAAGAACGCCTGCCCGGCGTCTCGCCGATTAAGCAGCAACGTGAAGAAGAAACCGAGGTCGAAAATGCGGACACGATGCATGCAATCCTTGAAGCTCTCGGGTACCGGCCCCGCGTTGTTTATGAAAAGAAGCGCGAAACCTGGCGCCTGGGCACGGTTGAGATCGTCCTGGACGAGCTGCCGTTTGGACTGTTCTTGGAGATTGAAGGCTCGGCGGCTGAAATAGAAGCGACGGAGGAAAGCCTCGCTATAGACCTGTTGGCGGAACTGGCGACGTATCCGCAGCTCGCCGCCAAAGAGGGAAAGCTTCGAGGGAATATTATCGAAGCGCGTTTTGCTGATAGTGAAGCCTGAGGTGGCTCGGGTCTAAGATCGAGGTGCGAAGTACCCAATCCGTGTGGTGGCTTTGTAATCCGGATTCTTCGTCTCAACTTCTACCCGGCGAAAGCGCCCGTCGCGTTTCTTATCAAGCGGGGTGTAATACAAGGCGTACTGGTGCCGTAACTCATCGGCAACTTCTGCATAAGTCGAATCGAGAGCGTCAAACGAATGCGGCTTGTAAAGACGTCCACCGGTAGCCGCTGTCAGCTCGGCAAGGTTTGTTTCGCTGAAATCAAGAATCTGCAAGCCGCGTTGCAAGTCATCAATCCGAAGCTGATTAAAGTGCACTGAAGCCGACCCGCTACTCATAAGCTCATCTAACTCCGCTTTCTTCGCTGCTCTACTTATCTCGGTATTACTGATGACATAAACCGTGACTTGCGCTTTCAGCAGGGTCTCGAGAGCCAGTCTGAGGGTGGTGTTGCTGCGTCCACTATCGATGCCATCGGTCAAGACAATCACGGCGCGGCGTGATTTCGTCTGGCCAAAGTGTTCGCGCGAAGCCAGAATCAGGGCGTCATGAAAACGAGTGAACATGCCCGGCTCCAGGCGCCCGAGAGCACGGTGCAGTTGAAAACGACTTCGTGTCCAATCCTGAAGCAGCTCCACGCGATCGTCGAACTTGATTAGGCTGATGCGGTCCTCTGCCGCCAAACTCGCTGCGAATCCCTCGGCAGCGCGGCGGAAGTCATCCAGATTCTTGGCTACGGATGAAGACGCATCGACCATCAAGACGACGTCAACCGGAACCTGTCGCAAAGCCAAATCACTAAGTGACTGCTCTCGTTCGTCTTCAAACACCCGAAAGTCATTGCGTGTTAATTCAGACACGAGTCGACCGCTGGAATCGCGCACAGTGACAGGTGTCATGACTTCTGTGGTCTCGATCGAGACAACATCGCCCGGCTCCAGTTCCTGCACTTTCTTCGGTTTGTAGATTGGCGGCGGCGGGGGTTCGCCCATTCCCGTCACAATGCGGAAGGGCGTCGGCGACGGTTTTGGCGCCGGTGTTTTCCGAGCTGCGGGGCGTTGTGAGGATTTCGAAACTCTCTGCGCGCCTACTGCGGGCGGATCGAACTGCAGCACGGCCGCCGAAAGTAGAGCGACGAGGATGCAAGTTAGTGTGAGGCGAAGAAATTGAAAGCTACTTTTTCGGCACACCATTGTTTGATCCCGTCGTTTCGGCAGGCGTGTCGTCTCCCATCGCGGCCTTCATGGCGGCGATAATCTTATCGCTGACGCGACGTTTGCGAAGGTCGGCAACATTGGCAGCAGATAACGTGAATTCAACCGGCGATTGTTCGATGCGACGAATGATTGTGCCTTCCGAAAAACCCGCGTCTACCAGGTCAATCACTCCTTGATTAGTGAGCGTGGCTTTTCGTTCAAGTTTGGCAGTGCCATTCGGGCCGGCTTCGGAGGGAGGTCGAATAATCCGCACGGTGGCGGAGCCCGTCGTCATTGTTTCTTCCGCGAGCGCGCCGTCAGCGCCGCGACTACTCTGCTTGCCTTTCGAACCACCGCTCGACCCAAAGATGTTTGTGCTCGAGCCCCCGTCAGCGCCAGGAATTCCGCTGGAATTGCTTTGCAGTGGGTCGTTTGAGCGCGCTGAGAGGTCGTCACTCCAAAAATCGTCGTCGATAACTTCGCCTTGTTGTTTGGCAACCATCGCCAGAATAATCTTCTCGCTCACGTTGCTACGTTTTAGGGCGATCATGTTCTCGGCCGACAAGTTAAAGGCGCCGGGACGCACCGCAATCAGAGAAATCACGGTCTTTTCGCTAAAGCCGGCTTTGACGAGCTTCACTATGGCAGCATTCGTCAGCGTTCCCTCGGTAATGCGCGTTTGCGCCGCGATGGCGAAAGCACTAGAAACTGCAATTAACGTTGCCAATGAGATTTTGAGTACGAGTCGGTTCATATTTCCTGCCTTCCGGTAGCTTATGGTTCGGTGGTGCTTCCCGAACCGTACCGTTTCGTAATTCGTTTTACGTACTCGCGAGTTTCCCGATACGGGGGAATGTTCCGGCCGTATCTCATCACTGCACCTTCTCCGGCATTATAACTCGCCAACGCGAGCGGAACCTGGCCTCCAAACATCGTCAGCAACTCCTTCAAGTATTGGGTGCCGCCATAGATATTTTCCGCCGGATCGTATGCTCTTCTTACTCCGAATCTTCTGGCCGTTCCAGGCATCAACTGCATTAGTCCCTGGGCGCCTTTCGGACTTAAAGCGCGAGTACGGAAGTGTGATTCGTGCTCAATCACGCAAAAGATGAGATAGGGATCAACACCAAAACGTTCGCCGTTCGCTTTTATTAAACTATCAATAAGGCTATTTCCCGAAGTCCAGCCCTCACCTTTCCAGCGCCCCGATTTGGGGGCGTCGGATTCCAGCTCTATACGTGCTATCCGGGCGCGCTCCAGAAAAACCGATAGATTGCCACGCTGGTACCAGGCACCAGTGCTGTCTTCGGTAACAGAATCAGCTTTTACGCGCGCACCCCCCACTAGCTGGATCCAATATGCAGGGGCAGGCTTGGCAACATCTTTTGGAGGGGTAACAACCGGGGCCGTGGGAGGTGTGGTTGGGGTAAGAATCGGATCTACCGATTTCACGGCCCCATTGAGCATCTTCCAAATATTTCCCACGCGATACCAGATCTCATCGCCCTGACGGGACACCTCGTCAACTTCTAACGTCACTCCCGTTGGCAGGACAATACGCTGGCCCGTGACCTTCATCTCACCGGTTTGAGCAGGTGCCGGGGCGGTCGCTGGAGCTTTGCGATTAGGAGAACGAGAGCGCCGCGTTTGCGCTTCCGAGACAAAACAATTCGATCCGACAATCAGGCCGAACAGCAGAAGCTTGCAGGGAGTTAGGATGGTCCCGCTCATTAGCTCGATCACATTCCCGAGAAGCCTTAGGCGATAGCTGCTTGCTCCGACTCAACAGCGAATCCGTGCGAGCTGCCAAAATAGTTACGCCAGGCAATATCGATAAGCTCTGGAGTCAAGTGGAGAGGCTGTCCTTCGAACAAACAGATGTCAGTGACTCGATTCAGCAAGTCTCGGGGTTCACATCCCTTCATCATGCGACGCTCTGCGTCATATTTATTCAGCACATGAGTCAACGAAGCCTGATCAAAACTCATTGCGCGGGTGGCAACTGCCCGCTTGAAGATCTCCGAGTAGGCCGCGGGAGTGGGTGGCTCAACGCGGGCTCGGTATCCCATTCGTCTCAGGAACGCGTCATCTACCAGATCTCTCTCGTCGAGGTTAGTAGAGAAGACAACGAGCTGTTCGAAAGGCACTTCAATTTTCTTCCCGTTATGAAGCGTCAGAAAATCTACGCGACGCTCAAGGGGCAGAATCCAGCGGTTGAGCAGATCCTGTGGGGAGACTCGCTGCCGGCCAAAGTCATCGATCACCAGGGTGCCCCCATTCGATTTCACCTGAAAGGGAGCTTCATAGAACTTCGCAGTTTCCGACCAGGTTAAGTCGGTGTTTTCCAACGTTAGCTCACCGCCGACGATAATTAGCGGCCTCTCAATTTCGATCCAGCGCCGATCAAATTCAACGGCGGTGGTCCTTTCCGGAACCGGAACGTGTGAATGCGAATCAAAGACGCGAATGATCTGGCCGTCAACGTCGATTGCAAACGGAATCCAAATCGTGCCGTGCAGGGCAGCATTCATGCGTTCTGATACTGCCGTTTTACCCGTTCCTGGAAGACCAGTCAAAAAGAGAGAGCGGCGTGAATTGATAACGCAGCCGAGCGTCTGCAGCAGCGATTCCGGCAAAATCAAATCCGAGAACGCAGAGCGAATACCATCGATTGAGGCCGTCTTCGAAGGGACTGCCTGAAGTCGCATCATGTGTGAGTAGTCCGCCAGGGAAACCGGAGCAGGACCGACGTAACCGGATTGCGACTGCAGCCGTGAAACTCGCTCCCAGCCATGATCCAGCATTGCATAACGCGTGGAACCGACAGCGCTTTGCAAACGCATCTCGATAAGCTTCTCGCGGTAGAGGTGATAGAGAAGTTCTTCGGCTAAGGAGCGCGGCAAGTGGAGTCGTTCCGCTACGTTTGTGGTAGTGGGCTCCGGCAGAGTTGCAACGTGCTTCAGTGTGAGGTCACAAAGAAAACCAGTCGCCACATCGGTGTCGGCTATCTCTTCGGGCGTCGGCGGTCCCAAAGACTCGATCTCGGTTCGAGTTAGAATATTTAGATGCGCCATCTCTTAATCCAGTGATGTCAGCGTCGCGAGTTAAGGTTAGGAGGCAGGCGTCGATTGAATCTTGAGCACTATCGATTCCTGACCGTTCTTTCCGGCTGCATAGCGGCGGCCGCGTGCAATCCGGAGCGCTGTGGCCTCATAGGCAGCAAGACCCGGACGGGGATTAGAAATGGATGCATACTTTACGCGTCCATTCTCAATCTCCATCACCACCGTAATTGACTGGGCGTCGCGATTGTTTTTCTGATTAGCTTCGGCCTGGGCCCGAGCGGCGTCATAGTGCTCGCGAGCCTTTTCCGAGAGACCCGCAATCTCAAGGCGATTGGCGATATTCAGGTGTCCTTCGATTTCATCGCCCGCGCGGGCGAAATTTTTGTAAGCCTCATCGAACTTGCCGAGCTGCGATTGTGTCAGGGCAAGATTGTTTAGAATCCGAGCATCGTCCGGTGCGAGGCGGGCGGCCTTTTTCAAAGGCTCGAGCGCGCTCTTATACTCGCCGCGGTCGTAGAGCAGGTAACCAAGGTTGTTCAGGATTTGAGCGTTTTTCTTGTCCAGCTTCAGTGCCGTCTCTAAAGATTGACGCGCGAGGTCCCTTAAACCTTTCCGATGGTAGGCGACGCCGAGCAGGTTATGAGCTTCAGCAAGCGACGGCTCCATTGAGGCTGCTAGGGATAGCTCTGCTATTGCTTCATTCACCTTGTCCGTATTTAGGTAACCGCGCCCACGTTCGAGATGCGCGCCGGCACCGATGTCATTGGAGGGCATCGTTTCAGGTGTAGCCTGTACTGCATCCACGACTCGCGTTAGTCCCGCTGACTCGAACTTTTCGACATCCTTTTTAGTGAGACGCGCAATTTTATTCTTGTCTTTGCCGCGGCCAAACAATTTACCCAGCGCCTTGAAGGGCGCCTTCAAAACACGGACAAAGGCGTTATCTTTCTTCGTTTCGCCATCGCCATATTGCACGGAAACCTGGGTAGCCTCATTTACCGTGACCATCTCAGACGCGGGCAGCAAGATGCCGTGTGCGGTTTGCAGCGTCGCCGCGGCAAACAAGAAACCGATCGTAAGCGAAAAGATGATGAGCGTTCTTTTAAACATGTCTGCACCTATTTACTGAAAGAGATACCGCCACCCAACATGTCGGAAATGTTCAATAGCGCTGGACCAAGGATGACGATGAACATCGTGGGAAAGAGCAGGGCGCCGAGAGGCAATAAGAGTTTGAACGCGGCCTTCTGCGCCGCCTGTTCCGCGCGTTGTCGGCGCTTGGTTCGAAGACTGTCAGAGTAAACTCGCACGGCTCTCGCGATCGAAGTACCAAATCGATCCGCTTGGATTAGCATCCCGACGAGGCTGTTGAGGTCTTCAACGCCTGAGCGTTCCGCGAGGTTGCGCAAGGCTTCGCTGCGTTCTCGGCCAACGCGAATTTCCAGATTCGCCATTTCGAATTCCTTGCTGATGTCCGGGTGCACACCTTTAAGCTCATCGCAAACTTTTACCATTGCGGCGTTCAGGCCCAGACCGGCCTCCATCGAAATCACCATTAAGTCCAAGGCGTCTGCGAGGCCCCAGGTAATTCGCAACTGTCGCCCGGCGACCAGACGGTTCAACATAAAACGCGGGAAGATCACCCCAGCTCCGATTGCAAATACGAGGGGGAGTGTCGCGCTATTGAGGGGTTTAGCCAGGAATAACCACAGCAGCGTGATCAGAGCGGGAAAAGACACCACAAATAGCAGTTGTGTGGCGCGATAAAGCGCTGGCGCTGAATGTGAGCGAAACCCGGCCTGCATTAGGCGCTTCTGTAACTTTTTCGCACTCGCTGCCGAAGGAGGAACCAGCCTGCCAAGCGGTTCGGCCAAGCGCTCTGCAAGGGAGGCGCTGTCATTTTCGAGTGATGTGGGCGCGATTACGCTCGGCTCGACAAGTTCGTGCAAGCGGGTCGCCGTGGCGCTTGCGGGACGAAACATCAGCCAGTAGATGGCCATCACACCGCCAGCAATACAAATAAAGGTGGAAATCGAAATGATTAACATAGACGCCTGCCTGTAATTAGATTCTGATGGTCATGATCTTCTTGACCATGAGCATTCCCAGGATTTGCATGATCGAAGCCACCGCTATCAGCTTGTGCCCGCGCGGATCGCGCCAGAGGACCTGCATGTACTCCGGATTCATGATTGAAACGTAAATAGCCAGGAAGATTGGCAGTGCGCAGAGCAACCAAGCCGACCAGCGCGAGCTAAGGGTAAGGGTCTTCAAATCTTCCATGATGCGAAAACGCTCGCGAATCGTGTGCGCCACCTTTTCCAGCAACTCCGATAAATTGCCGCCAGTCTCACGCTGAATCAGGATCGCGGTGATGCACATGCGCAGATCCAAAAGCGGCATGCGCTGCGCCAGGTTCTCCAGCGCCAGTTTTAGTGAGAGTCCCAGGTTCTGCTCGTCATAGGTTTTGCGGAATTCGGTAGCGATGGGCTCAGGCATTTCCGTCGCGACCATCTGCAAGGCTTCCGTAAAAGCGTGCCCGGCAGAAAGTCCGCGGCTCATGAGGTCGAGAGCATCGGGTAGTAACTGTAGAAACCTATTCAGCCGCTTCTTGCGCTTCATCGCGATATGCGCAAAGGGAACGACGGTGGCGATCACGGCGGCAACAATCATCAACAGATATGAAACACTGATCATGGATACCGCTAAGAAGGCCATCACGCCGGCCGTTAGCGAAAACAACACCAGCTTCATCACAGTGATTTGTGAGTCAGCCTGGTCGATCATTCGCTTCATGCGCGAGGTGATCTCGATTTTGAGCAATACACGATGCAGCCAGGGAATTTCGCTAAGCAGTTCCTCGCGGGCGAGCTGAACATCACTATCTGAGGAGACTGCCGAGGAGCGGATCGCGTCGGCCAGGCGCTCATCGAGCCGTGCGCGGCGTGCGTCAGATTTGCGCGAGCTCAGCAGGTAGAGAGCATAGGTGATGAAGAGGCACGTCAGAAAAACGACGAAAGGAATTAGTAACATTAAGCAACCTCCTCAAAAAACGAACGTGGCAATTGCAGTCCGTAGAGTTTCAGCCGCTCGGCGAACCGCGGGCGAACTCCGGTAGGACGGAATCTGCCAATCACGCGGCCATCCTTGTCTACGCCCTTTCGTTCATAGATGAAGACGTCCTGCATGGTGATGGTTTCACCTTCCATGCCGGTGATTTCGGAGATTGAGGTGACGCGCCGAGTGCCGTCAGAGAGCCGGGCTACTTGAATCACCAGGTTTATCGCCGAGGCAATTTGTTGCCGCATCGCGCGATCAGAAAGTCGCATGCCCGTCATCTGGATCATTGTCTCGAGCCGCGCGAGTGCGTCTCGGGAGGTGTTTGCGTGAATCGTTGTCAAAGAGCCATCGTGGCCTGTATTCATGGCCTGCAACATATCGATGGCTTCACCGCCGCGAACCTCGCCGATCACAATTCGATCAGGACGCATACGCAAAGCATTCTTGACCAGGTCTCGTTGGGCCACCTCGCCTTTACCCTCGATGTTCGGAGGCCGAGTCTCCAGCCGAACCACGTGCGGCTGTTGCATCTGCAGCTCTGCTGAGTCTTCGATGGTGACGATTCGTTCATCGGCAGGGATGAAAGCCGAGAGGGCATTGAGGAGGGTAGTTTTTCCGGCGCCAGTGCCTCCGGAGATCAGGACGTTGAGTCGTGCCTGCACGCACATCTGAAACATGCTCGCCATATCGGGGGTGAGGGCTTGCTTCCCGATAAGTTTGTCCATGCGCAGTGGCTCGGCACCGAAACGGCGAATCGAAAGCACTGGGCCGTCCAGCGAGAGGGGTGGGATGATCGCATTAACACGCGAGCCATCTTTCAGTCTCGCGTCAACCATTGGCGACGATTCGTCGATGCGGCGGCCGACCGAAGAAACGATGCGTTCAATAACGCGCATCAGGTGTTCATTGTCTTTAAATTCAACATTCGTCCGCTCCAGCTTTCCACCGCGCTCGATGTACACGTTGTAAGGTGAATTCACGAGGATGTCGGAGATGGTCGTGTCGGCCAACAACTGTTCGAGGGGGCCGAGCCCAAACAGTTCGTGGCGCACCTCATGAATCAGTCTCTCCCGTTCAATGGTGGAAAGGGGCGTATCTTCCTGAGAAAGCAGGCTGGCGGCAAGTCGGGCCACTTCGTCGTGCAGTTGTTCCGGCTCAAGCATGCGCATCTTCGTTAAGTCCATGCGATTGATGAGCAAGCGGTGTAACCGTGACTTCATGTCCTGAAAGCTTTGTTGATTGCTTACGGAGTCGTCGCCCACGACCGTGCTGAAGCCATTGTCTTTGATTAATCGTTCACGCAGTGCCATATGAATTCCCCAGGTTTGATTGCCACCAGGACCGGATGTTTTTAGCTGCTAACTTTGTCGAGCGCGGTATTCAGGCCAAAGTCCTGCATCAAGACTCGCTGCCGGCGAAACAGTGAATTAAACGAACGCTTGTTTTCGCTGATCGGGAAGCCCGGGTCGGTTTCGCCATCGAAAAGCTGCGAAGCTAACTGACGCAAGTCGCCCGCAACTTTCGAAGTGGGCGCAGATTCGATCAGGGGCTGGCCGAGGTTGATCGAGTTGACCGCACTTTGATAGTCACTCTGGATGAACCCGACCACCTTCTCGCCGAGAAAGTCCTCAACTTGTTTTTGATTGAGTTCGATGTTCTTGCTCCAACGATTGACCACGATGCGAATCTTCTTCGCCGGGTAACCCAGGCGGTTGAAGATTTCGAGGGCGCGGCGGGTGCTGCGGATCGCATGAATCTCAAGGGTGAGCACCACCAGAATCTGATCGGCGTGGTCGAGGGCCGAAATCGTTAGCGCATCAAAGTTGTGCGGCGTGTCGATAATTACCGAGTCGAATCGTTGCCGCAGCAGCTCCATCACTTCGTAAATGTGCTTAGGTTCGATCTCCTCCGCACTTTCAGCTTTTGTAGGCGCCGCGAGCAGGGAAACGTTTTTCGAATGAGTCGTTAAGTAATTTGAGAGCAGGGCGTCGTCTAAACGGTCGCGATTTTCGACCACGTCGGCAAGAGAGAACTTCGGCCGCAACCCGAGCATCAGTTCGAGATCGCCCGATTGCAGGTTGAGGTCTACGAGGACAGTGGGTGACTTTTGTGCGACTGCGAGATTAGTGGCAATTAAGGAACAACCACAGCCGCCCTTGCTCGAGAAGACGGCTATTGCACGTCCGCGCTTCTTCGGTTCGTCGTTGAGGTGTTCGGCGACAAACTCCGTGGTGCGTTCAATAATTGTCGCAAATTCGCCTTCGCTGATGGGCAAGCGGAGAAAGTCGCGCGCACCTGAACGCATGCTGCGCAGAATCAAATCGGGCGAAGAATCGCGGGAAGCACAGATGACCGCCGTCGTCGGACATTCAAGTTTGATGCGGCGCACCAGATTAAGAGCCGGTTCGCCAATGTTCGAGATCGTAATGATCACTGCGGAGGGACGCAGCCTCACAGTTTCAGTAAAGATCTGCTCAGGATCGTCGCTGAGCATCAGCAGACTTGCGCCAGCATGGGCTCCTAGAGCACGCCCCATTTCTTTGGC